>NZ_JACRVR010000003.1:0-185520 GCF_018811975.1 Acetobacter sp. P1H12_c | reverse complement strand
AGATGTGTATAAGAGACAGGGGTGGTCAAGCACCACAGGCGGGAGGGGGGAGAGGGGTTCTGAAGTCATGGGGGAAGCATAACGATTGAAAGAAAATTACGCTATATTTTCGGGTGAAGGAAATTTTTCTTAATCGAGGTTTGCAGCGCAGCCCGGACTAGTGGCAGAAGGGCGCGGTAAGGCCCGGACGGGTCCTGTTGGCCGGGTCTGTCTGACCTGTTGTTTGTTTGAAGAGGAAGTAGCGCCAGATGGCCGTAAATTACGCGACTGTCACGTGGGACCAGTTACACAGAGATGCCCGTATTCTGGCAGAAGCTCTGGTGCCTAAAATGCCCTTTAAAGGTGTGGTTGCCGTCACACGGGGCGGATTGATCCCTGCGGCTATTATTGCGCGGGAACTAAACTGCCGTCTGGTCGAAACGATTTCCGTCGTGACGTATGATGAAGAAGAGCGCGGCAAGCCTACCATCATCAAATCTCCCGATGCGGCAGGGGATGGTGAGGGGTTTCTCGTTATTGACGATTTGGTGGATTCCGGCGTTACCGCGCGTGTCGTGCGTGAACGCTTGCCCAAAGCCTATTTTGCCTGCCTGTATGCCAAGCCGGCGGGCATGAAGCTGACCAATCATTTTGTGGTGGAAGTGCCGCAGGATACCTGGGTTTTGTTCCCGTGGGATACAGCGCCGTTGTTTGTGCCTCCGCTGGCGACCAAGGCCATGGATAAAGCTGAAAACAAGGCTGACTGATTTTTTACCACAATGGGCTTGCCAGCCTGCCGAATGCCGCTTAGGTTCCGCTGCATTCGGGGCGTGGCGCAGCCTGGTAGCGCGCGTGTTTTGGGTACACGAGGCCCCCGGTTCGAGTCCGGGCGCCCCGACCACTTATATCTGGAGGCATCACTATGCCGGCACGGATTTATAAGCAGCCTAAACCCGCGGGGCAGTCAGGACTGGCTGGCACGCGTGAGTGGGTTTTTGAATATGGGCAGACAGCCCCAAGGCGTCAGGATGCGCTGATGGGCTGGACAGGAAGTCAGGACACCCAGTCCCAGCTTCGCCTGTATTTTGAGACTTGCGATGAGGCTGTGGCTTACGCTGAGCGTGAGCACGTGGCATACGAGGTTGAAGCCCCGGTGCAGCGTATTCGCAAGCCAAAAGTGTATGCCGACAATTTCCGGTCTGACCGAATCCAGAACTGGACCCATTGATTTTCCGGATATTTCCGACTATCGGAGGGTGCAGAGTACGCGCCCTTAGCTCAGTTGGATAGAGCAACAGCCTTCTAAGCTGTGGGTCGCTGGTTCGAATCCAGCAGGGCGCGCCATAGACTTTATCCTTCATTCTCAACATCAAAGACTGGCTGATAATTCAGCACAGTTTGCAGCCTGCTTTTGCTTGCCGAAAGCCGGGCCTGAGGGTAGGCCTTGGGGAGAATGAAGATATCGTCATTCCGGCCCGGTTAAGGGCTTTGCGTAAAACCAGACCTGGTCCTGTCGGGAGTTGAGAAGTTGAAGTCATTCTGCGTTGTGGGCGCCGGGTTTAGCGGAGCAATTCTTGCCCGGCATCTGGCTGAGCGTGACCACAAGGTGACGGTTGTGGATGAACGCCCCCATATTGGCGGCAACTGCCACACCGAGCGGGATGCGGAGACCGGCGTTATGGTCCATAAATATGGGCCGCATATTTTCCATACGGCCGATAAGAGGGCGTGGGAGTATGTGCAGCGTTTCGGCAAGTTTCAGCCTTATGTGAACCGGGTTAAAGCGATTTCAAAAGAGCGTGTCTATACGCTTCCGGTAAACCTTCTGACGATCAACCAGTTCTTTGGAACAACCATGGGGCCGAAGGACGCACGGGCTTTTATTGAAAGCAAAGCGGATCGTTCCATTCAGGCTCCTCGTTCTTTTGAAGAACAGGCGCTGAGCATGATTGGCCCGGAACTCTATCGCGCATTTTTCCACGGTTATACGCGCAAACAGTGGGGGCTGGAACCGACGGAGCTTCCGGCCTCTATTTTAAAGCGTTTGCCGCTGCGCTTTAATTATGATGATAATTATTTCAATCATCCGTATCAGGGGATGCCGGAAGACGGTTATACAAGCATTGTCCAGAATATTCTGGCTGTTGACGGGATTGATCTTCGGCTCGGTTGCTCTTTTGAAAGTCTGGAAGAGCAGTATGATCACGTTTTTTATACAGGCCCCATTGATCGTTACTTCCAGTTCCGCCTTGGGCGCCTTGGATACCGGACCCTTGATTTTGAGCGGTTTGTGGACGACGGGGACCATCAGGGCACGGCTGTTATCAACTATTGCGATGAAACTGTGCCGTTTACCCGTATTTCCGAGCATAAGCATTTTGCACCGTGGGAGCAGGAGAAATTCTCTAAAACAGTGTGCTTCCGTGAATATAGTCGCCTCGCCGGTGAGCAGGATATTCCATATTACCCTATCCGTCTGGTAAATGAGAAGAAAATGCTGGACAGCTATATTGCGCTGGCGCGCTCAGAAAAAGGTGTGTCTTTCCTTGGGCGGCTCGGCACTTATCGTTATCTCGATATGGATGTGACGATTACGGAAGCTCTGGCCGCATGTGATCAGATTGACGCTCTGCTTCAGAGCGAAAAAGACACACTCCCATCATTTTTTGTCGACCCTTCGTAAGGCTCTATTCGGGTATGCCCACGCGTAGGTGAGGCGTAATTATTAAGTCCGCTCTCAGTTATTGTTTGGAAGTGTTATATGCCAGGTATGGATGTTTCTATTATTCTGAATGTGCACAGAGAGCAGGATTTATTATATCCGACCCTGCGCTCTCTTCGTGATTCTGTTGAGCATGCGCATCTTTATAATATTAAATCAGAGCTGGTTATTGTTGCAGACCATGCTGATGAAAGAACGCTCTCGCTTTTAAAGAATTACGATTATTCCGGGTTTGATTCCGTCAGGTTGGAAAATATCAAAGTTCGTTCCTTGGGGCTTGCGCGTAATTACGGCATTGGGGTTGCCGTTGGCGATTATATTGTCCCTGCAGATGCGGATGATCTGGTTTCCAGAAATTTCATCCATGCGCTTTATCAGAAGCAGCAGGAAGCGCCGAATGAGAAGATAGTTGTTTTCCCTGAATATTATCACTCTTTTGGCGATGATAATTATGTTTGCCGGTTCTACCCACTTGATCAGGTTGGTCTTTACAGAATGCTTGGGGAGCATCCGTATGTCTCCCGTTTTATGGCAAGACGACAGGATCTGCTTGAGGTGGCGTATCGGGACTGCTCTACTTCTGTGGTCTATGCCTATGAAGATTATGATATCAACTTACGGCTGATTGCTGCGGGTTTTAATTTGGTCGTGGCAGAGGATACGATCATTTTCTATCGTCAGAGACGCGGGAGTATTATGGCGTCTTTGGGGAAAGACAGAAAACGCATGGTGCCTAACTCCCGCTTTTTCGCGGGAGATGTGTTTTTGGATCTGGTCCAGAGCAAAAACCAGACCGGTATAATTCCTCAGAAGCATATCGATTTTAAAAAATCTTATACCAGCACACTTTATCTTCAGGAGCTGGTTCATCAGGCGAACATGATCGAGCCTGAAATCCATCCTTACAGCCTTCGGGACGCACAGTTTTTTACAAATGTCGGTATTTCTGAGAGTTTTGGTCTTGGGTACGAAAAAATCTGTACGGCATTAAAAGGTAAGACCTATACAGATGTTTTCTTCCTGCCTTTCCTTTCCAAAGGGGGTGGCGAAAAATATGTTCTCAATTTTATCGAGACAGCGCTCAAAGATAACAATAAAACCTGCTTGCTGATCCTTGGGCAAACGCTTTGCAGTTCTAAGGAACGATGCAAGGTGCCGCAGGGGCTGGATATTATTGATCTTGATACGCTTCTAAACGGGAGTGCCGCAACACGCATCCCTGAAATGGCTGTCAGAATTATTGAAAATTTTGCCGCTACAGCACGAATTTTTATGAAATTCTGTCCGTTTTGTGAAGATGTTATGCGTTCCTATGCTGACTTTTTCCAGCAGCGGCAGCTTGTCTATTTCTATTTTTGTGCATCTTACTACATTATGAATCATACGCTTTATGAAGACGGAGCAGAATATCGTTTTCTGAGTGATTACAGAAACCATATTGAGTATGTTGTCTCGGACCATAGCCTTAATCTTGAGCAGCTAGAGTATCGTATCCCGGTTTATCAGGGGCGCACCCAGACCCTTTATACTTGTAGCCAGTCTGTCGCACCCGCGTTGCGGCACCAGGAAGGAGGGCGGTGCCTGATATGGGCTTCGCGTCTGGATTCACAAAAACGCCCTGATTTATTGCATAAACTCGCTGTTGAGTTGCTGGCTGAAAATATTGAGACGAAAATTTACGTTTATGGGAGTGCGGTCCTTGATCAGTTTGAACCAAACTATTTCGATGATTGCCCAAATGTTATTTATAAAGGTAGCTTTAGTGGCCTAGAGAGTATTCCGTTCACTGATAAAAGCGCTTTCCTTTATACCTCACTTTTTGATGGGCTTCCGAATGTTCTGCTTGAGGCTGCGCAGATGAATATTCCCATTATTACAGTTGATGTGGGTGGTGTTTCTGAACTGATTAGCGAGAATTCTGGTTTTCTGGTGCGCAACAGCGCGGACGATACGGAACTGGTTGCACGGTACGTCACTAAAATTAAAGAATTTCTTAGTGCATCCGACGCGGAAATTCAGAATAAAATACAGCGTTTGCATGAACATTTTGAGCAGCAGCATGCACGCTCAACATATGCTCTAAACGTCGCTGCGTTTTACAGGCAGCTTGAAGAACAGCTTGTGAAGGGAACCCTCTGAAATGAATGAAAACTATAAAAATGTCAGACAAGCTGTTCGTGAAGAAATCTGGCACAATGCCAAGCTGATTGAGTCCCTGAAGCATTTTATAGAGAATGACGCTGCCTTCTATCCCGGTTACGGTAATCTTGGTGATGGGCTGATAGCGCTGGGAACTCTGGACCTGTTTGAAGATATTGGGTGGTCTCCTAAATGCATTGAGGGCCGGTCCAAAGAGACATTTTCCGGGTATAATTATATTGTGATGGGCGGCGGCGGAGGCTGGGTTAAAGGCCTTTGGGAAACCTATCTTGAACAGACCATCACATTTTTGCAGAATGGTGGGCAGCTTCTTATTCTTCCCACCAGCTTTTTTGGCTTTGGTTCAGAATTCGTCCCCTATGCGGATCAGGTGACGATTTTCTGTAGAGAGCAGCAAAGCTATGAAGAGCTTCTCCGGCAGGGAATGCCCGAAGATCGGATTTTTGTCTGTTCCGACATGGCTTTTTATACAAAGGAGAAGCATTTTTCCGATCTGGAAATTGAAGGCGAGTATCCGGTTCTCCAGATTTTCAGGCTGGATGAAGAAGGCGGCCGTAAAACGCCTCCCAGAACATCCGTTGATCTGCCGCTCTTGTTTAATGATGTTCAATGGACAAGCATTGAGCAGTGCGTAAAGCCCCTCCGTGCGGTGGCTGGGCTGATCAGTCAGTTTGAATGTGTTGAGACAGATCGCCTGCATATGGCGGTGCTTGCGGCCCTTTTGGGGCGAACAGTCCGGCTTGAGCCCTCAAGTTACTTCAAGATCAAAGCGATTTTTGAGTACACGCTACATCGGTTCCCCACGGTTTCTTTTGAAGAGCGTGGCTCGGATTATACACTTGCAGAGCAGGGGAGCCGGGCGGAAGCACGATTGCTGCGGGATACTGTGAAGCGCCTTAATCTTGACCGGCAGGCGGAGTGGGAGCAGCGCGCTTCCGTGCTGAGGCAGAATGATGCACTTTTGCTGCGTCTGGAAAAATTGCAGAAAAAATTAAGCGAGACGTCTGCTGAAAAAGATCTGGAAATAAAGAAGTGGGAAGATCTTGTTGACCGGGAGCGGAAGAGGCGGCGAGACCTGACCGATCATGTCACGCATCTTGAGCGTGACGAAGCCTGCAAGCGACGTGAGTTTGATGAAGTCCGGCAGGAGCTTGAACGGATTAAATCTTCGCGGCTGCATCGCCTGAATGAGCGATATTACAGCATTTTCCGTTTGCCGGTCTTTGGTTTTGTGTTGCGGATAGTCAGGAAAATCATTGTAAAATAAAGTCGGTTAAGCACGAAGGGTCTTTAATCAAAGGCCTTGTTTGAGCTGGTCCAGTTCATCTGATCAGTCCGGCTGCTCAGAAAATTGTAAGCCCCGATGGCTTTATAAGGGCCATCGGGACGGAAAATCTTATTTTCTCAAGCGGGACATGAGTTGTCCGGCTCCCAGTTTACGCAGGCCGATGCGAAGATCGCGAATGGCTCCGGGCTGGTTCACCCGATCATAATATTTGTGCGCTAACTGGACCAGTCTGCCTTCTGCGTGCTGCGGTGCTGCCGTCTGTGCAGGCTCAGGGTGCGTGTTACGCTCAGGCGGGAAGGTCGGGTTGTGATACTGGGTGTTGGGGCCGTTGGCATTCAGGAACTTGATAATCTCACCATAGGTTCCTGAAAGCTTATCCTGATGTTTATCAATGATGTAATTGTAATTGATATTAAACATCCTGAATTTATCGCGGAAGATGGATTCCTCGCGAATACGGTATTTGAACAGCGGGTGCGGGATCATCACGCCGCGGACACCATTAAGCACCATTGAAATGGTTGCCTCCCAGTCATCCAGAAACATACCAAGTTCCGGATCATGCTGCCCATGCGCGAGGTAGGCGTCCCGCCGCATCACCAGCCCCTGACAGTTTGTGGTGTTCATGATCATCTGGAGCGGGATTTCGGGGTTGAAGGTCGGCCAGAGCCGCAGGCGGCCAGTCTGATTGAAGTCCTCGTTCCATGCGCCAACAAATCCAACATTGCTGTAACGGTTCAGGATTTTGAGTGCGGCTTCATAATAGGAGGCGCAGACAAGATCATCCGCATCCAGAAGTGCGATATACTCTGTTGTTGCGTGCTGCACGCCGATATTCCGGGTTTCGGCAACGCCTGAGTTTTTCTTGTAAAGCACCTTCAGGTCCGCGTAACGCGCTTCCAGAGTTTTGAGGATAATGATGGACTCTTTGTCTGTTGATCCATCATCCACAACAAGAATTTTGATATTAGGCAGGCTGCTGAATTTGATGCTCTCAATGGCTTCAACCAGCAGAGTGCCCAGATTGTAATGTGGAATGATAACAGTGAGCTCGGCGGAGGCCTGTGCTGCGGGGTGGATGAGTTCCTTCCCGGATGTAAAGGGGAAAGTGGCACGGGCGGATTGCTGCTGGACTTCTGTAAGCACTTGCTCTTTTTGCGTCATCACTGAGGCGTAGGAACAGGTTTTCTCAATGGTGGTCATGGCATTCTGCGCGATGGCATGACGTTCGGCATCGTTCAGAGCGTCTATTTTCAGAATGGCGTTCTGTATGGACTGGGGAGAATGTGGGTCAAACAGAAAACCGTTTTCTGTATCGCTGATAAATTCCGCCTGTCCGCCGCTCAGAGAGGCCGCGACAATACCGCCGTCAGCCATATGTTCAATGACGGAATAAGGGTAGTTTTCGCACAGGGAAGGGTGGAAAAGTGCCTTGAGTTGTTTTTTGATCAGGAGAATTTCTGAATGCTCTTTAAGGCCCGCAAATTTCAGCAGGCCTTTTTCAATCCATTTCTGATATTTCGTACTCAGAGTTTCTTTGAAAGACTGATTGTTTTTGAAATAGTGCGTGTCCGACCCATAAACATACAGCGAGGACTGGCCGCCATTGCTCCAGTAGAGGTCAAACCCTGCCAGCGCATGATCGATGCCTTTCCAGTAGCAAACTCTGGACGCGATGGCGTAGTCAGGAATGTCGTGAAGCGGGCTGCTTTCGGCGGCGTCAGTGCCGGTTTTTGAAGGGACGAAAGGTTTCTCGTAGGGGTTAGGGATAACATCAATCGGAACCTCCTTTTCAAGAAATTCCGTGAGCAGTTTCTTTTTGAGGAAGTTGCTTGGGGAGATAACCTTATCGGCTGCCACGAAACAGAACTGTTCCATATATTTTGTAAAATATGTTGGCAGTTCATAAATGTTTTTCTTATCCCATTCATCAATCATGGTGACGGGCGTATGGGCTGTTACCAGAACTTTCAGGTCCGTAAAGGGGGCTTCAAGGCACAGCTTTCTCTGAAGTGTGAAATAGCCCAGCCCGAACCCATCGCACACTTCCAGCCAGTCCGGCTGGAACCCGTCCGTGATGATTTTTTTGACCTGATTGGAAAATTCATAACTCATGGCCGCCCAGTGACCCATATATTTAAAGGAGTCACCGGCAGAAGGGTTGAAGCGGATTACTTTGACGCAGCCAAAATAGGTGCAGACTTCATCCTGCACGTTGAAATCGGCCGTCAGAATAACCGTTGGTTCCCGCCGTTCTATTTTTGCCGCGATATATTCCTGAACATACGTGCACAGACCCCCGCCTGTGACGTCAGGAGGGCATTCAAAAGTAAGTAAAAGTGTTTTCATGGTATCTCTGGTCTGTGTCGCAGAAAAATAAAGCCGGATATTAAGGTCTCTGATGGTTGTGAGCTATATCATTGTTTTTATTGGAGCGGACGAATTTTTCCACCATGCCGCAGGTTGCGTCAGATTTACTGTGACGGGCAGGCAGGACGCTGCGGCGTGTGACACGGGTGGCAGACGGATTTCACAAGGATGCGCTGCCTGAGCTGCTGCTGTGCCGGGGCTGATGGGCGGCTGAGTGCGCTATTTTGTGCCTTGACGCGCCGGGATTCCCGCAGCATTGCTCCGGGTATGCGAGTAGCTGCCATTCTTCTGGCTGCCGGAACAGGTAGCCGTTATGCCGCGACCAGCGGGTCCGCAACGCCGAAGCAGTATGTGCTGCTGGCGGGCCAGCCGGTTATCCGCCATGCTGCGGAAGCCCTTTTGCCTCATGTAAGCTGTGTTCAGCCGGTGGGTGACCCGGAGACGCTGGCGCAGGCGCTGGAAGGCGCTTCCGTTCTGCGGCCGGTGGCTGGCGGGGCGACCCGTCAGGCCAGTGTGCTGGCGGGGCTGGAAGCGCTTGCCGCTCTGCCGGAAAATGAGCGTCCGGACCTTGTTCTGGTGCATGACGGCGCCCGTCCTTACGTGCCAGCAAAGCTGGTGCAGGCTGTGATTGCTGCTCTGGCTGAACATCCCGGTGCGATCCCTGCCGTGCCGGTTGCAGATACGCTGAAGCGCGAAGAAGATGGCGTGATTGCGGGAACAGTGCCGCGTGACCATCTGTTCCGGGCACAGACCCCGCAGGGCTTCCGGTTTGGTCTGTTTTTAGACCTGCATCGCGGGGCGGGTTCCGCCACGGCAACGGATGATGCGAAACTGCTGGAAGAGGCAGGGTTCAGTGTCGCGCTGGTGCCCGGTGATGAAGATAATATCAAGCTGACTTATGAGGAGGACCTCGTGCGCCTTGAACGACTGATCGGTCCGACTCTCCTGCCGCGCGTCGGGCTTGGATATGATGTCCATGCCTTTGAAGAAGGCCGCCCGCTGATTCTGTGTGGCATCACCGTGCCGCATACCAAAGGGCTGGCTGGTCATTCCGACGCGGATGTTGGCATCCATGCGCTGTGTGACGCCATTTATGGCGCGCTGGCGGAAGGGGATATCGGCACGCATTTTCCGCCCAGCAAGAATGAATGGAAGGATGCTGATAGCGCCCGCTTTCTGGTTCATGCCGGGCAGCGGATTCGGGAACGCGGCGGCATGCTGATCAATGCCGATGTGACGCTGATCTGTGAGCGTCCAAAAATCGGCCCGCATGCGCAGGCGATGCGCCAGCGGATGGCTGATCTGCTGGAAGTGGATGTCAGCCGGATTTCCGTAAAAGCGACGACATCGGAGCGTCTGGGCTTTACCGGGCGTGAAGAAGGGATTGCCTGCACAGCCGCCGTGTCTGTTCTGCTGCCCTGATGTTGCAGCGCGTAATGCGCCTGTGCATGAAAGTTTGACGCAAGGCCGCGCATCGGACCGATGGGCGGCCTTTTTTATGGTCTGATTTATGGACTGGGAGAAGAAACCCATGACCACCATCCTGCTGAAAAATACCCTCCGTCTCGTCACGATGAATGACCGGCGTGAAGAGCTGGAAGGTGGCTGGGTTCTGGTGCGCGGGCGGCAGGTGGTCGCACTCGGTTCCGCACTGGACCCGCTGCCAGAGGCGGATGTGGTGGAGGATATGAGCGGGCATGTGGTGATGCCCGGCATGGTGAACACGCATCACCATATGTATCAGACGCTGACCCGCGTGATTCCTGCGGCGCAGGATAGCTCTCTGTTTGGGTGGTTACAGGCGCTGTACCCTATCTGGGCAGGGCTCACGCCGGAGATGATCCGTGTTTCCACCTGCACGGCCATGACCGAGCTTTTATGGTCCGGCTGCACGACCACCAGTGATCATCTTTACCTGTTCCCCAACGGCAGCCGGCTGGATGATCAGATTGAAGCCGCGACCCGCATGGGGATGCGCTTCCATGCTGCGCGCGGTTCCATGAGTGTGGGGGAGAGCAAGGGGGGGCTGCCGCCAGATAGCGTGGTGGAGGAGGAAGCCGCTATTCTTGCCGATACCCAGCGGGTGATTGAGGCGTTTCATGACCCTTCTCCGCTGGCTATGCAGCGGGTCGTGGTGGCGCCGTGCTCTCCGTTTTCCGTAAGCCCGGATCTGATGCGTGAGGCTGCCGGACTGGCCCGTGCCACAGGCACCATGCTGCATACGCATCTGGCGGAAAATACCAGTGACATAGCCTATAGCCGTGAGCGCTTTAACATGACGCCCGCGGAATATGCCGAGGATGTCGGCTGGGTTGGCGCGGATGTGTGGCACGCGCATTGCGTGAAGCTGGATGCGGCGGGGATCAGCCGCTTTGGGGCGACACGGACCGGGATGGCGCATTGCCCCTGTTCCAATATGCGGCTTGGCTCAGGTATTGCGCCGGTGCGGCGGATGGTGGCGTCCGGCATGCGGGTCGGGCTGGGGGTGGACGGGTCGGCCTCCAATGATGGCAGCCATATGCTGGGGGAAGCCCGGCAGGCCATGCTGCTTGGGCGTCTGCTGGAAACGGAAGATAATCGCCCGATGATGCAGGCGCGGGAAGTGCTGGATCTGGCGACCCGGGGCGGCGCTGCGGTGCTGGGGCGTGATGATATTGGTGTACTGGCTCCCGGCAAGGCGGCAGATCTTGTGGCGTTTGACCTGCGAGGGATTGACCATGCGGGGGCGCAGTCTGACCCGGTGGCGGCTCTTGTTTTCTGTTCGCCCCGGCGGGTTGCGTATTCCATGGTCAATGGACGGTGGCTGATCCGGGATGGGCAGTTTGTGGGTCTTGATCCGGCATTGCTGGCCGAGACGCATAACGCGCTGGCGCGTCAGCTCCTGGAAAAGGCCTGAAAGCCGGGTTTTCGGGAACTTTCCAGCGGCAGAACGTTACGACTATAAAAAGATTGATTCCCGAATTCGAAGTGCGTATATCTGCCTAAATCATAGGCAAAGTGGAAAAGACTGTGCAAACGCAACCGTTATTGCGGCCGATTGATCTGGGCGGCGTGCGCCTGGAGACGCCCGTTATTCTCGCCCCCATGTCCGGGGTGACAGACCTGCCTTTCCGTCGTCTGGCGCGAAAGCTGGGGGCCGGGCTTGTCGTGTCCGAGATGATTGCGTCCTGGGCGATGGTGCGCGAGAATGACACAACGCTGCGGATGGCCGAAGTTGCGGATGCCGGTGGGCCGAACGCCGTGCAGCTTGCCGGGTGTGACCCGGACGCGATGGCGGAAGCCGCGCGGATTGCTGTTGGCCGTGGAGCGGACCTGATTGATATCAATTTCGGCTGCCCGGTAAAAAAGGTGGCTGTGGGTCAGATGGCCGGGTCCGCACTGATGCGGGATGAGGTGGGCGCTGCCCGCCTGCTGGATGCCGTGGTGAAAGCTGTCCCTGTGCCGGTCACGCTGAAAATGCGGATGGGGTGGGACCATGCCCACCTGAACGCACCGGTGCTGGCCCGTATTGCGGAAGATGCAGGCATCCGCATGATTACCGTGCACGGCCGGACCCGCCAGCAGTTTTATAATGGCACGGCGGACTGGGCTTTTGTGCGGAACGTGAAAGACGCCGTGGGTCTGCCTGTTATTGTGAATGGGGACATTCTGACCATTGAGGATGCCCGCACCGCGCTGGCGCAATCCGGTGCGGATGGCGTGATGATCGGGCGTGGATGCTATGGCCGCCCGTGGTTTCTGGCGCAGGTTGCGCATGCTCTTCTGACAGGGGAGGAGGTGCCGGACCCCACGCTGGAGGCGGAAAAAGCCATTGTGCTGGAGCATTATAAAATGATGCTGGAGCATTTTGGGGAACGCCCCGGCCTGCGTCTGGCCCGTAAGCATGTGTCCTGGTATTCCGCCGGGCTGCCGAGTTCTGCCGGGTTCCGCGCGGCGGTGAACCGCGTGGATAACGCTCCGGACGCCATAGCGATGATTTCGGACTTTTACGATCAGCAGATTGCTGAGGGTGCTGTGCGGGAGCCGCGGGCCTCCCGCCATGCCGATGCGCAGGCGCACGCGGCATGAAACCGGCTGTATGAAGAAGCCCCCCTCAGCGCCTCAGGATGGCAGCCCGTCCGCAGGGTTACTGCTGGACAGTCTGCCTGTGCCGGTGCTGGAACTGGGGCTGGAAAACAGACTGCGTTTTGCCAATGCGGCGGCGGAAGAGTTTTTTGGCACCTCCCGGCATCAGCTCTGCCAGAGCGTGCTGGAAGATCTGGTGCCGGAAGACCATCCGCTCTTTTTACTGGTGCAGCATGTGCGGCGGGAAGGCGGTTCCATCACTGAGCATGAACTGGTGTTCAGCAGTCCGCGCTTCCATCATGAAGGGGTGACGGTGCAGGGAGCGGATGTTCTGGATTATCCCGGCTCCATTTTGCTGACCTTTCATGACTCGTCCGCCGCGCGGGCGCTGGACCGCCAGCTTGCCTTCCGCTCCGCCGCCCGCAGCGTGTCAGGCATGGCGGAGATGCTGGCGCATGAAGTGCGCAATCCGCTCTCCGGCATTAAAGGCGCTGCGCAGATTCTGGAACATTCCGTCGGGGAGAGTGACAAGGAACTCGCCACCCTGATTTGCGACGAGGTTGACCGTATTGATGCGCTTGTTGAGCGGATGGGTGTCTTTGGGGAAGCCCCGGCAGATTACCGCTCTCTGAACATTCACCGCGTTCTGGAGCATGTGCGCCTGCTGGCCAGCAAGGGCTGTGCGGCGGGGGTGCGGATTGTGGAACGGTATGATCCGTCTCTGCCGCATGTGTGGGGGAACCGGGACCAGCTGGTGCAGATGCTGCTGAATCTGGTCAAGAACGCTGCTGAGGCCATTCAGGAGTCAGACAAGCCAGGTGAGATTACGCTGAGCACCAGTTACCGGCCCGGAATCCGGCTGGCTGTGCCCGGCACGTCCCAGTGGCGGCATCTGCCACTGGTTGTGACCGTGCGGGATACAGGGCCGGGTATTTCAGAAACCATCCGCCCGCATCTGTTTGAGCCGTTTGTCAGCACCAAAATGAGCGGCAGCGGTCTGGGGCTGGCTCTTGTGGGCAAGATTATGGATGACCACGGGGGCGTGATTGAGGTGGAAAGCCGCCCCGGACGCACGGAAATCAGCCTGTATCTGCCCGTTGTGCCTGAAGGCAGCGAAAGCATCTGACATCTTCGTTCTTTTTTTGTAATGATCTTTCTGTATCTGAGTGTAACCTGACCCCCATGACACCTTTGCCGACCATTCTTGTTGCTGATGATGACCGCTCTATTCGTACCGTTCTCGGGCAGGCGCTGGGGCGGGCCGGGTATCAGGTTCAGTCCACGCCGAATGCGGCAACGCTCTGGCAGTGGGTTGAAGAAGGCGAGGGCGATCTGGTGATTACCGATGTGGTGATGCCCGATGGCAACGGGCTGGATCTGATTCCCCGCATCCGGCAGGCGCGGCCTGATCTGCGCATTATTGTCATGAGTGCGCAGTCCAATCTGGTAACGGCGGTCAAGGCCACGCAACGCGGGGCGTTTGAATATCTCGCCAAGCCGTTTGACCTGAAGGAACTGCTGGGCGTTGTGGCCCGCGCACTGGTAGCCCCGGCGCATGAGGCGGATAAGCCGGTCGCACTGTCTCCGCCGGAAGAACGCCTGCCGCTGATTGGTCAGTCCCCGGTCATGCAGGGGATTTACCGGAGCATTGCCCGCCTCACGACATCTGATCTGACGGTGATGATCAGCGGGGAAAGTGGCACGGGGAAAGAACTGGTGGCCCGTGCGCTGCATGAATACGGCCGCAGGCGGGGTGGCCCGTTTGTTGCTGTGAATATGGCGGCCATCCCGCGGGATCAGATTGAGAGTGAACTGTTCGGGCAGGAGCGGGTGCCCGGCGCGGTAACAGGCCGAAGCCCCGGACGTTTTGAGCAGGCAACAGGCGGCACGCTCTTTCTGGATGAAATTGGTGATATGCCGCCGGAAGCCCAGACCCGGTTGCTGCGCGTCTTGCAGGAAGGTGAATTTACAACCGTTGGTGGCAGAGCGCCCATTCGTGCGGACGTGCGGATTATTGCCGCGACACACCGGGACCTGCGGCAGGCCATCCGTGCGGGTACTTTCCGTGAGGACTTGTATTACCGGCTGAATGTTGTGCCGCTCCGCCTGCCGCCTTTGCAGGAGCGGTTGGAGGATATTCCGCTGCTGGCCCGGCATTTTCTGGCGCAGAGCCGGGAGGCCGGAGCCGGGGCGCGTGTGCTGGACGATTCTGCCATTGCCCGCCTGCAATCCTGGCGCTGGCCGGGGAACGTGCGTGAGCTTGAAAACCTCATGCGGCGCATTGTGGCGCTTTACCCGCAGGAAACCATCAGCAGTGATCTGGTTGATGCGGAACTGGCCGAACCGCTGGCGCATGAAGCAATTACAAAAAATGAAGTGGTGGAAGAACCGCTGTCTGATGCCATTTCCCGCCATATCATGCGGTATCTGACAGCCGGGCGCGAAGGGATGCCCTTGTATGATCTGTATGAGCGTGTGATTGCGGAGGTGGAACGTCCTCTTATCCAGATGACATTGCAGGAAACGCGTGGAAACCAGATCAAGGCAGCGGCCATGCTGGGGCTGAACCGGAATACGCTGCGCAAGAAAATTCGCGAACTTGAAATTCCCGTTGTGCGCGGTGTGGTCTAACCTGCCTGCATGCAGCGTTTTCTGTCTTCCCTGAGCACTCTTCTGGCCCGCACCCGCTTCCACTGGCTTTTACGGTCTCTGGAGCGGAAAACTGTTGCCCTCACGCTGGCGGCGCTGGCGCTTGGCCTTGGGTTTGCAACCTTTGTGGTGCTGTCGGGCGGCATGTCCTTCGGCCATTATGCGGTTATTGAGCCGCTGGTGGTGGTGCTGAACAGTGTGGTGCTGGGCCTGCTGCTGCTGGCCGTAACCATGCGCGTCGGGCCGATGCTGGTGGAGCACCGGAAAGGGCTGGCGGGTGCCAGACTCCATGTCAGGCTGGTCACGCTGTTCGGGATTGTAGCGGTTGCGCCGACACTGGTGGTGGGCGTCTTTGCGACGCTGTTTTTCCACTACGGTATCCAGATCTGGTTTTCAGACCGGGTGAATACGGCGCTGAATGAGGCCATGGAGGCCTCCCGCGGGTATCTGACGGAACATAACGCCAATATCCGTACCGATGCGTTTTCTATGTCCAACTACATCATGAGCGCACAGAATGAACTGGCCGCCAGCGGCATGAATCTGTTGCAGGACCATGATGCTCTGGCGGAAATGCTGGATAGTCAGGCGACCATGCGCGGGCTGACGGATGCGCTGGTGTATGATCCGATTACCAACAAGGTTGTGGCATCCGGCGGGCTGATGAGCCGCTCCGGTGCGCAGGCTCTGCCACCTCCCGCCGCCACGACGATGGCGCGGTCCAATGATATCGCTATTCTCGATTCTCCAGATCAGCGAACAGTGCGGGCGGTTGTTGAACTGTCCCAGACCCCGGCGCTGATGCTGGTGATTACCCGTCTGGTGGACCCCACCATTCTGGAACATATGCACCGCACAGAAAAAGTGATTGCGGACTACCGGCGGCTTAACGGCAACCGCGCCAAGATCCAGCTGACATTTGTCATGATTTTTGCGCTTGTCGCGTTACTGGTGCTGGCGGCGGCGGCGCTGATTGGGCTGGCGCTGGCAAACCAGATTGCCAGACCGCTCGGCCTGCTGATTCTGGCGGCCCGCCGCATCAGTGAGGGCGATCTGGGTGTGCATGTGCCCGAAGCCAACCGGGATGATGAGGTGACAAGCCTTTCCCGCGCCTTCAACCGGATGACGGAGCAGCTTGCCAGCCAGCGTTCTGAGCTCATGGTGGCCTATGGGCAGATCAATGAGCGGCGGCGCTTTACGGAAGCCGTTCTCTCCGGCGTGTCCGCCGGGGTGATCGGGCTGGATGTAGAGCAGCGGATTGAACTGCCGAACCGTGCGGCAAGCCTGCTGCTGCAAATGGACCTGATGAACGCCATTGGCGAACCTCTGGCGACCCGTGTGCCGGAATTTGCTGAACTGCTGGCCGAGGTCCGCTCCGTGCCCGATCAGGTTGTTACGCGGGAAGTGCAGACCGGGCCGGAGACAAGCCGCCGCATGTTGCTTGTGCGGATTGGCGCGGAACTGCGTGGCACGGTGACGGAGGGCTATGTGATGACGTTTGATGACATCACGGCCCTGCAACAGGCTCAGCGAAAAGCCGCGTGGGCGGATGTGGCCCGCCGCATTGCGCATGAGATCAAAAATCCGCTGACCCCCATCCAGCTTGCAGCCGAACGGCTGAAGCGCCGCTTCCTGCGGGAAATTACGTCTGATCCTGAGACATTTGCACAATGTGCGGATACCATTGTGCGCCAGGTCGGGGATATTGGCCGCATGGTGGATGAATTCTCCGCCTTTGCCCGTATGCCCCAGCCTGTCATGACCAATGAGGATCTCTCCCGTATTATTCGGGAAGTTCTGGTTTTGCAGCGGAATGCGCACCCGGAAATTACCTATCATGTCGGGCTGCCGGACAGAGGGCCGGTGGTGCGGTGTGACAGGCGGCTGATCAGTCAGGCGCTGATCAACCTGTTGCAGAATGCAGCCGATGCCATTGCCATGACAGCAAAACAGGGTGATGCTGAGGGAAATGGCTCACATGCGGCGAGTGCTGTATGGATTGGTCTGAGGGAAGAGGAAGGCAACGTCGAAATTTCTGTTGCGGATACCGGCGTCGGTCTGCCTTCGGGCGACAGGCATCGGCTGACTGAGCCATATGTGACGCACAAGGCGAAAGGCACCGGGCTGGGGCTGGCTATTGTGAAAAAGATTATGGAAGACCACGGGGGTGCGGTGCGTCTGGAAGACAGGGCGGAGGGAACTGGAACGGTGGCTATTCTGATTTTGCCGATGAAAGACGACCATGGCGCATGAAATCCTGATTGTTGACGATGAGCCCGATATCCGGATGCTCATTGAGGGCATTCTTGAAGATGAAGGCTATGAAACGCGGGTTGCCGCGACATCAGATGCCGCCATTGCCGCGTTTCGGGCCCGCAGGCCGTCTCTGGTGATTCTGGATGTGTGGTTGCGGGACTCTCAGCTTGATGGGCTGGGCATTCTGAATGTGCTGCACGCGGAAGAGCCGTCGATCCCGGTGATCATGATTTCCGGGCACGGCACAATTGAAACCGCTGTTGCGGCCCTCCAGCATGGCGCGTACGACTTTATTGAAAAGCCGTTTCAGGCTGACCGCCTGCTGGTTGTGGTGCGGCGTGCGCTGGAAGCCTCGCGTCTGGCACGGGAAAATGAGGAACTGCGCCTGCGCGCCGGACAGGATACGGAGCTGTTTGGCAACAGCGCGCTGATTACCGCCGTGCGCGGCCAGATTGAACGTGTCGCCCCCACCGGCTCCCGTGTGTTGATTACCGGTGGCCCCGGTGCGGGGAAGGAAGTTGCTGCCCGGATGATCCACGCCCGGTCCCGCCGGGCCGACGGCCCGTTTGTGGCCCTGAACTGCGCTATTCTCGCCCCCAACCGGTTTGAGGAAGAGCTGTTCGGGCTGGAAGGGGCGGCCGATGGCACGGGCCGGCGCACAGGTGTGCTGGAACGCGCGCATGGCGGGACGCTGGTGCTGGATGAAGTGGCGGACATGCCGCTGGAAACACAGGGCAAGATTGTGCGCGCCCTGCAGGACCAGACGTTTGAGCGGCTGGGGGGCTCGACCCGCGTAAAAGTGGATATCCGGGTGCTGGCCACCACCAACCGGGACTTGCAGGCCGAGATTATGGCCGGGCGCTTCCGGGAAGATCTGTATTATCGGCTGGCCGTTGTGCCCTTGCGTCTGCCGGGCCTGCGGGAACGGCGGGATGATATTCCGGGGCTTGCGGAACTGTTCCTGCGTCGCGCTGCGGAAATGGCAGGTCTGCCCCAGCGTGAACTCTCAGCGGATGCGATTGCGGCCCTTCAGGCTTATGACTGGCCGGGTAATGCGCGTGAGTTGCGGAACCTGATGGAACGCGTGCTGATTATGATGCCCGGCAACAGTATGGAACCCATCCGGGCGGAAATGCTGCCGTCCACGCTGGGGGAGGGGGCTCCGGCCCTGCTGAAGTTTGATGCCTCCGCCGATGTCATGAGTCTGCCCCTGCGGGAGGCGCGAGATATGTTCGAGACGCAGTACCTGCAGGCCCAGCTCCTGCGTTTTGGCGGAAATATCAGCCGGACAGCAATATTTGTTGGCATGGAACGCAGCGCACTGCATCGCAAACTGAAGCAGCTTGGTGTAACCTCTGAGGAACGAGGGGTCGGCTGACGTGTTTGCATTCACTGTGCAAGCCATCGTCCGGCTATAACAAAAAACGAGAATAGGGCCTCCCACCGTGGATAAGGACACCGGATATAATGTGCAGGACGCGTTTCTGAGCCAGATTCGCCGTTCGCGCTCATCTGTGACAGTTTTTCTTGTGAATGGCGTAAAATTGCAGGGCAATATTACGTGGTTTGATGATGCCGCCGTTTTGCTGAAACGCGACGAGCATACACAGCTTATTTACAAGCATGCCATCAGCACGGTCATGCCGACTGTGCCTGTTAATATCTTTGAAGCACCGGAAAATGGTGCTCAGACAGACAGAGAACCCACACTTGGCGACGATTTTATCTGATACAAAGCCTGTTGCGACCCGTGGCGCGGTTATTCTCCCGTGGGAAAAATCCGCCCATGATCAGGACGTAAGGGCAGCGGAAGCCCGGCTTGAGGAAGCAGTTGGTCTGGCGGCCTCCATCGGGCTGGTGATTGTTTTACAGGCCACCCTGCTACTGCGGGCCAGACGGTCCGCGACCTTACTGGGCAAAGGGCAGGTCGATTCCCTCAAAATTGCCGTGCAGGCTGAGAAAATCGACGTTCTGGTGGTGGATGCCCGGCTTAGTCCGGCGCAGCAGCGTAATCTGGAAACCGCGTTTGGCTGTAAGGTTATTGACCGGACCGGGCTGATTCTCGACATCTTTGGCGCACGCGCTGCGACAAAGGAAGGGACGCTGCAGGTCGAACTGGCGCATCTGGAATATCAGCGGTCCCGGCTTGTGCGGCTGTGGACCCATCTGGAGCGTCAGCGCGGAGGCTTCGGCTTCCTCGGTGGCCCGGGTGAAACGCAGATTGAAGCTGACCGCCGGATGATTGGTGACCGCATTGTGCGGCTCAAGAAAGATCTGGAGCAGGTGCGCCGCACACGCGGGCTGCACCGCCAGGCCCGCAAGCGGGTACCGTTCCCTGTGGTGGCACTGGTTGGGTATACCAACGCGGGGAAATCAACGCTGTTCAACGCGCTGACGGGGGCGACTGTTTATGCAAAAGACCAGTTGTTCGCGACGCTCGATCCGACCATGCGGGCTATTACGCTCCCCTCCGGCCGACGGGTGATTTTGTCCGATACCGTGGGCTTTATCAGTGACCTGCCGACGGAGCTGATTGCGGCCTTCCGCGCAACGCTGGAAGAAGTGGCGGAAGCAGACATTATCCTGCATGTGCGCGACATTGCCCACCCGGACAGTGCTGCGCAGAAAAAGGATGTGTTCCACGTTCTGGAAGGCATGGCGCGGGATAACATGATTGAGCCAGACTGGTCTGGTCGCATGATTGAAGTGCTGAACAAGATTGATCTGCTCGGTGAGCCGGAAGAGCTGGCGCAGATGGGCGATGCGGTTGCGATTTCCGCCATGACCGGAGACGGTCTGCCGGAACTGCTGGCCCTGATTGACCAGCAGATGACGGCGACGATGGAAGAGGTGCGCTATCGTGTGCCCTTGTCTGACGGCGCTGCC
This sequence comes from Acetobacter sp. P1H12_c, assembly GCF_018811975.1. NCBI lineage: Bacteria > Pseudomonadati > Pseudomonadota > Alphaproteobacteria > Acetobacterales > Acetobacteraceae > Acetobacter > Acetobacter sp. P1H12_c. The sequence goes on along the minus strand of NZ_JACRVR010000003.1, from coordinate 165,145 downwards.
TCTGCATGGCTGCATCAGCATGGTGAAGTTCTGAACCGTATTGATGATGAAGAGGGCGCGGATATTACCGTTCGCATCAAGGCTGAGGATCGGGCACGTTTTGAACTGTTGTTCAAACAGGTTGAACCGCTTCTGGCGTAAAGTCTGATCCGGGTATCGGTTTGCAAAACGGTCAGGTTCTGTATGAGCCTGACCGTTTTTTATGGCCTTGTTTTCCCTTCTGTTCCCGTAATGTTTTGCGGGCAGATGCAGGAGGTCCTCACCAATGGATATCATTCTGGCGCCGACCAACCTTGGACTAAGCCCGCTTTATGCAGGGCATGAACCCGGAACATGGCGTGCGCCGCAGGCGCTGATGTCTGCGGGGCTGTTGGAGGCTCTGGGCGTGGAAGCCTCGGTTATCAGTCTTCCGCGTCCTCATTATTCTCCGGAGCCTCCAGCCGGGACACTTATCCGCAATGGCTATGCAATACGCACGTTCAGTCTGAGGCTTGCGGAAGAGGTGGCGAAGAGTGTCGCGAGTGGGCGGTTTGCTCTGGTGCTGGGCGGGGATTGCTCAGTTCTGCTGGGAGCTCTGGCGGGTGCGCGGCGCAGTGGTCCGTTGTCCCTCATTCATTGTGACGGGCATAGTGATTTTCGGCATCCCGGTAATTATGACGCGAGCCGGACAATGAGTGGCGTGGCAGGGATGGATCTGGCACTGGCGACAGGGCGAGGGGAAGATTTTCTGACCCAATGGCCCGGGAGCACTGGCCCGTTAGTGCAGGATGTGCATGTGCTCCAGATCGGGGAACGGGAAAGCCATGACGCTGATTTCGCATGGCCCGATAGTGTTCAGACAGTTATCACCCAGATTGATATTTTTGCGTTTCAGGCACTAGGGGTATCCGGGGCCTCTCTGGTTCTTCAGGAATTTTTAAAAAAGCAGCCTGCTGGCTTCTGGATTCATTTTGATGTGGATGTTCTGGACCAGAGCATCATGCCCGCGGTGGATTGCCCAGGTTCGCCCGGTCTTTCGCCTGATGATGTGGTGGCTCTCCTCAACCCTCTGCTCTCTGATGCACGCTGTCTGGGTATGACAGTTGCCATTTATGATCCGGACAAAGATCCGACGGGATGCTGTGCCAGAACATTGGTCGAGATATTGGGGCAGTTCGCATACCGGACTACTAAGGCGCCCGGCTAAATGCGGAAGCGTCTGGCCCCTGTGCGCGAGTGGCAGGTGGGGTGGAGAATTTGTAGATTTTCCTTCAGTATTTCAGGAAATTTTTGAAAGACACGCGAGCCGGTGAAGCCTGTTCCTGTTCTTTGAGGGAACGGGAACAGAGCTTTCGTTTACGCTTCTGGTTGCGCTGCCATCAGGGCCGCAACAGCCTCCCATTCCGGGGCGGCGTCTGCTGCGCCGTGGCGTGTTGTCGCCAGTGCGCCGCAGGCTGAAGCAATTCTTACGGCTTGTGAAAGCGGTTTCCCCTGAGCCAGAGCGAACGCCAGTCCGGCGTTGAAGCAATCTCCCGCTGCCACAGTGTCAACCGGGTTGACCGAGAAGGGCGCACTATGGCCGCTCTGCGTGCCGTCATGCCAGAACACACCCCGGCTACCCATTTTAACCAGAACCGCCCTGACGCCTTTTGCAAGAAGCAGATCAGCCGCGCGGGCAGCGTCTTCCGCTGTGTCCGGGCGCAGGCCGGTAAGCTGGAAGGTCTCACTTTCATTCGGGGTTAGAATATCAATCTCCTGCCAGAGCGCATCCGGCAGGCCCTGTTCCGGGGCAGGGGCAGGGTCCAGAACAACCAGAGCGCCCGCTGCACGCGCTTTGCGGGCCGCAGCCAGAACGGCGGCGTGAGGAATTTCAAGTTGCAGCAGGACAACGGCGGCACGTTCCAGCCAGGCAGATGCGGCCTTAACGTCCGTCTCATCCACAGCCATGTTCGCTCCGCCAACGACCGTAATGCAGTTTTCCCCGCTGCCATCTATCCCGATCAGGGCGATACCTGTGGGGTTGGCAGTGTCTTCCCGCAGCGGAGCCAGATCAACCCCAAAGCCTTCAAGCGCCTGACGTGCCTGCGCGCCAAAACTATCCTGACCGATGCGCCCGGCGAGTGCGACCTGAAGACCGGCCCCCGCAGCCAGCCGCCCGGCAGCAGCAGCCTGATTGCTGCCTTTGCCGCCTAGCATCACGGCGTAGCTTTCTCCATGCACCGTCTCACCGGGGCGTGGCAGGCGGGCAGCACGCGCTGTGACGTCAATATTGATGCTGCCAAAGGACAGGATCAGGGGCTTCAGGTTCGGCATGGGGTGTATTCCGCTCAGATTCGAGCGCCCTGTTTAGCATAAAGCAGCGGCGGCAGAGGAGGGGAGGCTAGCAGGCCGGGCGAAGCGGTATGCGCGTCAGTCGAACTCGGTCGGCAGGGTGGGGGTCGCATGATGTGCAAAGAGTCGTTCAATCTGGTGCGGGAGAACGCGGCCGGTTGAAAGGTCAGCGGGGATTTCGTCACGAGCAAAAAAGCGCACTTCGCTGGTTTCAATACTGGTGGTGGGGCTGCCGCCTGTCAGTTCTCCAAGAAAAAACAGTTTGGTCACGGTAAAGGCTTCCGGCGGCTGATGGCCCTGCGTGGAACGATCAAGCGCCATGGCGAGCTTGGTAATGCGGACGGTATAGCCGGTTTCTTCCCACACTTCCTTTGCCGCGCAGTCTGCAGCGGTCAGGTTCACATCGGTCCAGCCGCCGGGCACGGTCCATTTGTTATGGTCCAGCACTTCCCGCACCATGAGAATACGGTCGTCTTTGTCAAACACGCCGACGCGCACTTCCAGTTTTGGTGTGGCATAGCCAGACTGTTCCTGAAAAAGCGTTTCTATTTTTCCGGCGGGCAGCCCGCTCCCTTCCGCCATCATCCGGGCTGCGAGGGTGCGCAGCATTTCATAGCGTTCTTTATCAAAAGGGTCTCTGGCGTAGGTCAGCCCGGTCTGGGAAATGCCCTGAAGTTCACGGGCCCACAGCAGCCAGTTGGGTTCAGCCATAAGGAAACTCCCTTCATCATGCGCGCAATAAAAAACGGGAAGGCCTGAGCCTCCCCGTTTCCGTTGTGCCTGTTTGTCGGGTGATCAGGCAAGAGCCGCCGCGGCGTCCTGACCGTTAATGAGGAGGCCATCACCGTTGGCGGAGACTTTAACATCCTCACCATCATGGATGGTCCCCTGTAGCAGCAGTTCTGCCAGCGGGTTCTGAAGGCTGCGCTGGATGACCCGTTTGAGCGGGCGGGCCCCATACACAGGGTCATACCCCTCATTGGCCAGCCATGCGTGGGCCAGATCATCCAGACTGAGGACGATCTTACGATCTTCCAGCAGCTTTTGCAGGCGGCGGATCTGGATATCCACAATCTTGGTCATGTCTGCTTTCTGCAGGCGAGAGAACAGAATGATTTCATCCAGACGGTTCAGGAATTCCGGACGGAAATGCTCCCGCACCACCTTCATCACCTGTGCCTGCACCATGTCGGTCGATTCACCGTCCGGCTGGTGGGCCAGAACATCGGAGCCGAGGTTGCTGGTCAGCACAATAATGGTGTTGCGGAAGTCTACCGTGCGGCCCTGACCATCCGTCAGGCGGCCATCATCCAGCACCTGAAGAAGAATGTTGAAGACATCTTCATGCGCTTTTTCAACTTCATCAAACAGGATGACCTGATAGGGCCGACGCCGCACCGCTTCTGTCAGAACGCCGCCTTCTTCATACCCGACATAACCCGGAGGGGCACCAATGAGGCGGGCGACTGCGTGTTTCTCCATGAATTCACTCATGTCGATCCGCAGCAGAGCCTTTTCATCATCAAACAGGAAGCGCGCCAGAGCCTTGGTCAGCTCGGTTTTACCCACACCCGTCGGGCCGAGGAACAGGAAGGAGCCAATCGGGCGATTGGGGTCCTGCAATCCGGCACGCGCCCGGCGCACGGCGTTGGACACAGCTTTAAGCGCCTGCTCCTGACCCACTACGGATTTACGCAGATCATCTTCCATGCGCAGCAGTTTGGCGCGTTCACCTTCCAGCATGCGGTCCACCGGCACACCTGTCCAGCGGGAGACAATGGAGGCCACGTCCTGATCCGTCACGGCTTCTGACACGAGGCCGCTTTTGCCTGCGTCAGACTGGGATTTCTGCGTTTCCTCTTCAATCTGCGCCTGAAGATTGGGAATGACGCCATACATCAGCTCAGAGGCTTTACCGAGGTCGCCTTTACGCTGAGCCACTTCCACTTCGGACTTAGCCTGATCAAGCTGTTCCTGAAGCTTCTGCACAGCGTTCACACGGTCTTTTTCCGCGTGCCAGGCCGCACTCATGGCGTCAGATTTTTCTTCCAGATCGGCCAGTTCCGCTTCCACGGCTTCCAGACGATCCTTGCTGGCGCTGTCATTTTCCTTGCGCAGGGCTTCACGCTCGATTTTGAGCTGAATGACGCGACGGTCGAGTTCGTCCAGTTCTTCCGGCTTGCTGTCAATCTGCATGCGCAGGCGGCTGGAAGCCTCGTCAATCAGATCAATCGCTTTGTCCGGCAGGAAGCGGTCCGTGATGTAGCGGTTGGACAGCGTGGCTGCAGAGACCAGCGCACCGTCCGTAATCCGGATGCCGTGGTGCAGCTCATATTTTTCCTTGATGCCGCGCAGGATGGAGATGGTATCCGCAACCGAGGGTTCCCCCACAAAGACCGGCTGGAAGCGGCGGGCAAGCGCTGCATCCTTTTCGATATATTTGCGGTATTCATCCAGCGTGGTGGCACCTATGCAGTGCAGGGTACCGCGGGCCAGTTCCGGCTTGATAAGGTTGGAGGCATCCATTGCCCCATCCGTGCGGCCAGCGCCAACCAGCGTGTGCATTTCATCAATAAAGAGAATGACCTGCCCTTCGGCCGATTCAATTTCTTTCAGAACAGCTTTCAGGCGTTCTTCAAACTCACCGCGATATTTGGCGCCAGCCACCAGAGCGCCCATGTCGAGCGAGAGCAGCTTTTTGTTTTTGAGTGCTTCCGGCACGTCCCCGTTCACGATGCGCTGGGCCAGACCTTCCACAATGGCGGTCTTACCCACGCCGGGTTCACCAATCAGCACCGGATTGTTCTTGCTGCGGCGGGCGAGAACCTGAATGGCGCGGCGAATTTCCTCGTCACGGCCAATCACAGGGTCCAGCTTGCCAGCTAGTGCTACTTCCGTCACGTCACGGGCGTATTTCTTCAGAGCATCAAAATTGGCTTCAGCGTTTTCGCTGGTCACGGTGCGTCCTTTGCGGATGGTGGCAATGGCTTTGTCCAGAGCGTCCGGCGTGGCGCCGTTCTCTTTTAAAGCGCGCGCGGCAGGGCTGTCAGAGGCAGCAATGGCCACCAGCAGGCGGTCCTGCGCTACAAAGGAATCACCGGCTTTTTGGGCCTGCTGCTCGGCAGCATCCAGCACACGGACCAGATCGGGTGTGGCGGATGGCTGGCCAGCGCCGCCGCCCTGTACTTTAGGCAGTTTTGCCAGAGCCTGTTCATTCGCCGCTCTTACGGCATCGGGGTTGCCCCCGGCCGCGCGGATCAGCGAGGAGGCAGCCCCTTCCTCATCATCCAGCATGGCTTTGAGAAGATGTTCCGGTGTGAGCTGCTGATTAAAATCGCGGATGGCGATTGTCTGTGCGGCCTGCAGAAAACCGCGAGACCGTTCAGTAAATTTTGCGATATCCATAATTTCCCTCTTGTCCCTTCTACTCAGGCGACTGAAGGCCTTGTCTCCATCCCATTATGGCAATGGCGGCATGGTCTTTTCTCGCAAACAGAGATTGGAAGACCTGTTGCAACAATCAAGAGGGGGTGATGCAGGGCTGGTATTTTTTGCAGGCAATCAGGCAAAAAAACGCCTCCGGTGAGGGAGGCGTTCTTTGCGGATCAAACTTGAAAAAAACTCAGGCAGCGTTGAGCTGAGCTTCAGCAAATTCGTAGTTTGCCAGCTTGTCCAGATAGTTGGTGATGTAGTCCGGGCGGCGGTTGCGGAAGTCCAGATAATAAGCGTGTTCCCACACATCCAGACCCAGCAGCACCTTGCCCTGACCTTCAGCCAGCGGGTTGGAGCCGTTGGCGGTTTTGGTCACAGCCAGCTTGCCGTCCTGACCCAGAACCAGCCATGCCCAGCCGGAGCCGAACTGCGTGGTGGCGGCCTTCTTGAATTCGTCCTTGAAGGCATCAACGCTGCCAAAGTCACCGTTGATTTTTGCGGCCAGCTTATCCGGAATGGCGCCACCGTTGGCGGAGAGGTTCTGCCAGAAGAGGATATGGTTCCAGTGCTGCCCTGCATTGTTGAAAACAGGAGCCTGAGCGCTGTCACCTTTAACGGCCAGAATAATTTCGTCGAGGGATTTGCCCTGCAGCGCCGGGTTGGCTTCGACAAAGTTGTTCAGAGCCGTAACATAGGCCTGATGGTGTTTGTCATGATGCAGTTCAAGCGTTTCCTGGCACATGCCGCGTGCGGCAAGAGCGTTGTAGGAATAGGGAAGGGCTGGCAGTTCAAAAGCCATGACATACTCCATAAGAAAAAAGCGCGCGGATATGCGCCATAATCCAGAGCTATGAGGCTCCGGCACATGCGTCAAGGGAGGGCGGTGTGACAATCGTGCTTTTCTGCGGGCCGGTCACACACTCTTGTCCCTGCATGCGGTGTCTTTCTGATTAACGTCTTCTGCCGGAAAAAGATCCCTTGAGGCCTGATCAGGCGTGGCAGATTTTTCCATCAGGCCCGGTTACAGCAGGTTCAGGTTCAGGTTCAGCGTCAGCAGCAGGAGTGAGGGTTGAAGGTCTAGAGGAGAAAGGCGTGCTGGCTGGAAGGGGTGCAGCAGATAAAATGACGGCAGAGAAGATGCAGGGGAAGAGTGCGTGAAGAGAGAAGAGCGGGGTGAGCAGTCGGCAGGGCCTTCCAGAACGGAGGGGCTGGAGGAGGCCGTGCGTCAGGCGGACCCTGATCGCGCTTTGTGTGCGGGGTTTTTGCCTGCTTCCGTCCGGGCAGACGTGACGGTGTTGCTGGCGTTCCACACAGAACTCACCCGTGCGCTGGCCCCGGCGCGGTCTGCTGCAATAGCCGGGCCTATGGCGGGGCTGATCCGCCTCCAGTGGTGGCGGGATGTGCTGGAGGGGGTGCGTGCTCCGGACCACGCACTGGCTCCGGCGATTTTGTCCGCGCTGGCGCGTGGTGTTTTTCATCGGGAGACGCTGCTGCGGGTTCTCAGCGCACGGGAAGCAGAACTTAACCCTGAGCTGGAAGTCAGCCCATGGCGGCAGATGATGCGGGACGGCGCAGGCGGTGTGCAGCGGGCGGTGGGTGAGGCGCTTGGTGTGCGGGATGAGGCTGTACTGACGCGGCTGGAAGCCAGTGGCGCGGCCTACGGTGCAGGCGCCATGCTGCGGCACTGGCCGCATATCCAGCAGAGCGGGCGGTATTTATTCCCCGGAGAGACTGCGACCCTGCGGCAGGAGGGCGAGGCGTTTCTGCAAAGCTGTGGCATGGAAACACTGCCCGCAGCCGGGAGGCTTGCCGCTCTGCCCGCTGTGCTGGCTACCCGGGATCTGGCGCGGACCAGCGCGCAGGCCGGGCAACCGCGCGGGCTGGGGGACCGTCTGGCCGTGATGCGGGCAGGCTGGAAGGCGGCCCGCATGTTTCAAAAGTCCAGTGAGCCAGCGTTATAAACCGGGGCTATAAACCGGAAAGCTGCCGTCCTGCTGGCGTGCTTTGCGCTGTGGCGTAAAGCTCCACCAGTTTCTGGCTTCTCCCGTACGGGCCTGATGAATGGCCGCGGCAAAGACATCATGCACGCAGGGGTCATGCCGCTGCCGGGTTTTCTGGCAGAGCGTCAGATAAAGGTGATCCGCGTCCTGCCCGGCAAGTTGCCCGATTGTCTGGATTTCCAGCACGGCAAAGTCCGCAAGTGCGGCCTTGCCAATGTTGCGCAGGCTGGCGAGGCCCCCGTGGCCATCCGGCGCAGCCGGTTTCCCGGCCTCGCGTTGCTGAGGTGAGTCGTCAGGCATCATTCGCGACGATATGTTCCATCACCCCGATCAGGGCAGAATAGTCCTCATTCGCGGCAGCGCGACGGGTGAGGGAGAGTTGCTGCGTTGTGGCGGCCATGGTCGGCATGGGCACAGCCTGACGGGCGGCGGCATCCAGCAGCAGGCGCATGTCCTTCTGCATCAGGCGGGTGGGGAACTGCGGCGTGAAGTCTCCCTCCTTAGCAGCCCGGATTTTACGTTTGTGGTGGGGGGAGATTACGGCGACTTCTCCCAGCGCATCAAACAGCATCGAGCGGTCCAGCCCGGCCGCCAGACCGTAGGCAATGGTTTCCGCTACGGCTGCAAGGCCAGCCCCCATAATCCCGTTAATCACCAGTTTCAGCCGTGCGCCGCTGCCAGACGGCCCGGCGTGGATGGTTGTCTTGCCAATGCAGTCAAACACGGGGCGGGCGCGTTCCAGCAGGGCGTCGTCCCCCCCGGCCAGCACAACCAGAGCGGCGGCTTCAGCTTCCGGCGTGCTGCCGGAGACGGGGCAGTCAATCACACAGACCTGTTTGTCCTGCCCGGCTTTCTGGAGCGCATCCGTCGCTTCCGGGGAGACAGAGCTGGTGTTGAGCAGCAACTGGTTTGCGTGGGCACCTGCCAGTGCGCCGTGTTCTCCATACATCGCGGCGGTCAGTGCTTCATCATCCGGCACGCAGACAAGGATGATATCCGCTTTGCGCGCGACATCGGCAGGGGTGGGGAGGAAAGGTGTGGTGCCATCGCCTCCCTTTCCGGAGGGGGTATAGGCAACCAGAGCATATCCGGCCTTTTTCAGGTTATCCCCCATCCGGCTGGCCATGGCGCCAAAGCCGATAAACCCAATGGTCTGCTGCGTCGTCATTCTGCAAGTCCCTGTTCTTGTGTGTGCGCGGAGTATGGCAGAAACGGCCGGGCGGCTCATGTGGTTTCCTGCATGGCGCTGTTACACGAAATGCGGCGTAAGGCCGGACGGCGCGACCGGCTACCAAATTTTCATGACGCTTTTTTCCATATACATCCGCCAGACTTTCGTTTTCACTGAACGGACTGGTTAGAGTTCTGTAAAAAAGGAAGGGGCTTCCTTATGGCTGTGTATCGCTATCCTCGCCCGGCTTCCTCGGATATTACGCCGCGTCGGCTGTTTTTTTCACGTCGGGCTTTGCTGGGCACAGCTGTCGGGGGTGTTCTGGCCGGTGGCCTCAGGCCCGGTATGGCACAGGCTGATGCGCCTGTTACGGAGTCTGCACGCGGCTGGCCAGCGGCTGAAACGCCGACACCTCGCGATGATGTCACACATTATAATAATTTTTATGAATTCGGGATGGAGAAGAGTGACCCGGCAGAACTGTCCGGCGGGTTTCACCCTCGCCCGTGGCAGGTGCAGGTGGACGGGCTGGTTGACCACCCGCAAACCTGGGATCTGGATGCGCTGGGCGCGCGCTTCGGGCATGAGGACCGGCTGTATCGGATGCGGTGCGTTGAGGCGTGGTCCATGGTGATCCCGTGGCAGGGGTTTGAACTGGGGGCGCTTCTGCGGGCCGCAGGTGTTAAAGCGGGGGCGCGCTATGTTGCGTTTACGTCTGTTGTCCGGCCTTCTGAAATGCCGGGGCAGAGGGGCGGTTTGTTCTCACTGAGCTGGCCGTATGTGGAAGGGCTGAGGCTGGATGAGGCCATGCATCCGCTCACCCTGCTGGCAACAGGGGTGTATGGGGAGGCGCTTCCTGCCCAGAATGGTGCGCCCATCCGGCTGGTTGTGCCGTGGAAATATGGGTTTAAGGGCATCAAATCCATCACGCGGATTACCGTGACAGATCAGCAGCCCCCCACAAGCTGGAACAGGATGGCGCCGGAAGAATACGGGTTTTACGCCAATGTTAATCCGGATGTGGACCACCCGCGCTGGAGCCAGTCGAGCGAGCAGATTATTGGCGAGGGCAGTCTGTTCCGGACAGCGCGCAGACCCACGCGGCTGTTTAACGGCTATGCGGAACAGGTTGCCAGTTTGTATCGCGGTATGGATCTGAGGAAGGATTTTTAGGCAGATGGCTCCAGCACCCTCGGGGCGGCGGCGTTCCCGTTTTTCACCGTTAACGCGGCAGATTTTTCTTTATCTGTTTGGCCTGCTTCCCGCTGTGCTGGTGCTGGCACAGGGCATGGCAAACATGCTGGGGCCTAACCCGGTTTCGGCCTGTTTGCATGAATTCGGGCGGTGGGCGTTCCGGTTTTTGCTGATCTCACTGGCAGTCAGCCCGATAAGGCGTTTTGCTAAGCTGGATTTCATGGTCTATCGCAGGCCGCTCGGTTTATTGGCATTTACCTATGCGGCGTTGCATGTCGTGTTTTATGCTGGTGTGGCAAGGCATTTTGATACGCATGTTCTGTGGAAGGATTTTACGTCCCGCCCGTTTCTGACGTTCGGGCTTCTGACATTTCTGATCCTGCTCGTGCTGGCTCTGACATCTACCCGCAGGGCGATTATGGCTCTGGGGCGGCGTTGGGCAAAGCTGCATAAGTTGGTGTATGTGGCCATGATGCTGGCCTCTGTGAATTACACCATCGCCTTTAAAACCTGGCATGTAGAGCCATTTATTTATGCAGCACTCGCGGCTGGTCTGCTGGCCTTGCGGCTGGTGCCAAAACAGACAAAGCGCGCTGCCTGATTATAGAAGTCATACATGCCATGCTGGTGACAGCAGTGAGGCGGTTTGCTCTCCCGTTCTCTCCAGCATGGCTGCTTGACCAAAGGGGACATCCAATCCGCTCTGTTTACGCGCGTCCGTCTTTGGGAAAACACCTGATTGTGGACTTGCTGGTCTTAAAAGCCGGATGAAAAATTCTGATAAAAAACCCCGCCAGACGGGAAATCTGGCGGGGTTTTTTGTGCGACTAGTCTGAAAGCCTGATTAAGCAGACGGAGAGATCTGTGTCTCTGCCAGAAGTGTGTCATGCCCCAGCGCGTTGAGAAGCTGAGCGGCTCGGGCATCCGGGTTGAGGATCTGCACGGTTTTGCCGCGCCCCTGCAGGCGTGAGACGATTTTTTCCAGCGTGTCGGCGGCGCTGATGTCCCACAGACGGGCGTCTTTCAGGTCCAGCACGATGTGTGTGGCCTTGTCCTGAAATTCAACGGCGTCAGACAGGAGGCTGGCGGAAGCAAAAAAGACCTGCCCGTGAATGTAATAGGTACGGGTTATGCCATCCGGGCTGAGGGTGTCAGTAATTTTCAGAAGTGTCATGACCTGAAAGGAGAAGAACAGGCCGCTCAGCAGCACGCCGCAGGCAACCCCCGCCGCCAGATCATGCGTGAGCACCACCACCAGAACTGTGACCAGCATGACGGTGGAGGATAGGCGCGGGTGGCGCACAAGGTCCCGCAGGGAAGACCATGAAAACGTGCTGACGGACACCATGATCATGATGGCCACCAGAGCCGCGACAGGCACGCGGGCCACGAAACCATGAAAGGCTACCAGAAGCAGCAGCAGGAATGCCCCGGCGGTAAAGGTGGAAAGCCGACCGCGCCCCCCGTAACGCAGGTTGCCAACCGTCTGGCCGATCATCCCGCAGCCAGCCATGCCGCCAAACAGACCGACAAATATGTTGGAGAGGCCAAGGCCCGTACATTCCATGCGCTTGTTGCTGTGGGTGTCCGTCATTTCATCCACCACCGTGGCGGTCATGAGGGATTCCAGCAGTCCGACCATGGCCATGGCAAAGGCGTAGGGCAGCACGATTTTAAACGTGTCCAGCGTCAGCGGCACATGCGGCAGCGTGAAGGACGGCAGGCCGGTGGGGAGAGCGCCCAGATCAGACACCACATGGACAGGCATAGGCACGGCCATGGTCAGGCCCGTCAGCACCAGAATACAGATCAGGGGGGAGGGGATGGCGGTTGTCAGGCGGGGCAGCAGATAGACAATGGCTAGTCCCAGAGCAATGAGCGCGTAGGTGTGCCATGTGACATGCAGCATCTGCGGAATCTGCGCGGAAAAAATCAGCAGACCGAGCGCGTTGACAAACCCTGTCTCCACCTCCCGTGAGACAAAGCGCATCATGCTTTGCAGTCTAAGCAGGCCAAACCCGATCTGAAAGGCCCCGGCCAGAAGGGTGGCAAGCAGCAGATACTCAAACCCATGCCCATGCACGAGGTCCGCTGCGACCAGAGCAACAGACCCGGCAGCGCCGGAAATCATCCCCGGTCTGCCGCCCGTAATGGCAATGGCGATGCTGATAACAAAGGAGGCAAACAGCCCCACCGCCGGAGCCACACCCGCCGCGTAGGAAAAGGCAATGACTTCCGGAATGAGGGCAAAAGTTCCAACCATGCCCGCCAGAAGATTTTTGACCGGATCGTCCGTCCATTCTCTGAGATATTGGCTAACAGTCACGAGACCTCTTTCTGCTGTGTCCGATATTTTGTCTGATGCTGTAGGGCATAAGATGGAGACACCCGGATCGGAAAGGTTTTTCTGAGATTGTGCTGCGCCGGGTGCGCCGGTATGCGTGGGTTATGGATGCGCATATTCCTTCTCCCGCTTCTGCTCCCCTGATCTGGATTCTGGCTGGTGAGGCGAGCGGTGACGTGCTGGGCGCCCGCCTGATGCAGGCGCTGCGTGCGCGTAACCCGGCCATCCGCTTTGCCGGTGTGGGCGGTGTGCGTATGGAGGAGCAGGGGCTGCGCAGCCTGTTTCCTATGCGGGATCTGGCCGTAATGGGGCTGGTGGAAGTGCTGCCGCGCCTGCGCGCGCTCTCAGCGCGGCTGAATGAGGCTGTGCAGGATATTGAAGCCCGCAGCCCGGACCTTGTGGTGACAATTGACAGTCCCGGTTTTGCCCTGCGCGTGCTGCGTCGCATTCGGGGTCTGGGCATTCCCCGCGTGCATTACGTGGCCCCGCAGGTCTGGGCGTGGCGGCAGAAACGGGTGAAGGAATTCCCCGGCTTGTGGGAAGAGCTTTTGTGCCTTCTGCCGTTTGAAGAAGAGTTTTTTAGCAAGCATGGATTGCTGACAAAGTTTGTCGGGCATCCGGTGCTGCAATCAGGAGCCGAGACGGGCGATGCCGCGCGCTTCTACCGCAAGCATGGGGTGAAGGAGGGCGCGCACGTCCTGATTCTGATGCCCGGTAGCCGACGCTCCGAAGCGCCGCGCCTGTTGCCTGTGTTTGGAAAAATGCTGGCCCTGTTGCGGCAGGAGATGCCGGATGTGGTGCCGGTTATTCCAGTCTCCCCTGTTGTCGCGGCGACCGTGGCGCGCGAGACTGCTCGCTGGCCGGTGCGCCCGGTGATTGTGACGGATGTGCAGGACAAGCATGATGCATTTGCCGCCGCTGGAGCCGCGCTGACAAAGTCTGGCACATCTACGCTGGAGCTTGCGCTGGCCGGGGTGCCCATGGCGGTGACCTATCGGGTGAACCCCCTGACGGCCTTTATGGCGCGGCGGCTGATCCGTGTGCCGTATGTGGCAATGGTCAATCTGCTGGCGGGCCGGGCCGTGGTGCCGGAACTGTTGCAGGAACAGTGTCGTCCCTCCGTGCTGGCACGCGCCGTGCGGGCATTGTTTGAAGACCCTGAGATGGGCCACGAACAAAAGGAAGCCTTTAAAACCGTGTTGCAGGGTTTGCAGGGGCCGGGGGGCACGCTGCCAGCCGAAGCCGCGGCAGACGCTGTAATTCAGTTGCTTGCGGAGCGGTCTCAAAAGGAACAGGGGCCATAAAAGCCCTGAAGAGTTCAGACTGATTCCGGGTGGCGGAAATATTTTTCCTGAAAAATTTGAGGCTTTTTGCCGTTTAGGTTTACTGAGTAGCTGGTAGCCAGAGGCGGCCTGTTGAGCAGCCTCTGTACAATATTCCTCTTAAGCCTTTTTGCCGTAAAGCGCGTTCGGGTCGATTTCCGGCTTCATCAGTTCCACCAGCCCTTCAGGCCTGAAGGCGCGATAGAAACAACTGCGGCGGCCTGTGTGGCAGGCAACGCCAATCTGGTTGACCAGAAGCAGCACGGCATCTGCATCGCAATCCAGACGGGCTTCAGTCAGATACTGGATTTGTCCGGATGTTTCCCCTTTGCGCCAGAGCTTTTTACGGCTGCGGGAGAAATAGCAGACGCGGCCTGTCTCCAGGGTTTCCTGAAGGGCTTCACGCGTCATCCAGGCGATCATCAGCACTTCGCCGGTGTCATGCTGCTGGGCAATGGCGGCAATCAGGCCGGAGGCATCGAATTTAACGGTGTCCAGCATGGCGGAAAGAGCGGAGGGGGCAAGGGGCTGATAGGTCATGAGGAAGAAGACGAATCCGGGTTAGGGGTGGACGCAGGCGGCTGGGGCGGCACAAGGGCCTCAGCAAGCCAGACGGGCGGGCGGGGCACAAGAGTATGCCCGCCACAATCCAGCTTTTGTGTCACAGCACTGGTTTTGAGCAAAGCAAGCCCGACATGATCCTGTGAGGAGCAGAGCGTGCCCACCTCCACACCTCCGGCCAGAACGGGTGTGCCGGGGGCGGGCATCGGGCCGGTGCTGGCAACCGGCACCATGCGTTTTTTGACCAGCGTGCGGTAATGCATGCGGGCCGTTACTTCCTGCCCCATATAGCAGCCTTTGCTCCATGAGACGCCGCCCAGCAGGTCCATATTGGCCTCGGCGGCCAGTGTGCGGCCCACTTCACAATCCTGCACCCCGTCTGGCAGACCCAGAATCAGCCGGTGCAGATTGTAGTCCTGAGGGGTGTCGGTCGGCTGTGTGGCCTCCGGCACATCCAGCAGACGCCACCCGGCGGCGGGCAGGCGCGGGTCCGCAAAGCTGATGCTGTTTTCCAGCAGGGCGGCATCTGGCGCGTTCCCCCATGCGACCATAACGCGCATGCCGGTGGGCTCCATCTGCACATCGGCCCGCAGACGAAAGCGCAGGAGCTGTTTGCACAGGGTATCCGCCTGCTCACTGGCGCAGTCCAGCAACAGGCAGGTATCATCCGGATCTGACACCAGAAAGAAATCTGCCTGCCAGCGGCCTTGCGGTGTCAGGCAGGCGGACCATGTGGCCTGCCCCGGCTCAAGCGCCGCGACGTCGGCTGTCACAAGCCCTTGCAGGAATTTGACCCGGTCCGCGCCGGAGAGTTTCAGAACGGTCCGGTTTTCCAGCAGGGCACTATGAGAAGAGGTTGGCATGACAGGTGCTCCCGATGATGAGGCAGACTTTATAACGGCCGGCTGAGTGTTTCAAAAACATCCACTGCCGGAGCAAGCCCGTGGATATGCGTGCGGTGCCACAGGGCATAGAACAGTAACGTCCATGCTGCGGGGCCGGTTTTGCGGCCTGCGGCTGCCTGAAAGAGTGCCCGTACCCGCTCGGGTCTGGCAATTTCCTGAATGCAGTCCTGTTGTGCAACAAGCTGCCCCAGCCGCGCTCCATCCTGCGCAATCCATGTGCCGATGGGCACGGTAAAGCCCTGTTTGGGGGCAAAGGGACGGGCTGCGGGGCAGTGCTGTTCCAGCCAGCGGCGGAGCAGCCATTTGCCTTTATCGTCCCGCACACGGAGGGTGTCGGGCAGCTGCCAGGCCAGATCTGCCACAACCGGGTCCAGCAGGGGGGTGCGGCCTTCCAGCCCGTGGGCCATCAGGCACCGGTCCAGCTTGAGCAGGAGGTCATTGGGCAACCATTCCGCAATATCGACGGATTGCACCGCGGACAGGCGGGTGGGGGCGTTTGCCGCGCACATCTCAGCGGCCATAAGGCCATCGCGCCAGTGTAAGGGCCGGTGGCGGAGCGTGTCCAGACGGTCAAACATGCCCTGCCGCCACATGCGGCGACCGCCCTTCCACCATGGCCGCACGGCGGAGCGATACCGGCCGTAGCCCGCAAACAGTTCATCCCCGCCTTCACCGGACAGGATCACGCGGACATCCCTGGTCGCTTCACGCGCCAGAAACCATGTGGGGATAATGGCGTAATCGGCCGCAGGGTCATCCATGCATGCGGCTATGGCTGGCAGATGCTGCCAGACCATGGCGGCGGTAATGCGCACGGTCTGATGCTCAGTCTGCGCTGCGCGGGCGAGGGCTGTGGCGGCATCGGCCTCATCCGCTGCGTTGCGGGCGTCAAAAACGGCTGTCCATGTGCGTAATTTTTCAGGACGGGGCAGGCGGCTCATGGCAGTCAGCAGGCTTGCGCTGTCAATCCCGCCGGATAGGAACAGGCCGAAAGGCACATCCGCGCGTTCATGCGCCTGCACGCTGTTCATCAGTGCGTCGTCCAGACGGGCCAGCGCAGCCTCTTCCGTCAGGATGTGGCGGGTGTCCGGCCGGGAGGGGAGGGGGGAAAGCCGCTGGCGGTCCAGAATACGGCCCTGCACGATGCGGAGCGTCTCACCCGGCAGGACGCGGGAGATGCCTTTGAAAATCGTCTCCCGCCCGGTAGTGAACTGAAGTTGCAGCAGTTCATCCCGCGCGGAGGAGGACTCCGTGCGGGGCGCAAGCCCTGCGGCCAGCAGGACGGCGGGTTCGGACGCAAACGCAACGCCGCCGTCAAATTCCGTGAAATAGAGCGGCTTTATGCCAAACGGATCCCGGCAGAGCAGAAGCTCATCCTGTGCACTGTCATACAACGCAATGGCATACATGCCGCGCAGATGGCGGGGGAAGTCCGCGCCATGCCGCTCCCAGAGACGCAGGGGGGATTCACAGTCGCTGCCGGTTTTGAAATGATCGGGGCCGATTTCAGCGCGGATTTCCGGATCATTATAGATCTCGCCATTGGCAATCAGGGTGCCTGATCCTGCGGAAAGGGGCTGATCCCCACCTGCAATATCAATAATCGAGAGGCGCGTATGGATCAGGTCCGCGTGCGGAAAGCGGGCAAAATGCGCGCCATCCGGGCCACGATGTTGCAGGGCGGCGGCCATGCGGTCCAGCACATCCTGCCCGCAGGGGGGCGTGCCGCGTGTGTAAACCAGACCACCAATGCCGCACATCAGGGCGCCTCCACTGTGGACAGGAAGTCCGACCATGCCCGGAGCACAGGGGCTGTGGCAAACGTCTGATCATAGTCCGCGCGGCCTGCGGCGGCGAGCTTGCTCGCTCTCACCGGGTCTTCCAGCACGGCGGCGAGTTGCTGTGCGAGGGCGCGGTCATCCTCCACGGGGGCCAGAAGCCCGTTTTCTCCGGAGCGGATCAGTTCCGTCGGGCCTTGCGAGGCTGCGGCCACCACGGGCTTCTGGGCTGAAAACCCTTCAATCACCACATTGCCCAGCGGTTCATGCCGGGAGGGGCAGACAAGGGCCGAGCAGGCGCGAATCAGGCCGCCGGGCTGCGTGGCCCAGCCGGGCATCAGCACGCGGTCGGCCACGCCTTCCTTGCGGGCAAGGTCTTCCAGTGCGGCGCGTTCCGGGCCCTCCCCGGCAATAACCAGCCAGATGCCGGGGAGGTGCGTCATGGCGCGGATCAGCACATCAAACGCCTTATTGGTGTGCAGGCGGCCCAGAGCCAGAAGAAAAGGCGCGCCGGGGGGCAGGCCTTCCGGGCGGACGGGGGACGTGCTGGCCAGTTCCGTGGCAAAATTGGGCAGGTAATGCAGCCGTTCCTGCGGCCAGCCCTGCTCGCGCATCCAGTGCACCAGCCCGTGGGTGTTTCCAATCAGGTGTGAGCAGCGGCGATAATAGGACAGATCATAAAACCCGCCGAGCCGCCCGGCCAGAATCCAGTCACCCTGTGGGGTGAAGCGCGCCGCGCGGTTCATCCAGGCAACCGTCACGCGCGGGGCAAACTGTTTGAGGCGCGCGCGGATTTGCGGGCGCGTCCGCCAGTCTGTCAGGCCGCCAAAATTCAGTTCACAGGCAGGGGCGCCGCCAGCCTGCATACGGGCCGCGCGGGCTGCGTCCTTGCGGATGATGGGCAGGACGGAAAGGCCGGACGCAGCCTGCGCCATACAGAGCCGTTCAAAAAACAGTTCAGCCCCGCCGGTGGGCGCTCCGGCCATAACGTGCGCAACGCGGAGGGGGGAGGAAGGGAAGTGTCCGGTCATGCGTGTGTTTCCGCCAGCAGGGTAGAGGCCGCCTGTGTGACAGCCGCAACGGAAAGTCCGGCAATGGGGGCTTCTCCCTCCGGTCCGGGGGCGGCAATCCATGTGGCGCAGCGGCCTGACGGAGCATATTCTGAGGCGCGGGAGGGGCCAAAAAGCCCCAGAGTCGGCGTTCCCGCAGCCGCCGCCAGATGCATGAGGCCGGAATCGTTCCCGATAAACAGGCAGCACCGGGCCAGCATGGCGGCAACCTGCGTCAGGGAGAACTGGCCACCGGCATCAATCGCGTTCGGCAGGGCTTGCAGAACAGGCAGCGCAAGGGCGCGTTCCTGCTCACCGGGGCCGTAGAAAATGGCCGGCCGGGCAGCCGGGTTCTGGCGGGACAGGTCCGCCCACAGCGGCAGATAGCGCTCTGTGGGCCAGATTTTGCCGGTCCAGTTGGCCGTGGGGCCAAGCGCAATAACCGGGCCGCCCTCGGCAGGAATGATCTGACTGGCGAAGGTTTTGTCCGCCTCGGAAAGCCAGACTGTTGGCATCGGCGGAGGGGAGAGGTGAAAAAGCTGCGCAAGATGGTTCAGCCGCAGGCCGGGGCGGCGGCCCCCGCGCATGATCATCCGTTTGCGCGTACGCAGAAAAAACGTGGTGGCGGAGCCGCGCAGATCAAGCGCGAGATCCCATTTCTGGCCAATGCAGGCTTTCCACAAATCCAGCCAGTGCCGGTCATGCGGGCGCTTGGTCATGATGATCACGCGTTCGAGTCCGGGCAGGTTCTGAAATAACCCGGCGGCCACGGGCCCGCAGGCAATGGTAAAACGCGCATTGGGGTAGATCTGGATAAGGTGAGCCAGAAGGCCGGTCGAGAGCACGGCATCGCCAAGGCGTGTGGCCGTGATGAAGAGAATGCGCATTGGAAAGAGTCTATACGGGCCTCTCCCCGTTTTTCCAAGTGCGCGGCACGGAAGGAAATTTTATGCCGTATTCTGGCCCACAACAGGGTGCAGAAGGCGGGGGATGGACATTTGCACGGCCTGTGTCATGTGAACGCGCAGGTATGCCAGCAGCCGCCCGAAGGTTCGGGCCGGAGATGGCGTGCAGAACAGGGAAATTGAGAATGAGGAAAGGTTTTTTTCTGGTTTTGGGTGGCCTGCTGGCCGGGGCTGTTCTGGCAGACTCCGGGACGGCCCGGGCCGCAACCGGAGCATGGGGTGCGCCTGCCTGCGGGGCGGAGCCTGCGGCGCCGTCTGTCGATGTGTCATCCGTTGAGCATTACAACGCCAGCGTGGACAAGGTGACAGCTTATGAAAAGGCTGCCCGGGCCTATAATACCTGTGTGGCCCGCGCGGCCAACAAGGAAGAGACTGCCATCAGCAATGAAGCACGGGAAAAAATCGCCCATATTCATGAAGGCAGTTCTGTGGTGCAGAAGCGGATTGCCGGCAATTTTGTGCATCTGACAGCCTCATTGAAAGCCGCAAGCGCAAAATTCGGTGGCAGCGCGCACTGAGGGCTGGCCTTCTGCCACGTATGTTAAGGGGTGTCTTTCTCGCAGGTGGCTTGTATGATGGGTGTGCATAGGGCAGAAGTGCCGATTACGCACGCATCATAGTCAGAACGGGAACCAGCCAGACGTGGCAGAAGATGTTTTCAAGGAAGTTGACGACGAATTGAAGGCTGAACGCCTGCGTCAGACTGCTCGCCGTTATGCTGGTCTCGGGATCGGGGTGATCGCCGCCGTGGTGGTCGGGGCCGGAGCGTGGTCATGGCATGTATCCAGCCAGAAATCGGCCTCTCTTGCCGCCACCGGCTCCTACCTGACAGCCCTACGTGAGACGGATCATCTTCCGCCCGCTCTCTCTACACAGACGCCGCTGACGGAAACGGCCCAGACCGGCCTTTCTGCCTTGCAGAAGCTGGTGGCGACCGCCCCCAAAGGTGTGGCAACACTGGCCCGCCTGCAGGAAGGCGCGGTGCAGGCCGCGCATGGTGATGTCAAAGCGGCTCTGGCAGCATGGGATGCCGTGCAGACGGACCAGAGTGCGGACCCTGTCCTGCGGGATCTGGCCACGCTGTTATGGTGCCAGAAACAGCTTGATGCGGGGGACCCGGCTACGCTGCGCTCACGCCTGTCTCTGCTGACTGGCAGCGGCAAGCCGTGGAATGGTCTGGCGACAGAAGCTCTGGCGACGCTGGATGTCCGTGAAGGGCATCTGGATGACGCCCGTAAGAAATTTGCCGTGCTGGCCGCGGCGCAGGACGTTCCTTCGGGCGTGCGGAACAGGGCTCAGGCGCTGTCCCAGGCTCTTGATCCGTCGGCAGGGTGAGGCATCATGAGTAATAAAACAGACGCTGGCAAAACAGACTCCGGCAAAACACGTTCCGGCTCTTTTGGCCGTCCGTCCGTCGCACGCAGAAAGCTTCTGGCCGGGGCCGCCATGATGCCCGTTCTGGCGGGTTGCAGCCTGTTTGATGAAGATGAAAAGCCCATTCTGGCAGGCCACCGCACCAATGTGCTGTCCTCCGGCGCGGGGCTGACGGTCGATAAGGAAGACCGTACCCCCATTACCCTGCCGGAAGCGGTTTCGGTTTCAGACTGGCCGCTGGTTGGCCGCGTGACCTCGCATGTTGGCAGCAACTACCGCTGGGGTGGGCTGCATCCGCGCTGGACGAAGGATATCGGGGCGGGCATTTCCGAACCGGACCTGTTGGCATGGGCCGCTCTGGGCGACTTTGGCCGCGGGCTGATCCAGTCTCCCCCCGTGGTGCATGACGGGCGTCTGTTCATCATGGATGCCCGGTGTGTGGTGCGGGCGTTTAGCTGGCCGCATATGTCACATTTGTGGACCATCAACCCCAAACCCAAGAAGCTCCAGTCCAGCAACGTGGGCGGCGGCATCGGCGTGGATGGGGATACGGTCTATATCATCGACGGTATTTCTCAGGCGCTGGCTGTCAATGCGGCGACTGGTAAGGTCAAATGGCGCTCCGATTTCGGGACGCCGGGCCGCTCCGCACCGACTATCGCAGATGGCCGCGTGTTTTTTGCAACCATTGACGAGCGCCTGTTTGCACTGGATGCCGCAACCGGCAGCCAGCTCTGGTCCTACACGGCGACGGCGGCGGAAACCACGGTGTTCGGCCAGCCTGCTCCGGCGGTGGTGAATGGTGTGGTTATCGCCGGGTTTGGCGGGGGAGACCTTGTGGCTTTCCGCGCGGAAAGTGGCGAGGTTGTCTGGAGTGACATGCTCGGCAATGTCGGCAGTCAGGCCAGTACGCTGAATCTGGCCTGTGTGCGTGGCCTGCCGGTTGTGGTGGACAGCACGGTTTATGCCGTCAGTCTGGCGCAGGTTATGGCTGCGGTGGATATCCGGACAGGCCGTCGCCTGTGGGAGCGTGCCGTCGGGAGCCAGAACAGCCTGCTGTGCGTGGGGGACTGGCTCTATGTTCTGTCTCAGGATGATCAGCTTGCCTGTATCGACCGTCTTTCCGGCCATGTGCGCTGGATTACGCAGCTCCGCCGGTTTGAGCGTGTCGATGTCAGCAAAAATATTGTGACATGGATTGGCCCGGTTATGGCCGGTGGCCAGCTTGTGTGCGTCAGTACCATGCCGGGCAACGGTGTTGTGCGCGTCAACCCGACGACGGGTGCCATTATTTCCGTGGATTCCACGGATCAGGTTTCTTTTGTTCCCCCTATTGTTGTTGACGAGCAGATGCTGATTGTCACCAACGACGGAAAGCTTCGTTCTTATGGCTGATCGTCGGCGGCCCATGCGGCCTGTTGCGCCTGTACCTTCTGCTGATCTCCCTCTGGTGGCTATTGTTGGCCGTCCGAATGTTGGCAAATCGACTCTGTTTAACCGCCTTGTTGGCCGCCGTCAGGCGCTGGTGGCCGATACCCCCGGCGTCACGCGGGACCGTAAGGAAGGTCTGGCTGTCCTGCGGGGGCGCACCATCCGTCTGGTCGATACGGCAGGACTGGAAGAGGCAGCTCCCAACACGCTGTTCGGGCGTATGCGGGCATCGTCCGAAAGTGCCGTGCGGGATGCCGTACTTGTGCTGTTCTGCATTGATGCGCGTGCAGGCATTACCCCGGCGGACGAGCATTTTGCCGCATGGGTGCGCAAGCAGGGGCGGCCGGTTATGCTGGTGGCCAACAAGGCGGAAGGGCGTGGTGGCGCGGCCTCTGCCATGGAAGCCTATTCTCTCGGGCTGGGGGAACCTGTTGCGGTTTCTGCCGAGCACGGGGAAGGTCTGTCTGACCTGATGGGCGAGATTGTTGACCATCTGCCGCCGGAGCCGGAACCAGAGGACGTATTTGAAGAAGAAGACGCATTCGAGCCAGATGCAGAGGCGCTGGACCCGGATGCGGAAATTGTTCTCCCCGCCCGTCCGCCCGGCCCGATCCGGATTGCGATTGTTGGCCGCCCGAACGCCGGGAAATCCACGCTTCTGAACTCCCTGCTGGGAGAAGAGCGGATGATTACCGGACCGGAACCCGGTCTGACGCGCGATTCCGTCGCGGTAACGCTGCATGATGAAGGCGATGTGTTTGAGGTGGTGGACACCGCCGGTCTGCGCCGTAAGGCCCGGATTGATGAAGCACTGGAAAAAATGTCGGTATCCGCCTCCATTGAAGCCCTGAAAATGGCGGAAGTGGCGGTGCTGGTGCTGGATGCCACGCTGGGTGTGCATGAGCAGGATTTGCAGATTGCCCGCCTGATTGAGCGTGAAGGCCGGGCCTGTGTGCTGGCCCTGAACAAATGGGATGCGGTGGAAGACCGTAATGCCACGCGTCAGGCTATTCTGGACCGCCTGAGCATTTCCCTTGCCCAGATGCGGGGCGTGCCGGTGGTGACGTTCTCCGCGCTGACGGGGGCCTCCGTGCATCGGTTGCTGCCCGCTGTGCGGGAAGCGTGTGAAGTTTGGAATGCCCGTGTGCCCACCGGAGCGTTGAACCGCTGGTTTGAGGAAGCGCTGGAACGCCATGCGCCGCCGCTGGTGGATGGCCGTCGCCTGAAGCTGCGTTACATGACGCAGGTGAAAGCCCGGCCGCCGACATTCGTGATTTTTGGCACCCGCGCCGAGCAGACGCCGGAAGATTACAAACGGTATCTGGTGAACGGCCTGCGTGAGACCTTTAATCTGCCGGGCGTGCCGATCCGCCTGCAAACGCGCGGGACGAAAAACCCGTATTCCAAATAAACCCGTCTTCGGGCCCCGGAATTATAGGCCCATCAGGCCGTCCGGGTTGCAGGGTTTGAGGCAGAATGTTTTGAAAAGGGCTCTCTGGAAACAGGGGGCCCTTTTTCTGTTGGGGGTTAGTGAATCACCCAGGACAGTGGCAGGCAGATCAGCAGGCCGAGGACGGCAATGAGCGTTTCAATCATCGTCCAGCTCCGCAGGGTCTGGGAGAGGTTCATCCCCAGATATTCCTTCATCTGCCAGAAGCCTGCATCATTCATCAGGCTTAGCCCTACGGAGCCAGCCCCCGTAACCAGCACCAGCAGTTCCGGTGAGACAGAATGGGACGCGGCCAGAATGGGGCCGACAATACCGGAGGCTGTTGTGGTGGCGACCGTCGCGGAACCCGTGGCGATACGGACCAGCAGGGCAAGCATCCATGCCAGAACCAGCAACGGCACATGCGCGCCCAGCGCCAGATTTGTAATGGCGTGGGACAGCCCGCTATCTATCAGTTCCCGCCCGAAGCCCCCACCAGCGCCAATCAGCAGCATGATGGTGGCTGTCGGGGCCAGACATTCATTGCTGAAGCGCAGGACAGTCTCACGGGAGAGGCCACTGAGGCTCCCCATCAGCCAGAAGGACATCAGCGTCGCGACAAGGAGGGCAATATCCGTGTTCCCCAGAAAATGCAGAATACGGTAGGGCAGGGCTGTTGCGGGCCAGACCAGTTCAGCCAGCGCGCCACCCAGCATCAGCACAACCGGGCTGAGCAACGTCGCGCAGGAAAGCGCAAAGGATGGCAGTTTGTCGTGCTCAAACTCGCCGGTAAACTGCTCCTCCAACGCCGTGGGAGCCAGCGCGCCGATGCGCGGTGCGATGTACCAGGTGTAAACCGGCCCCGCGAGCGCTGCGATGGGCGTGCCAATGACAATCCCCCAGAACAGCGTGCGGGCCGTGTTGGCATGATACGCTGTAATCGCCAGTAACGTGGCCGGGTGCGGGGGCACCATGGCATGCGTGACGGATAAGGCCGCCGCCATAGGAAAGGCCAGAACGGGCAGAGGCAACGTGTTGCGGCGGGAGAGAATGAAAGCCAGCGGAATTAGCAGCACGAACCCGACTTCAAAAAAAACTGGCAGCCCGACCAGCAGGCCAATCACCATCATTGCCCATGACAGATGTTTTTTCCCGGCCATGCGGGAAATGGTCAGGGCGATCTGGTCCGCGCCGCCGGTTTCCGCCAGAATTTTCCCCAGCATGGTGCCCAGTGCCACAACACCCGCCACATGCCCCAGAACGTGGCCCATGCCGTTTTCAAAAGAGCTGATGGCCTGCTCGGTTGGCATGCCCGTTGCCAGAGCCAGCCCGACGGAGACGATAAAGAGCGTCACAAAGGGGTTGAGGCGCGCCACGCCGATCAGGAGCATGAGCAGGACGATGGCGGCGGCTGTCAGGCCTGAGGCGAGTAAGGGCGTCATGACCCGAGGATGGAGCGGGACGGGGCCTGAATGTCAACCATTCGTGCAGGCTGGGGGCTGTCGTCTTTTCCGGCGGGGGAGCAGCCAGAAAACGCAGGGCCAGTCAGGAGCAGGAGATTTCTTGTTATTTCATAAATGAATAAATCCACTCTCTCCGCACGCGCACAATTCCGTGTGCTGGCTCCTGTGTCCCGTTGTCTGGTGGTATGCCGCAGAAAGACCAGTAAGCCTGACTGGCCTTCCCCTTTCCGGTTCAGGGTGGCACAGAAGCCCTCCGGCGCAGGACGTGAGACGTCAGAAAAGGAATGATCAGGCTGATGAATGAACATGCGCAGAACGCAGGAACGACGGTAGAGCCGGCAGCCACGGCAGGGCTGTATGGCCGCGCGCGGATGTGGGCCATGCTGGCGGTCTCGCTTTCCGTGCTGATGGCCTTGCTGGATTACGCCATTGCCAACGTGGCCCTGCCCGATATTGCGCGGGACCTGCATGCGTCGTCCTCAGCGTCCATCTGGGTGGTAAATGCGTATCAGCTTGCCAGTCTGGTCTCTTTGCTGCCGCTGGCGGCACTGGGGAGTATGGTCGGGTTTGCGCGCATGTGCCGCTTTGGCATCGTGCTGTTCATGGGCGCTTCTGTTCTGTGTGCGCTGGCGACGACACTCCCCGCACTTGCTGCGGCCCGTGTCTTACAGGGCATTGGCGGGGCGTGCATCCTTAGCGTGAATATTGCCCTTGTGCGTTATATCTATCCGCATGCGGAAATTGGCAAAGGCATTGCCCTGAACGGCGTTGTGGTGGCCATAGGCGTGGCGCTGGGGCCAACGGCGGCGGCTGCTATTCTGACAGTGGCCTCATGGCCCTGGCTGTTCTGGGTGAATCTGCCGCTGGGGGCTGTGGCGCTGGTCATGGCATTTTCCGCATTGCCTGCCGTGCCGCCAAGTGGCGCGCGCCCGGATATTGCGGGCAGCCTGCTCTGTATGCTGGCGTTTGGGGCGCTGGTTATGGGTGGAGACGGGCTGGCGCATCAGTCCGGCATTATCCTGTCCTGTGGTCTGATTATGGTGGGGCTGCTGTCCGGCCTGTTGCTTATCCGGCGGGAGAGCGGGCTTCCGCAGCCTATTTTGCCAGTTGATATGCTGGCCAGACCGGACTTTGCCATCGCGTTTGTCACCGGGCTTTGCGGCTTTGTGGCCTCCAATTTTTACATCATCTCCATGCCGTTTACGCTGCATGATGTGCTGGGCATGAGTGCGGCGGAAACAGGTCTGCTGATCACGCCCTGGCCGATCGGGATTATGTGCGCGGCCCCTCTGGTACGGCGTCTGGCCGATACGGTATCCGCCGGGGTGCTGTCTTCCATTGGGTTGCTGATGACGGCAACCGGGTTTTTCCTGCTGTGGAGCATGCCCGCGCACCCGACTGCTCCTGATATTATCTGGCGGACCTGGCTGGCTGGTTGTGGGTTTGGCCTGTTCCAGCCGCCGAACAACCGCGCAATGATGGTCTCGGCCTCACACGCGCGGGCCGGGGGCGCAAGCGGCATGGTGCAGGTGGCGCGTCAGGCTGGGCAAACCCTTGGAGCCATGGGGGTCGCGGCTTTTTTTGCATTATTTGCAGAGGGTGCTGCGCTCAACTGCCTGCTGACTGCGGGCTGCGTCGCGGTGTTTGCCGCCTTGCTGAGTTCCAGCCGGTTACTGGCGGGACGCCGGGCTGACAAGCCAGCCTGAAGGGCCAGCCTGACAAAGCGGGTATTAAAAAAATCAGATGTTAAAAAAGGCTGGCGCGCAGGGAGCAGCCAGCCCGGAGAATGCGTGATCAGATCTCGCTTTCACCAAAGATACGGGTCACATCACCGCTCCATGCGCCGTAATAGCGTTCCAGCCAGCGTTCCGCCTGCGTGGGGCCACCGGCGGCCATGGCGGTCAGCGGGGCCAGATAAGCCCATTCTTCCCGCTCGTTTTCATCCACAAAGCCACGCGCCTGAAGGCCATCCATGGCAATGCCGATAACCTGTGCGGCCAGATCCCGCACGGTGCCTTCACCCCATGGGGTGTTCAGCGCTTGAGACGGCACCAGCGCCCGCAGCTTGGCGTAATCTTCCCACGGGTGCTCACACACCAGTTCATAAGCGGCTTCCAGTGCGGCATCATCATACACCAGGCCAACCCACAGGGCGGACTGGGCCAGCATCATTTCCGCAGAGCCCGCATCGGCGCCGCGCATTTCCAGAAACTGCTTGAGGCGCACATCGGGGAAGGCGGTGGAGATGTGGTTTTCAAAGTCAGCCAGAGTAGGGCTGACATCCTCCAGCCCGTCCTGACGGTCCCCGTTCATCCATGCGCGGAAGGAGCGGCCGGAAACATCGCGCATCTTGCCGTCACGGATGATGAAATACATGGGCACATCCAGCACCCACTCCGCATAGCGTTCAAACCCGAAGTCTTTTTCAAACACGCAGGCGGGCATCCCGGCACGGGCGTTGTCCGTGTCTGTCCAGATGCGGGCGCGGTTGGAGAGGAAGTTGTTGGGCTTGCCCTCAAAGAACGGAGAATTGGCGAACAGAGCCGTGGCAACGGGTTGCAGGGCCAGAGAGACCTGCATCTTACGCACCATATCCTGCTCGGACCCGAAATCCAGATTGACCTGCACGGTACAGGTCCGCTGCATCATATCCAGACCCAGCGCGCCCACTTTTGGCATGTAATTGCGCATAATGGCGTAGCGGGATTTGGGCATCCACGGCTGGTCGGCCCGTGTGGCGGTCGGGTGGAAGCCCAGCGGGCTGAAGCCTAGCCCCAGTTTGCGCGCCAGCGGACGCACGGACTCATAATGCGCGGCCAGTTCTTCCGCTGTTTCATGCAGTGTGCTCAGGGGGGCGCCTGAGAGCTCAAACTGTCCTGCCGGTTCCAGAGAAATGCCAGCGCCCTTCTGCTCTTCAATGCCTTTCAGGCCAATAATCTTGCCTTCATCCAGAATGGGCTGCCAGTCATCCGGTTCCACTTCCTGAAGGCCGTCCAGCAGCGCCTCTATGCCTGCCGGGCTGTAAGGAGGTGTTGCGTAAGCGGTGCGCCCTGCCTGCGGACTGGTGCCGGTTGCCGCAGCCTCTGGGCGGACCCAGCCGAATTTTTCATGCTCCGTGCCAATGCGCCATGAATCGCGGGGCTTGCATCCTTTGGCAAAAACCTCGGCCAGCTGAAAAACTGAACGAACGGGTGTGTCGTCGTGGGCATCGGCGTGAGACATTAGAAATCACTGTTCCTTGAAAAACAGCCCGGCAGCAGGAGGCG
This sequence comes from Acetobacter sp. P1H12_c, assembly GCF_018811975.1. NCBI lineage: Bacteria > Pseudomonadati > Pseudomonadota > Alphaproteobacteria > Acetobacterales > Acetobacteraceae > Acetobacter > Acetobacter sp. P1H12_c. The sequence goes on along the minus strand of NZ_JACRVR010000003.1, from coordinate 137,151 downwards.
GGCCAGAACGAAGGTAAGGGTATTCTGACTAATCCTGCGCGGAGCGCAAGCCGTCGCCCATAAGCGCCAGTCCTGCGGCTACCGCCGTATCAGCCCGCAAAACCAGCGGCCCCAGAGAAATGGGGGTGATAGCCGGACGCGCAAGGAGGGCGCGGCATTCCGTATCGGAAAAACCGCCTTCCGGGCCAATTAGCAGGCCATCGCCCGCGCGGGCATCGCGCAGGGTGGCGTGGAGCGTAACGCCACGGTCCTCCGCACGCTCCATCGCGGTAAACAGACGGGCCTCCTCCGGCCATGCGCCCAGAAGGCTGGCAAGGGGGCAAGGTTCGGCAATGCTCGGGATATCCAGCCGCTCGCACTGCTCGGCGGCTTCCGTGGCGATCGCTTCCAGCCGTTCGGGGTTGGTGCGGTGGGTGTTGGTGCGTTCTGTTATAACGGGCAGGAAGCGCGTCACCCCCAGTTCCGTCCCCATACGCAGGACCATATCGGTCGCATCGCGCTTGAGGAGCGCGAAGGCCAGAACAAGCTCCGGCCGGGGAGAGGGTGGGCGCAGGGGCTCCGTCAGGCTCAGGCTGCCGCGATCCTTGCGAATCTCGCCCAGAGTGGCCAGCCATTCCCCCATTTCCGCATTAAATACCCGCACAGGGTCTCCGGCCTTTTTCCGCATGACGGTGCCCAGATAGCGGGCCTGCGCCGGGCTGAGCAGGCAGGAGGTACCTGCCCCTGCCGCACCCTCGACGGCGTCCAGCGGGATGAAAAGGCGGGGAAGATGCTCGGGCGAACTCATGGCATTCAGCACTCAGGCAGGTTGGGGCGGTAGGAGAGGCGCGGTCCGGGGGGATCGGTCTTGGAATGATCGCCTGATGTTTAGGCGGTAATCCACGCCCGCGCAAAGAGGTTCATGCCAGAGCGCAATTTATGGCATACCCGCGGCACCTGTTGTGTTTGCTTAAAAGGACTGCCTGTATCGTGTCAGCGTCTTCCGGTCATACCGATATCCGGGTAACGGGCTGGATTGCCCGCCTGCCTCCGGCCCTGCGTCCTTATGCCCTGCTGGCGCGGCTGGACCGGCCTATTGGCACATGGCTGCTTTTCCTGCCCGGTGTCTGGGGGATTCTGCTGCCGCAGGGTGTGCCGGTTGCGGAGCGGGTGCGGCTGATCGTGCTGTTTGGCATTGGCAGTCTTGTCATGCGGGCCGCAGGCTGCGTGGTGAACGATATGTGGGACCGGGATATTGACCGGCAGGTAGCCCGCACCGCAGGCCGTCCGCTGGCGTCCGGCGCGTTGCGGATGCGGCATGCGGTGCTGTTTCTGGCTCTTCTGCTGGCGATTGGCCTCGCGATCCTGCTTCAGTTGAACGGGTTGTCCCAGATTCTGGGGGCGTCTTCTCTGGTGCTGGTGGCGTTGTACCCTCTGGCCAAGCGGTTCACATGGTGGCCGCAGTTGGTCATGGGCTTTACCTTCGGGTTTGGCGCACCGCTGGGCTATGCGGCGGCGGCAGACCATCTCTCCCTTGCGCAGCTTGCCTTATATGCCGCGACTATCGTCTGGCAGCTTGGGTTTGATACCATCTACGGCTTTCAGGATATGGAAGATGATGCCCGGATTGGCGTAAAATCCACCTCGCGGCTGATGGTCGGGCGGGCAAAGGGCTTTATCGGCATCTGTTACGCCCTGATGGTAATTTTGCTGGCTGTGGCCGCAGGCCTTGCGGGCACAGCCAGTCTGTTCTGGCCGGCTCTGCTTCTGCCGCTGGTCCTGCTGTGGCGGCAGGTTGCGGGGCTGAACCCGCAGAATCCGGCGCTGTGTCTGGCGCAGTTCCGTGCCAATCGGGAAATTGGTCTGGCGGTGGCTCTGGCCTTTCTGGCGGGGCTTGTTGCTGTGTGAACGGTTGACGCCGGTCCGGACTGGGCCGGTACTAGTCTGTAGGAAAAGTAATGAAAGGGGCGGGATCAGGTTATGGCCCCGCTCTTTTTGGTTTTTAAAAGAATTAATTCATAATACTAATTTGAAAATGAGAAATATTCTCATTATGTAAGAATAAATTGAGATTTATCCTCAAAATCCTTATAAAAAGCAGATGCGCAAATTTACAGCTCTGACTGAACAGGAAATTCTTGCTCTGGCCATTTCCAATGAGGAAGAGGACGGACGCATCTATGCCGATTTCTCCTATACATTGCAGGAGAATTACCCCGACACCGCGAAAATTTTTGCGGACATGGTGCATGAGGAAGATGACCACAGGCGGCATCTGATTGATGTCTATGTCCGGCGGTTTGGCGCACATATTCCTCTTATCCGCCGTCAGGATATTGCCGGGTTTATGCCGCGGAAGCCTGCCTGGCAGATTCAGGGGCAGGGGATTGAGGTTGTGCGGCGTTACGCGGAGGACATGGAGCGCGATGCCGCCCGGTTTTACCGTCAGGCTGCCCTGCGCACCAATGATGCTGAAACCCGGAAACTGCTGGGGGATCTGGCAACAGCGGAAGACCAGCACGGCCGCGCCGCCAGTGATATGACCTCCCGCCATCTGACGGAAGACAAACGTGAAGACGAGGATGAAAACGCCCGGCGGCGGTTTGTCCTCCAGATTGTTCAGCCCGGTCTGGTTGGCTTGATGGATGGGTCCGTGTCCACGCTGGCCCCGGTTTTTGCGGCAGCCTTTGCCACGCATGACCCGCACAGCGCGTTTCTGGTCGGGCTGGCGGCCTCGTTAGGAGCCGGGATTTCCATGGGTTTTGCGGAGGCACTGTCGGATGATGGTGCCCTGTCCGGTCGCGGCAAGCCGCTTATCCGCGGGCTTGTGTGCGGGACAATGACGATGGCGGGCGGTATTGGCCATACCCTGCCGTTCCTGATTGGCTCCTTCAGCGCCGCAATGGGGGTCGCTATTGCCGTTGTGGTGGTGGAACTGTTCCTGATCTCATGGATACGGTGGCGGTATCAGGATACGCCTTTCGGCTCCGCCATTGTGCAGATTGTATTTGGTGGCGCGCTGGTTTTTCTGGCGGGTGTGCTGATCGGCAGTTCCTGAGGCTGAGCCTGTCTCTTTCTCTGTGTTTACGCCCTGATAGCGCTGCCTCTGTTATCCGGCGTCTGCTGGTGGCATACTGTGGGTGCCATAATAAAGGCGCGGGCAAGAGGTTTGCCGGCGGCCTGTGGTCACCAATGGGAATGACAGCGCGTATGACACCACGTTCCGGCAAATTTTCCGCCCTTTGTCTCGCTCTTTCGGTAGGGGGCAGTGTGAGCGCACTGGCCCCTGTTGCTCCGGCTCTGGCGCAGGTCGGGACACAGAGCGCTGTTCAGAGCGCACAGCAGGCGGAAGCACCGGAGGGCATCACGCTCTCCGCGTCTGACAAGGCATGGCTTGGCAAGATTGAAAAGGCGCTCAACAGCGTCACGACCTTTCAGGCGCATATGCAGCAACTGGATGCGGACGGTAAGCGTACCACCGGCATTGTCTGGATGCAGCGCCCCGGCCAGATGCGTCTGGCGTATGACCCGCCAACCCCGCTCCTGCTTGTCGCCAGTCAGGACAAGGTAGTGTTCCGGGACAACCAGCTTGACCAGACGACCGTGATCCCGATGGATCGCACCCCGCTGGGGCTGCTGCTGCGCAAGCATGTCAGTCTGGCGGAGGATGTGACCGTCACCGGCTTTCAGCATGAGGGTGGCCTTGTGCAGGTAACGGTTGTGCGCACGTCCTCCCCCGGTGATGGCAGCCTGACGCTGGTGTTTTATGATAACCCGGTCTCCCTGCGGTCCTGGAGCGTGGTGGATGCGCAGGGACGCGAGACCCGTGTAACCCTGTTTGATGTCAAAAGCGGAATTACCATTCCCGCCGGTACGTTCACGCTGCCTGCGCAGCCGGAGTAAGGCGCGCAGACAGGCCACAGCTCTGCCCTGAGATTAAGGGTAGGGGTGGTAAAACAGAGGCGGCAACCCGATATCAGGGGCGGATATTTTCAGGACAGGCAGGTATGGCGGCACGGCGCACAACAGCTTCAGACATGGCGGTGGGTGAGGACCTTTTTGGAGGTCAGGCACCGTTATCCGACCATGCGCCGTCGGCGGCCCATCCGGCACGTCCTGCCCCGAACCAGCCTCTGGCTGACCGCCTGCGTCCTGACAGACTGGAGGATGTCGTCGGGCAGGCGCATCTGCTGGGGCCGGACGGAACGCTTACCCGCATGCTGGAGCGTGGTTCCCTTGCCAGCCTGATTCTCTGGGGTGGCCCCGGTGTGGGGAAGACAACTATTGCCCGGTTGCTGGCACAGGCGGCTGGCCTCCGGTTTGTGCAGCTTTCTGCCGTATTTTCCGGCGTGGCGGACCTGAAAAAAGCCTTTGAAAACGCTCGCAGGCAGGCGGAAGCCGGAGGCGGCACGTTGCTGTTTGTGGATGAAATCCATCGCTTTAACCGCGCCCAGCAGGATGGTTTTCTGCCTGTGGTGGAAGACGGGACAATTGTGCTGGTGGGGGCTACGACGGAAAATCCGTCCTTTGCGCTGAATTCCGCCTTGCTTTCCCGCTGTCAGGTTATGGTGCTGAACCGGCTGGATGATCCGGCGGAGGAAGCCCTGCTGGCCCGGGCGGAGGAAGAAACCGGCCGCGCGCTACCGCTGACGGAAGAGGGGCGGGCAACACTCCGCGCCATGGCGGACGGGGATGGCCGGTATCTGCTGAACATGGTGGAGCAGATTCTCAGCCTGAAGACGGATGCGCCGCTGGATGCGCAGGCGCTGGCCCGCCTGCTGGCTAAACGCGCCGTGCTGTATGACCGGGACCGGGAAGAACATTACAATCTGATTTCCGCCCTGCATAAGTCCATGCGGGGTTCCGACCCGGATGCCGCCCTGTACTGGTTTGCGCGGATGCTGGAAGGCGGGGAAGACCCGCGTTACCTCGCCCGGCGCATGACCCGCTTTGCGGCGGAAGATGTCGGTATGGCGGACCCGCATGCCCTGCCGCTGGCCATTGCGGCGTGGGAGACATATGAGCGTCTAGGCTCCCCCGAGGGTGAGCTGGCTCTGGCCCAGCTTGTGGTGCATCTGGCCACGGCCCCCAAATCCAACGGCGTTTACAAAGCCTATGGCGCGGCCCGGCGGGCGGCCAAGGCCACCGGCAGCCTGATGCCGCCTGCCCATATCCTCAATGCCCCGACAAAACTGATGCAGGATATCGGCTATGGGAAGGGCTATCAGTATGACCATGATACGGAAGAGGGCTTTTCCGGGCAGAACTATTTTCCGGACGGCATGAAGCGCCAGACCTTCTATAATCCAACCGGAAAAGGCTTTGAGCGGGAGATCCGCCATCGTCTGGAAACATGGTCCCGCTTGCGGGATCGGCGTCAGTCGTGAATATCGTCGCATGAGTGTTGTGATTCTGACTGTCAGCGAGGACGAGGCGGATATTCGCCTTGATCGCTATTTTCGTCGCCATTACCCGCATCTGACGCAGGGTGCGCTGCAAAAACTGTGCCGTACCGGGCAGATTCGGGTGGATGGCAAACGGGCTGAGGCCTCGACCCGCCTGCAACCGGGTCAGTCCGTGCGGGTGCCGCCTATCCCGATGGCTGCTAAACCGGCGAAGGATGCCCCGCGCCCGCTGGATGAGCGGCTGGTGCGTGAAATTCAGGGCATGGTGCTGTATCAGGATAAGCATCTGATTGTGCTGAACAAACCGGCAGGTCTGCCGGTGCAGGGCGGCCCCGGTATTACCAAACATGTGGATATGATGCTGGACGGCCTGCGGGCTGAGGCGGATGACCCGCGCCCGCGTCTGGTACACCGCATCGACCGGGATACATCCGGCCTGCTGCTGCTGGCCCGCACACCGGGTGTTGCCGCCAAGCTGGCGGAAGCCTTCCGTGGGCGGGACGTGAAAAAGACCTATTGGGCTGTTGTGGTGGGGCGGCCTGACCCGATGGAGGGTGAGATTGATCAGCCTCTGGCGCGGCTCGGGGTTGGCGCAAACGCCATTATGGTGGCGGCAGACCGGAAAGACCCGGACGGTCAGTATGCCCGGACGTCCTATGAAGTCGTGGATTCGGCTGCGCGTAAATTTTCATGGCTGGCGCTTTCTCCGCATACGGGCCGGACGCACCAGTTGCGTGTGCATTGTGAATCGCTCGGCACCCCGATTCTGGGTGACCCGAAATATGGCGGGGAAACCGCGCATGTTGATGGCTTTGCAGACCAGCTGCATCTGCATGCCCGGCAACTGGATATGCCACATCCGGCCGGAGGGCGTCTGACGGTGACGGCCGAACTCCCGCCGCATATGCGTGAGACCTTCCGTTCTCTGGGCTTCACGCCGGGGGCTACGCCCAAACCGTCTCGTCGCGGCGGATAACAGCGACTTCTGGAACGCAGGAGGAAGGCCCATGCGGCTGAAATGGAAGATCGGTCTGGTGGCCGGAGCCGCCGTGCTGCTGGTGGGCGGCGGGAGTGTTGTGTCCGCCATGCAGGAGGCGGACTGGCTGCGCGTCCGGCTGGTAGCGGCGGTAGAGGAAAAAACCGGCCGCCATCTGGCGATTGACCATCTGCATGTCTGGCTTCTGCCGTTCCCGTGGGTGGAAGCGCGTGGTGTGCATTTGTCCGGCGTGGCAGAGGGTGATAGCGCAGCAGGCGCACCGGAGGAGCAGACAACCCGCACAATGCTGGACGTGGCGGAAGTGCGTGCGCGCCTCGGGCTGTTGCCGCTGTTCAGCCATCGCATTGTTTTTAATGATGTCAGCCTCATTCAGCCGCATGTTTCCCTGCGTCGCCTGCCGGATGGCCGGGCGGACTGGGTGTTTACGCCGCCTGTGCGGCCGGAAACCGGCGGGGGCAGCACGTCCTCCGGCCAGATGCACTGGGATGTCAGTGTTTCCACGCTCCGCGTCTCTAAAGCGGATGTGCGGTGGGATGATCAGCTCCGGCGCAAGACAGGTCAGATCGGATTTGAGCGTATTCAGGCAAGTAATCTGGACGGCGCCGCGCCCACGTTTGACGTGCGGGGGGAAAAGGGGAAGGGCCAGTTTGTGCTGACAGGCCAGACAGGCCGCCTGCTGCCCGCACGCGTCAGGGATTTCCCGGTACAGTTCAAACTGGCGCTGAATATTGCGGGCCACCCTGCGGGGCTTGCGCATCTTGATGGCAGGATCACGGACCCTGACGGCGCTCGGGTCTATGCGCTTCAGGCCGGAGGGTCTCTGGGGCAGTTGCGGGATCTGGAGCAGTTTTTCCCTCGGGCGGACTTGCCGGACGGGCAGAATATTTCCGTGGATGCGCAGATTGCCGGGGCAGGCCAGCAGCCCGTGGTGCAGGGGCTGCATGTGCATACCGGGCAGGTTGAACTGGGCCGCTTTGTGCCCGGCAGCAAGCTGACCCGCGCCATGCTGGACGCGACAAAAGCGGAAGACCCGCTGACGGTGCAGGCTGACGGCCAGCTCGGGGCGCAGGCTCTGGCGCTGCGGGGCACGTTTGGGACGCTGGCGCAGATGACGGCGCTCGCCCTCGCGCCGGAAAAGACGGAAACCCCGGTGGACCTGACCCTTGTGGACGGGGCTTCCAGCCTGAAAATGGCTGGCACGCTGGGTGGCGGCCATTCATCCGTGGAGGTGCATGGTGTGCTGGACCAGCTTGCCCCCGGCGGCACCTACCCGACAGCAGAGAGCGTGAAGGTGGATGGGCATGTGGAAGCCGCATCCACACTGGGGCTGGTGAAGAGGCATGCGCCGGAGGATCTGGTACGCGGTCTGACGCTGAACATGACTGTGGAAAGCCCGCACGTCAGCTGGCGAGACCTGAGCTGGTCTCAGGTCACCAGCCATGTGGCGGTGCAGAACGGGAAGCTGGTGGCGGACCCGGTGCAGGCTGAAGGCTCAGACACCGCGCAATCCGCCCGGTTTGTTTATGATGCCTCCGGCAACAGCCCGGCCTATGAGATTGCAATGCACCCCGTCGTGCTGCCGGTGACGGCTGTGCAGGGCTGGATGGGGGCACCACCCCTGATGCAGGGGGCGCTGATGCTTGTCGGCGCCGTTAGTATGCAGGGGGATGATGCTGAGGCACGGCGGCGGACGCTGGCCGGGCATATCGGCGCGTCCGTGGTGGATGGCTCTATTGGCGGGGCGGCGCTCCGCACTCTGCTGGGGCCGGATATCCCGTTGAAAGGCAAAATGCCGGTGCGCTGCTTCGGCACCCACATGCAGCTTGCTAATGGGTCTGCACAGATTGATCTGCTGGCTATGGAAACCCCGTTCCTTTCCCTGCACGGGCACGGTACGGTCGGGCTTGGAACGCATGTGCTGGACCTGCATCTCTCGCCGCGTGTGTTGCTGGGAGGGGCTTCGGCCTCATCTGATCTGCGGGTAACGGGCACGCTGGCAGCGCCCGTGCCGAAAATGGAACCCTCTTACGGCGGGCGTTACGGCCTGAACATCGGCGGGGATGATGGCGGTAATGATAACTGCCCCACATTGCTTTCTGCTGCGCGGGAAGGAGGGACGGGTCCCGCCCCGACGGTCCCCAAAGTCGGGAAAGACGGCAAGGTGATGAATATGTTGCGCGGGCTGGGACTGTTCAAATGACCGGTTCTGAGAAGGCGCCCGCTCCGGCGGGGGCACGCAAGCGGTTCTGGAAACAGGCCAGCGTTGTGCCGGAGCAGGACGGGTTTGCTGTCCAGCTTGACGGCAGACCCGTCCGCCTGCCGGAACGGACCGTGCTGGCTGTGCCCTCCCGCCCGCTGGCGGAGGCACTGGCGGCGGAATGGCAGGCGGCTGGCCTGACCGTAGGCGGATATTTCCGGCCGGAAGATCTGCCGATGACCCGGATTGCCGGCTCCATGCTGGAGCGTATACCCGGCGCGCGGGCGGGCGTGATCGACAGTCTGCTGGCGTATGCGAGCAGTGACCTGCTGTGTTATCGCGAGGCCGGGAATTCCAGACTGGCCCGGCGGCAGCGGGAGCTGTGGTCTCCCTGGCTGGACTGGTGTCAGGATACGTTCGGGATGGCGTTGCGCACTACGGAAGGTGTGATGCCCATCACCCAGCCGGACGCTACCATGCGGACGCTGCGTGCGCTGCTGGAGTCTCTCCCGGATGCGGAACTGGCCGTGCTGGGGGTTGCCGTCCCCGCGCTGGGGAGCCTCTATCTGGGGCTGGTTCTGGTTAAAGGGCCGGGTACGCCGGAGGAACTGGTTGCCTGCGCCACGCTGGATGAGCGGGAGCAGATGGCGATCTGGGGTGAAGATACGGATGTGACGGACCGTATTGCCATGCGCCTGCGGGATGTGGCGGACGCTGCCCTTTTTCTTGAACTGCTGCGTAAGGCGTAAAGCGTAAGTAGTAAGGCTTCCTGCTACTGCTGGCTGCGCCCGTGTTTTATGTGTTGATCGACACGCATCTGCCATGAATTTGCCCCGGTCTGCCTCCAGACAGAACCTCACAGACTGATGAACGGGAGCGTTCTCTCAGCCTGAAAAGGCGGTCATGTCACCGGATGAGGAGCATGCAGATGCGATATGAATCTACGGGTGGAGAACCTCGGCATCAGGTCCCGTCACGTTCCGGCTCCCGGGCGCGGTTGCAGGGGCGGGTGGCCCATGCTGTTGCAACCTGCGCCATGGGCTCCTGGTTTCTGCTGGGGCTGATCCCGGTCTTTGTCATCATCTATTCCATGAGCTGAAACAGACGCCTCTGGTGACAGTGCAGTGACTCATCTTGCACAGGGGCCGGGGATTGTCTGATAGTCATCAGTGCACAGATTTTTTCAGGAGTTGTCAGAGTCCATGAATTACAGAACTGGTTTCCTTGCCGCAGCGGCAGTCATTGGTCTCTCCGTTGCAGCTCTGCCTGCCTCAGCACATCCCGGCCATGGGGGCTTTCCGCCGCCGGGTGGTCCGGGCGGCCCCGGCGGACCGGGTGGCTGCATGCCGGGTGGCCATGGTGGCGGGATGAGCATGCTGGAAGGGCTGGACCTGACCAAGCAGCAGCGCAAAAAGATCGACGCCATTCTGCGTGAAGCCCATGATCAGGATCACGGGGATGATATGCGGGATGATGCCTCCAAGATCCATCAGCAGATTCAGGATATCCTGACGTCTCCCGGTCCGGTTGATAAAGACAAGATTGCGGCGTTGCAGCAGCAGCAGGCGACTCTGCGTGCACAGGCTGAAGCCCGCCATCTGGACGTGGCTGCCCGCATCCACGATGTGCTGACGGCGGACCAGCTTGCGCAGGTCAAGGCGCGTCAGGCCAAGATTCATGACCTGATGGAGCAGCTCCGCGAGGTTGAACACCCCGCGCCGCCGGTTTCCGACAAGTAAAAGACAGACGTTTCTTGACTCGGTGAGAGCGGGGCTGTAACCCGTTCTCACAAATCAGGACCGCCACTCCGCGAGTGTTCGCGCAGTGGCGCGTCTCCTTTTGGGGTATTACGCTGTTGTTCGAGGCACTTTCAGGCAGGCTTTCAGGGGTTTTTGACGGGCTCGCCAAACGTGGCGCGCTGTCCGAAGCCGACGTTATGGAGGCAATGCGCGAAGTCCGTCTGGCTATGCTGGATGCAGACGTCGCGCTGCCTGTGGTCAAGGACTTTGTTAACAAGGTAAAGGAACGCGCCGTAGGGGCGGAGGTGCTGGAAAGCATTTCTCCCGGTCAGGCCGTTGCGAAAATTGTTAATGATGCGCTGATTGATGCCCTCGGCGGAGCGGGCGCCGTCCCGCTCAACCTGAACGCCGTGCCGCCTGTGCCTGTCCTGATGGTTGGCTTGCAGGGGTCCGGTAAAACCACAACATCCGGCAAGATTGCGCTGCGTCTTTCCATGCGTGAGCGGAAAAAGGTGCTGCTGGCGTCTCTGGATACGCAGCGCCCCGCCGCGCAGTTGCAGTTGGCGCAGCTTGCCGAGCAGGCGCATGTCGCCTCCCTGCCGATTGTTGCGGGCCAGACACCGGTTGAAATCGCCCGGCGCGCGATGGATGTGGGTCGGCGCGAAGGCTATGACGTTGTTATTCTGGATACCGCAGGCCGTCTGTCCATAGACGAAGCGCTGATGGAAGAGGTCCGGCAGGTTCGTGCCGTGACCCAGCCTGCGGAAACCCTGCTGGTTGTGGATGCCATGACCGGGCAGGACGCCGTGAACACAGCCAAGGCGTTTAATGACGCTGTGGGTGTGACCGGCGTGGTGATGACCCGTATGGATGGTGATGCCCGCGGTGGCGCGGCCCTGTCCATGAAGGCCATTACCGGCGCGCCCATCAAGCTGACCGGTTCCGGTGAAAAGCTGGATGCGCTGGAAGAATTCCACCCCGAGCGTGTTGCTGGCCGTATCCTCGGTCTGGGCGATATTGCCGGGTTGGTGGAAAAAGCGGCTGATACCCTTGACCATGAAGAAGGGGAGCGGCTGGCCAAAAAGATGATGGCCGGCAAGTTTGATCTGGATGATTACGCATCTCAGATCAAACAGATCAGCAAGCTTGGGTCCATTTCCGGAATTGTCGGCATGCTGCCGGGTATGGGGAAAATCAAGGAAGCCCTTGGTGACAAGGATCTTGATACCTCCGTTCTCAAAACGCATCTGGCCATTATTTCATCCATGACCAAAGGCGAGCGTAAAACGCCAGCCGTTATCAAGGCGTCCCGCAAGAAGCGGATTGCAGCCGGGTCAGGGACGAGTGTTCAGGAGGTCAACAAGCTGCTCAAGCAGTTTGATATGATGTCCTCAATGATGAAGCGCTTTAACAAGCTCGGCATGAAAGGTCTCATGCGCCAGGGTATGTCCGCGCTCATGCCTAAAGGAATGGGAGGAGGGCCGCCGGGTGGTGGCCGTCCCTTCCGCTAAAGCGGCCTGTTTCTATCCGAAGTTTTTTCAGGGTTTTGGAGAAGTCTGAATGAGTGTTAAAATCCGTCTTGCCCGTGCAGGTGCCAAGAAGCGTCCTTACTACCACATCGTTGTGGCTGACAGCCGCTCCCCGCGCGATGGCCGTTTTATTGAAAAAGTGGGTTCCTACAACCCGATGCTGCCGTCCGACCACGCTGAACGCGTGCGTCTGGTGAACGACCGCATCACCCACTGGCTGGCTCAGGGCGCGCAGGCAACCGACCGTGTTGCACGTTTCCTCGGCAACGCTGGTCTGGCTCCGAAGCCGGCTTACAACGAGCAGCCGAAGCAGGCCGCTCCGAAGAAGAAAGCTCAGGAACGCGCTAAAGCTGCTGCTGCCGCTGCTGAAGCCGCAGCCTGAAGCCAGAGCGAGCTAAGCTGACCGGATCATGCGCGCAGACCTTATCCAGATAGGCGTTGTTGGCAGGCCGCATGGCGTGCGCGGGCTTGTGCATGTGCACAGCCACGCAGCCGATGCGTCCGCGCTGGAAGCCTACAAGGTTCTGGTGGATGATAAGGGGCGGGAATGGTCTCTGCGCTGGCGCGGGGCGGACGGTGTGGCGGAACTGCGTGATGCGCAGGGCACGCCACTGGCCGACCGGACTGCGGCACAGGCACTTGTCAATACTCGTCTTTTCGTGCCGCGTGATGCGCTGCCCGAGCCTGAGGAAGAAGAATTCTACCATGCTGATCTGATCGGCATGGAGGCGCGGGAAGGCGACTGCTCTCTGGGGCAGGTTGTCATGGTGCATGATTACGGGGGTGGAGCCAGTCTGGAACTGACCGGGGGCGTGCTGGTGCCGTTCACCCGGGCCTGCGTGCCGGAGATTGATCTGAAAGGGCGTGTGGTCACCATCGTGCGCCCCGTTGAGGTCTCTGGTGAGGAAGGGCGCGGTGTGGGGGCAGCTAAGGCGGCGGGGCCTGCGGCATGAGCTGGCAGGCAACGGTGCTGACACTGTTTCCGGAGATGTTTCCCGGTCCGCTGGGGCTTTCTCTGGCGGGTCGCGCGCTGGAAAACGGTGTGTGGTCCTGCACGGCGCAGGATATGCGGGAGCATGGTCTGGGCCGGCATCGGGCGGTGGATGATTCCCCGTTTGGTGGGGGCGCAGGCATGGTCATCCGCCCGGACGTGGTGGATGCCGCTCTGGCAGCCACGCAGGTTCCGGTGGATGTGCCGCGTGTGTTTCTCACACCGCGTGGCCGCCCGCTCCGGCAGCAGGACGTGCAGCGCTACGCACAGGGGCCGGGTCTCGTACTGTTGTGCGGCCGGTTTGAAGGCGTGGATGAACGCGTGCTGGAAAGCCGGAAGATCGAGCAGGTTTCCATTGGAGACTATGTTCTGTCCGGTGGAGAGACAGCCGCCCTTGTGCTGCTGGATGCCTGCATCCGGCTGCTGCCCGGCGTGATGGGGTGTGAGGATAGCGGGGTTGAGGAAAGTTTTTCCGAAGGCCTGCTGGAATATCCGCACTATACCCGTCCTGCCGTATGGGATGGTCAGAACGTGCCTGAAGTCCTGCTGTCAGGAAATCACGCGGCAATTGCTGCGTGGCGTCAGACGCAGGCGGAAGAAATCACGCGGGAAAGACGGCCGGACCTGTGGTCTGCCTGGCTGGCTCGCAGGGAGAAAAACGGGGCTGCTGCCAACGGGAAAAACGGGCAGACAGACCCAACAGGGGTTTGAGGAAGGATACCGAAATGAACATTATTCAGCAGTATGAAGCTGCAGAAATCGAACGTCTGACAGCCGCTCGCGCCGTGCCGGAATTCGCAGCCGGTGATACGCTCCGCGTGTCCGTGCAGGTTGTTGAAGGTGAGCGCAAGCGTCTTCAGGCTTTTGAAGGTGTTGTGATTGCCCGTTCCAACAAGGGCCTGAACAGCAACTTCACCGTGCGCAAAATCTCCAATGGTGAAGGCGTGGAACGTGTGTTCCCGCTCTATGCGCCGACCATTGCGGAAATCAAGGTTGTGCGTCGCGGTAAAGTGCGTCGTGCAAAACTGTATTATCTGCGTGGCCGTAGCGGTAAGTCTGCTCGTATTGCTGAACGTCCGCGTGACGTTGCAGCACCGGCAGCTGCTGGCTAAAATCACGTTGCAGCAGGCGGCCTCTGGGCGGCCTGCTTCACCGCAAAACCCGGTTGGGCTTCGGCCCGCCGGGTTTTTGGGTGCTGAGAAGATGAAGGCGCGGGTTTTTCGTCTGTTGGACCAGGGCTGAGTTCAGGCTGATCTGCGCGAGTCCGTGCCGTTCCATGAAAGGGGAGGGCCATGGCGCCGCGTACGTTATTCGACAAGATCTGGGACCACCACGTTGTCGAAACTTTGCCCGATGGCACCTCTATCCTTTATATCGACCGTCACCTTCTGCATGAAGTGACAAGCCCGCAGGCGTTTGAAGGCCTGCGTCTGGCCGGGCGTAAGCTGCGTCACCCTGAAATGACGATGGCTGTGGTAGACCATAATGTCCCCACGTCTGACCGCACCAAACCCATTGAAGAGCCGGAAAGCCGCAACCAGATTGAAACGCTGGAGCGGAATGTGAAGGAATTCGGGGTTCCGTATTTCCCGCTGCTTTCTGCTTCTCAGGGTATTGTGCACGTGGTCGGGCCGGAGCAGGGGATTTCTCTGCCGGGCATGACCATTGTGTGCGGAGATTCCCATACGTCCACGCATGGCGCCATGGGGTCTCTGGCGTTCGGTATCGGCACGTCTGAAGTCGAGCATGTGATGGCAACCCAGACCATTCTGCAACGGCCTGCCAAGAACATGCGTGTGACGGTGGAAGGGCAGCTTGCTCCGGGTGTGTCCGCCAAGGACGTCATGCTGGCGATTATCGGGCATATCGGCACCGCAGGCGGCACCGGGCATGTGATCGAGTTTGCAGGCTCTGCCATCCGGGGGCTGGATATGGCTGGCCGTATGACCATCTGCAACATGTCCATCGAGGCAGGCGCGCGGGCCGGGCTTGTCGCCCCGGATGACACGACGTTTGACTATGTGCGCAACCGCCCGTTTGCCCCCAAGGGTGAGGACTTTGAGAAAGCAGTTGCTTTCTGGCGCACGCTGGCAACGGATGATGGCGCGCATTTTGACAAGGAAGTTTCTCTGCGCGCTGAGGATATCGCTCCCAGCCTGACATGGGGCACCAGCCCCGAAACCGTCCTGCCCATTACCGGCACGGTGCCGGACCCTGCCCAGGAAGCGGACGAATCAAAACGTGCGCAGATGCAGCGTATGCTGGATTATATGGGGCTTGAGGCCGGGCAGAAAATTGCGGGGACGCCGGTGGACGTGGTGTTTATCGGCTCCTGCACCAACAGTCGGATTGAAGACCTGCGCGCTGCGGCTCAGATTGCCGCAGGCCGCAAGGTGGCGGACGGCGTGCGCGCTATGATTGTACCCGGTTCCGGGCTGGTCAAAATGCAGGCGGAAGAAGAAGGTCTGGACAAAGTCTTTCTGGATGCCGGGTTTGAATGGCGTGAGGCCGGATGCTCCATGTGTCTGGGGATGAACCCGGACAGACTGACACCGGGACAGCGTTGTGCGTCCACCTCCAACCGTAATTTTGAAGGACGTCAGGGGCCGGGTGGGCGGACGCATCTGCTGTCTCCCGCCATGGCGGCGGCGGCGGCGGTCACGGGATACCTGACGGATGCGAGGGAGCTGGTCTGATGGAAAAATTTACAACCCTGTCTGCTGTTGCTGCCGCTCTGCCGGAAGACAACATTGATACGGACAAGATCATTCCGGCCCGCTTCCTGAAAACCACGCAGCGCACGGGTCTGGGGAAATATGCGTTTGACAGCATGCGCTATCGCCCGGACGGGTCTGAAAATCCGGATTTTATCCTGAATAAGGAACCCTGGCGGAAAGCCGAGATTCTGGTCACATATGACAATCTCGGCTGCGGGTCTTCCCGTGAGCACGCGCCCTGGGCGTTGCTGGATTTTGGGATCCGCTGCGTGATTGCCCCGTCTTTTGCGGATATTTTCTTCAATAACTGCTTCAAGAACGGCATCCTGCCGATCCGCCTCCCGCGTGAAATCTGTGATCAGCTCATGTCGGACTCCACCATGGGCAGCAATGCCCGGCTGACCATTGACCTGCCCCGGCAGGTCGTGATCCGCCCGGATGGTGAGGAAGTGCCGTTTGAAATTGATCCGTTCCGCAAGCACATGCTGCTTGAGGGGCTGGATGATATTGGCCAGACACTTCAGCACGAGACTGAAATTAAGTCCTTTGAACAGAAGGTTGCCGGGGAACGCCCCTGGATGCCTTCAATCACCCTTGATTGAAGAATGGGAAAAACCATGACTGCACAGCCTGCAAAACTGCTCGTTCTGCCCGGGGATGGTATCGGGCCGGAAGTGATGCGGGAAGTTGGCCGCGTTATCACATGGCTGGAAAAGAACCGTGGCCTTGCGTTTGACATCACGGAAGATCTGGTTGGTGGCGCGTCTCTTGCGGAATATGGCGAACCAATCCGGAATGAGGTGATTGAAAAAGCCCGCGCGGCGGATGCGGTTCTGTTCGGCTCCGTGGGAGACCCGCGCTGGGGGCATGTTGGTTTTGAAAAGCGGCCGGAAGTTGCCATTCTCAAACTCCGGCAGGAACTGGAGTTGTTTGCCAACCTGCGCCCGGCCAAGGTGTTTGACGCACTTGTGGATGCCAGCACGCTGAAGCCCGATGTGGTGCGTGGACTGGATATCATGATTGTGCGTGAGACGGTCGGCGGTATTTATTTTGGGGACCCGCGCGGAATTGAAACTCTGCCGGACGGCACCCGCCGCGGTATCAACACGGAAGTCTACACAACGCCGGAAATCGAGCGTGTGGCGCGTGTGGCGTTTGAAATGGCCCGCAAACGGTCTGGTCATGTCTGTTCCGTTGAAAAATGCAACGTGATGGAAAGCGGTCTGCTGTGGAAAGAGGTTGTGACGGACCTCCATGCTCGTGAATTTGCTGACGTCAAACTCACGCATATGCTGGCCGATAACTGCGCCATGCAGCTTGTGCGTAATCCGCGCCAGTTTGATGTGATTGTTACCGGCAACCTGTTTGGGGACATTCTGTCCGATCTGGCCTCCATGCTGACAGGCAGCCTTGGTATGCTGCCGTCCGCAACGCTGGGTGCGGTGCAGTCTAACGGCAAATCCGCTGCGCTGTATGAGCCGATCCATGGCAGTGCGCCGGATATTGCAGGGCAGGGTATTGCCAACCCGATCGCGCAGATTCTCTCTTTTGCTATGCTTCTGCGCTATTCGCTCAACCTTCAGGAAGAAGCGAAGATGGTGGAAGAGGCTGTCTCCCGCGTGCTGGAAAGCGGGCTGCGGACAGCGGATATCATGAGCGACGGCATGGCGCGCGTGGGCACATCCGTGATGGGTGAGGCCATTGTCCGTGAACTGGATAAACTCCAGAAATAAGGTTTTCTTTTCAGGTGGCTGCTGTGCAGCCTGAAAAAACGGCCCCCGGTGTGAGAACGCCGGGGGCTTTTTTTGTTTGCTCCAATTTGTTGGGCCGGTGGGTAGACTGTTTTTCAATACGGTGAAAAAACAGTCTGCATGATCCATCAGATTTTTCCGGGAACAGTAAGAATGCGTTTGAAACGTTTACTGCTGGCAGGGGCTGCCTCGGCGCTGCTTATGGCAGAGGCCGCACAAAGCGTACTGGCACAGACGGCTGCCGCCGGTGCCGCGCCGGTCATTACAGCCAATACGACTATAGCGTTTCTGGATGATATTCATGGTTCGCAAGCCATGGCATGGGTGCGGGCCCAGAACCTGCACACCACCAGCACGCTGGAAAAAGACCCGCGTTACGCCGGATTTTACAAGACCGTTCTGTCTGGTCTTCAGGCGCCGGACCGTCTTGCCATGCCGTCTCTCATGGATGGGGCCGTCTGGAATTTCTGGCAGGATGCAGCCCACCCGCATGGGATCTGGCGCGAGGCCAGTCAGGCCTCTTACCTGAAAAAAACACCGGACTGGACCGTGCGTCTGGATGTGGATGCTCTGGCAAAACAGGATGGGATCAACTGGGTTTTTAAAGGTGCGAACTGCCTTGCTCCGGCGGATGAGCACTGCCTTGTGGCGTTGTCCAATGGTGGGGAAGATGCCGAGACGCTGCGGGAGTTCAACACAAAAACCGGCCAGTTTGTGCCGGGTGGTTTTGTATTCTCCCGTTCCAAGCAGACGGCGGCATGGGTCGATGCCAATACGATTTTGCTGGCGCGTGACTGGGATGGAAAAGGCACAACGCTGACGCCGTCAGGCTACCCGTATGTGGTCAAAACCATGATACGGGGTGCGGCAGCCGGACAGGAGGCAGAGCTTTATCGCGGCGAGCCTTCTGATATGGCGGTTATGCCGATGGTGCTGACAGATGGAGACGGGCACCAGCTTGTGCTGATCCAGCGGAATGTGAACTTCTTTGAAACCCGTTATGCCGTGGTGGAGGGCGGCAAAAGCCTGCGCTGGCTTGCACTGCCTGCAAAAAGCGAAATTCAGGGGATGCTCAAAGGGCGTCTGATCGTCTCTGTGGAGGAAGACTGGCACCCGGCCGGGCAGGCTGCAATTCCGGCGGGGAGCCTGTTGTCCGTTGATCCGGCCGCAGCGGAGCAGGGTGTGCAGGTTATTTTCACTCCCGGTGCGTCTCAGTCCATTGATCAGGTGGGTGTTACGAAAAACACCGTGGTCGTGAGCCTGTTTGATAACGTGCGCGGTCGGGCAATGCGCTTTACCGCGCCGCAGGCCGGTCAGCCCTGGCAGGCAACACCGCTTGCGCTGCCGGATATGACCTCTATCCATATTGTCGATACGGATCACGCATCAGACACAGCGTTCCTGAGTGTGGAAGGGTATCTGGAGCCGTCTCAGCTCTGGCTGCTCGAGGGGAAGGGGCAACCGCGCAAGGTGAAATCCGCTCCGGCGCGATTCAAAACGGATAATCTGGTTACGGAGCAGTTCTGGGCAACCTCCACGGATGGCACCCGGATTCCGTATTTCATCGTGCATCGGCGTGACATAAAGCTGAATGGTGCCAACCCGACTTTGCTCACAGCCTATGGCGGCTTTCAGGTCTCTTACACCCCGCTTTACGCGCCGGAAATCGGCCAGCTCTGGCTGGAGCGTGGCGGTGTGTATGTGGTGGCGAATATTCGCGGTGGCGGGGAGTTTGGCCCCGCATGGCATGAGGCAGGCCGTAAATCAGGCAGACAGAAAGTCTATGATGACTTCGCCTCCGTCGGGCGTGATCTGATCAGCCGCAAGATTACCTCACCGCGTTATCTCGGGATTCGCGGGCGTTCCAATGGTGGCCTGTTGTCCGGGGTGCAGATGACACAGCATCCGGACCTGTGGAATGCCGTGATTATCGGTGTGCCGCTGCTGGATATGGAGCATTTTGAAACCATGTCTGCCGGGGCTTCATGGGCTGCGGAATATGGGTCTATGTCCGTTCCGGCAGAAGCTGATTTCCTGCGGTCTATTTCTCCGGTGCAGAATCTGAAAGCGGATATTTCCTATCCGGAACCGTTTATCTTTACAGCCACCAGTGATGACCGCGTTGGCCCCGTCCATGCGCGGCGCTTTGCTGCGCGGCTTGAGGCAATGGGGAAGCCATTCTTCTATTATGAAGATATTGAAGGCGGCCATTCCGGAACGGTGAACGCGCCGGAAGTTGCGCATGAGCGGGCGCTGGAAGCGGTCTATCTGTCTCATCGTCTGATGGACAAGGAATGAAAAAAGGGCGGGACACACTGCGTGTCCCGCCCTTTTTTAGCGTTCTGTGTGCGGAAGCTTTAGAAGCCTTCGCGCTCGAGACGCTTGCGTTCCATTTTACGGGCGCGGCGCACAGCCTCAGCAGACTCACGTGCTTTACGCTCGGAAGGCTTTTCGAAATGACGACGCAGCTTCATTTCACGGAAGATGCCTTCACGCTGCATTTTTTTCTTGAGCGCTTTGAGAGCCTGATCGACATTGTTGTCACGGACGAGAACGTGCACTTGGCCACTAACCCCTGTTTCAGAAAACCCGGATAACCCCGGTTTTGACGTGATATGGAAAAGACTCGGTTCAGCACTTCCGTGCCACCGATTCCTCTATTGGTGGCGTCTATAGCACGGGCTTGCAGAAAGACACAATTCGTTCTTGCTTCCCGGCAACAAACTCTTGTGAGGACTGAACAGGGCTGTAAGGAGGCTGGTATGGCTATTTTGAAAATTGCCCGGATGGGCCACCCTGTTCTGCTCAGGCGGGCGGATGAGGTAGCGGACGTCACCGCGCCGGAGATCACGTCTCTGATTCAGGATATGATGGAAACCCTGAAGGATGCCGGGGGTGTCGGGCTTGCGGCGCCTCAAGTCCATGTTTCAAAAAGGGTTTTCCTGTATTTTGTGCCGGAAAGCCGGAGTGAGGGAGAGGATGACCCGCCCTGCGACGTACAGGTGCTGATCAACCCGGTGCTGGAGCCCGTGGGGGAAGAGCAGATGCCGCGTCTGGAAGGGTGCCTGTCCATTCCCGGCCTGCGGGGGGAAGTTCCGCGCTACAGGCGGGTCCGCTATGCGGGATATGATCAGAAAGGCAACCCGGTGCACGGCGTAGCCTCAGGCTTCAGAGCAAATGTCATGCAGCATGAAATGGATCATCTGGACGGGATTCTTTATCCCATGCGAATGGATGATCTTGGAAAGCTCGGATTTGATACCGAGGTAACGCGATACGGAGTGCGGACATGACCACCACAGGATGGGGCAGGGTCGAGCAGGCAGTTTCTCTGGCTGTAGCGGGGCTGGCGACGGGCAGTATGCCATTCCCTGTTGAGCGGGATGCCGTGCGGGATACGGCGCTGCGCAAACTGGCGGCTGTTGCCGGGCAGCGCGGGTGGAGCGTGCAGGTCCTGCGGGATGTTGCCGGGCCGGAGGCAGACCTGCTGTTCCCCGGTGGGCCGGTGGAAATGGTCGAGGCCTGGTCAGACCTGTGTGACCGGGAGATGGTTGCCGCCATGCAGGAGACTGCGGAGCTCCGCCTGAGCCAGCGTGTCCGGCAGGCCCTTCTGCTGCGTCTGCCCGTGGATCAGGCCATGCGGGCCGGCGCCAGAAGCGGGTTTGCCACGCTGGCGACGCCCTGTGCACGTGGCGCGTTGCGGCGTTCCCTGATGCGCACCGTCAACGCCATCTGGCAGGCGGCGCAGGATGAGTCCTCAGGCATGACGTATGTGACCAAACGCCTCACGCTCGGGGCGGTCTATGGGGCGACTCTGCTCTACTGGCTGGCGCGCGGGCAGGATGAGGCCGCTCTTGCGGCCTTTATTGATCGCCGGCTTGCTGGTGTGCTGCGTCTTGGGCAACTTCGCGCACGTCTGAGCGGCAGAAAGGCCCCTGTGCGTCCGGCTGCGGTCTGAGGGGCGGCGCGTGCAGCAAGGCGGCAGACGCTGATGACATCAGGATATCGCCCACATGATGAGGCCGGTGCGGGGCTGCTCTTTCTGCGGGAAGAGCAGCTCAGGCTGGCTCAGACCATGATGTTTCTGGCAGGGCGCGATATGGCGGCTGCCCTTGAACCGATTCTGACAGAAGAAAAACTGGGAAGCGCGCATTATCGGGTTTTGCAGGTGCTGGCGTTCAGCCCCGGTATTCCGGTTAGCCGCCTTCAGGACACCTTGGGTGTTACCAAGCAAAGTCTGGGCCGGACGCTCGGCGAATTGCAGGACCGTGGCTATCTGGACAGTGAAACCGGGCTGCGGGACAGACGACAAAGGTTGTTGCGGCTCAGTAAAGAAGGGCAGGCTGTGGAGGCCCGTCTGTTTGCCGTTGTGCGCCAGCGCCTGAGTGCGGCCTATCGGGAAGCGGGAGGGGCTGCCGTGGAAGGGTTTCGGCGTGTGATGCACGGAATGCTTTCTGAAAGCAGCCGCGCCATGATGGCGGATGACGCCGCCGGACGAAGAAAGGGACGCAATGGAACTTAGTCACCGTGAGAGTGTCCCGGAAGAAGGAACGGCCCCCCATGTCATAGTGGTGGATGATGACCCGCGCCTGAGGCGTCTGCTGCAACGCTATCTGTCTGAACAGGGGTTCCGCATCAGCGTTGCGGCCAGTGCGGCGGAGGCCCGGCAGGCCTTACAGGGGATTCAGCCGGACGCCATGGTGCTGGACGTTACCATGCCGGGTGAAAACGGACTGGAACTGACGCGCGCCTTGCGGGATGCCGGGCAGGATCTGCCCATTGTGCTGCTGACGGCGCGTGGTGAACCCGCTGACCGGATTTCTGGTCTGGAAGCGGGCGCGGATGATTATCTGGGGAAGCCGTTTGAACCACGGGAACTGCTGTTGCGGCTCAAGGCGCATCTGCGTCGTCTGACGCCCGCACCCGCCGCGGACAATCTGCGTATTATCCGTTTGGGGGAGAAAGAGTTTGATCCTGTCCGCGCCTTGTTGTCCGGCCCGGAGGGGAATGTGCATCTGACAGGGGGGGAGGCGGCTCTTCTGTCTGTTCTGGCGCGTCACCCGAACGAGGTTTTCTCCCGCGAGGAAATTGCTCGTGCGCTGGATATGGCGGAAATTGGCGAGCGTGCCGTGGATGTGCAGGTTACGCGCCTGCGCCGGCGGATTGAGTCGGACCCGCGTGAGCCGCGTTTTCTGCACACCATTCGCGGGCGCGGTTACGTGCTCAAGCCCGGTGTGCAGTGACATATTTTTGTCAGTGATGCCGCGATGAAACGGCGCGCACTCAAACTTTTTCCCTCAGGGGTGCTCAGATCCCGTGGTGTGGAAAAATCCGTGCGGCGGGTGCTGCCCCGCTCCATGCTGGGGCGCTCTCTGCTGATTGTCCTGATGCCGTTGCTGATTACGCAGGCCATCTCGCTGGAACTGTTTTACGGAAATTTTCTCCGGGTTGTCTCCCGTCGGCTGTCAGACAGTGTGACGGCGGATATTGTTCTGTCTCTCAACGCGCTGGAACATCTGCAAAAGCGGAGTGACAAGGACTGGTTTGTGGCGCAGGCGCGGGACCATCTGCAACTCGTGGAAACATGGCATCCCGGCGCCCGCCTGCGGCGTTTTGGGTTTAACCACATTACCGGGCCGATGGATGATGATCTGGCGCACGCGCTGGATACCGCCATTGATTATCCGTTCTTTGTGAACTGGAAGGTGGACCCGCATACCGTGAAAATTTCCATCCAGTTGCCGGACGGGGTGCTGGATGTGGATGCCCCCCGCAAGCGGCTGGATGTGGGGCAGATCTGGCTGTTTGTTGGCTGGGCGCTGAGTAGTTCCATTCTGCTGTTTGTGGTGGCCAGTCTGTTCATGCGGAATCAGGTGCGGGCTATCCGCCGTCTGGCGCGGGCTGCCGAACAGTTTGGGCTGGGGCGGGATATTGGCCCCATCAAGCTGGAAGGGGCGCAGGAGGTGCGGAAGGCGGCTGTGGCGTTTAACCGCATGCAGGACCGGATTTATCGCTTTGTCTCTCAGCGGACCGGCGTGCTAGCCGGGGTCTCGCATGACTTGCGCACCCCTCTGACCCGCCTGCGTCTCTCTCTGGCCATGATGCCCCGCAGTGGCACGGTCAAAGGCGAAGAGCTGAGTCAGGAAGTGGATGATATGATCGGTGATGTTGCCGAGATGGAACACATGATCGGCAGCTATCTGTCTTTCGCCCGTGGTGAGGGCGCGGAAAACCCGGAGCAGGTGGAAATGGCGCCGTTTATTGAGGACGTTGTCACAGCGGCCCGCCGGGCCGGGGCACGGGTTGAGTCTGTGACCGTGCAGCCGGGTCTGTATGTCCATATGCGGCCGGACGCCATGAAGCGCGCTCTGACCAACCTGCTGGACAATGCCCGCAGGCATGGGGGAGCAATAGCGGTAACCGCCTACGCCATGCAGGAGGGGGCCTGTATTCTGGTGGATGATGACGGGCCGGGGATCAGCCCGGAGCGGCGGGAGTCCGTCTTTCGGGCTTTTGAAAGTGGCCGTGGAGGTGGCACCGGTCTGGGTCTGACAATTTCACGCGATATCGTGCGGGCTCACGGGGGCGATATGGAACTCGAATCCTCGCCCACCGGAGGGGTGCGCGTCAAACTGATCCTGCCCTAGGGCAGGAGGTCTGAGGCTGAAGGAATAGAGCTCAGCAAAAAAAGCGGTTTAGAGCGTATTCCCCGCACCGAAGTGGCCCGGGCCGCTATTGCCGCCCATCATACCCGTGCCGGTGCCGCCACCGCTGGAATTCATCATGTTCTGCATCGGGTTGTAGCGGCCCACATTACCCAGAATCTGCTGGAGAATGTTGATGCTGGTGCCCGGTGTCGGTGTGACCTTGCTGATCATGGCCACAGAGCGGCTGTCTTTACGGTTCAGGGTCCGCAGGCTTTGCAGGGTGCCTGCGCCGTCAAACTTCAGAACAACGACCTGCTGCTTATCAATACCGGGGAAATCCAGCGGCCGCATGTAGGTCGTCATGGAAATGTAAATCCAGGTATTATCGTCAAAGGCGCCCTTGGTGGTGGGGGAACCGAGCAGATCGACCGCATCCGCACGGGTGCTGGAACCCGGTGTCAGCTGATTATAATCATCCGCCTCGATAAGGGAGCCGCGCGGCACGGGAGTGGGGGCAAACACGGAGCAGCCGGAAATGACGAACGCAGCCGCCAGCGCCCCACAGGCGGTGCCGAAGCGCGTCATACTTTTCTTGCGGTGCGGTGTCATGCGGTAAGGCGTCCCCAAATCTATGCGGTCACTCTGAGAAAGACCTACTCTGTCGGATGCCCCAACGGGCTCTGTGCGTCAATTCCTGAATTGTGCAGAGGGCGGGTTTTCAGGCTGATCATTGCGCTTGGGGCGCTTTATGTTAGGCCTGCAGAAAGGTGCTCCTGTAAATCCGCAGCAGGAGGCCGGTCTGTTTTTCCAGAAGCCAGAGTTTCAGGAGGTTTCCATGTCGCATAAGCCGGAATTTTCCCGCCCCGTTGCCGTGCGTCGAATCGGCGCATCCGGGCTGGATCTTACGGTCGAGGCTACGCCCGCCGAGTGCGCGCAGATTGCCAGACGTCTGGGTTTGCCTGAAATCAGCATGTTTCGCTGCAAATATACGCTTACTCTGGGGCGGCGGGATCTTGTGTCCGCCCACGGGGCGCTGGCGGTCCGTTTTAAGGAGACGTGTGTGCGCACACTCGAACCGTTTGAGGATATGCTGGCAGGCTCCTTTGCGGTGCAGTTTGTGCCTGAGGAGCATTTTGAAGAAAGTGCCGCACCTGATCTGGAAGCCCTGGACGAGATTCCCTATGAAGGGGAATCGATTGACCTTGGGGAAGCTGCGGTTGAGCAGTTTGCACTGGATCTTGAGCCCTATCCCCATGCTCCGGACGCCAGTCTGCCCGACGGGCTTGTCATAAGTGAGGAAGAGGCGGAAAAGCTTGGTGCGCAGGAAGCTGCGGCGCAAAAAGTTAATCCGTTTGCCGATCTCGCACGGTTGCGCCGCAAAGATAGCTGACGTGCTGCGATAGGTTTTATTGCGCTCTTGCTTGCGAAAGAGGCGGCTCTCTGCTAGAGGCCGCCCTCAATCTGGTGATTAACCTGTTTTGTCTTTCGGTGGTGTGGATTGTCCACGGTGCCGGTAGTCTTTGATCTGTTTGGAGGGGCTCGGTCCCATGGCTGTACCCAAAAGAAAAACTTCGCCTTCACGTCGTGGCATGCGTCGCAGCCATCAGGCTCTGCGTGTGGAGGCTCATGCTGAATGCTCCAACTGTGGTGAGCTGAAGCGCCCGCACAACATCTGCAGCCACTGCGGCCATTATGACGGCCGTGAAGTGATTGCGGCTGGCAAGGCACTGAAAGTCGCTGTTCGCGCCTGAGGGCAGATGGCTCACATTGCCATAAGGTAATGTGTTGTTACGGGAGTAAGGCATCTGCGGCATGGCAGAGAAGCAGGCATGAGCGATAGAGAGATTTCCGAGAATTCCCCCGCTGAACAGAGTGAGGTTTTCAGCCTTGCTGTTGATGGAATGGGGGGGGACGGAGCTCCCGACGTGGTCGTTGCCGGGCTTGCCATTGCAGCTGATCGCCATCCCGGGATGCGCGTGCTCCTGACGGGCGATGAAGCCCGTCTGCGTCCGCTTCTGGCGAAATATCCCAAAGCGGAAGCAATCTGCACCATCTGGCATACGGATGCCGCCATCCCTATGGACATGAAGCCTACCGCCGCCCTGCGGGTGCGTCGGTCCTCCATGCGTCTGGGGATGGATGCTGTTGCAAGTGGCCGCGCCAGAGGCGTGGTTTCTGCCGGTAACAGCGGCGCCATGCTGGCTCTGGCAAAAATCGTCGTTAAGACCATGCCCGGCATTTCCCGGCCCGCCATGGCTGCCATCAGCCCGACAATCAAGGGTGATGTGGTCATGCTGGACCTTGGGGCCAACGTGGCGTGCGACTGGCGCAATCTGGTTGAATTTGCCGTGATGGGCGAGGCCTTTGCCAAGGCTGTGCTCGGCCTGCCCGCACCTAGCATCGGGCTTCTCAACATCGGCTCGGAAGAGCTGAAAGGTGATGAGAAGCTGCGTGTTGCGTCCGAGGCGCTGCGTGAAAGCCCGCTTGCGGCCCAGTTCCACGGTTTTATTGAAGGTCACGACATTACGGCGGGCACGACCGACGTGGTGGTGACAGACGGTTTCACCGGGAATGTGGCTCTCAAGACCGGGGAAGGTGCGCTGAAAATGGCGTCCTCCCTGCTGCGGCAGGTTTTCAATCGCGGTATTATTTCCAAAATTGGCTATCTGCTTGTCCGGCCCGGCCTTGAGCGCATGAAGGAATGGCTTGACCCGCGCCGCTATAACGGTGCGGTTTTTGTCGGCCTGAACGGCGTTGTGGTGAAATCTCATGGCGGAACAGACGCCGAGGGATTTGCCGCGGCTGTGGATGTGGCCATGGATATGGTCACGCATGGATTTAATGATGGTATTCGTGAGCGCCTGACCCATATGGGGGCGCTTCTTTCCCGTCAGCAGGCCTCGCTTGAGCGTGAGCCTGAGACGACGGCTTCCTGATCAGATACGGGTTCAGGGCCTGAATGTCAGGCAGTCCTGAGTGCCGGTGTCTGGCAATGAAAGAACGGTAATGGCGAGACGTTCGCTTCTGGTAGGGTTTGGCGGGTTCCTGCCGGATCGGGTCGTGTCTAACGATGAACTGGCAGTCCGGCTTGAAACCTCCGATGAATGGATAAAAACCCGTACCGGCATCACCCAGCGCCATATTGCGGGTGAGCACGATACGGCGACCAGCATGGGGGCCGCCGCAGCGCGCCGGGCACTGGATTACGCTGGTCTGAGTGCTGACGATATTGATGCCGTCATTGTCGCGACATCCACGCCCGATCAGGCTTTCCCGGCGACGGCCGTGCGGATTCAGGCCGAACTGGGGATGACGCAGGGCTTTGGATTCGATCTGGCCGCAGCCTGCTCCGGGTTTGTGTATGGTCTTTCCACTGCCGATGCGTTTATCCGCGCCGGACAGGCACGGAATATTCTGGTGATCGGCAGTGAGGTCTATTCCCGTATTGTGGACTGGTCCGACCGTGGCACCTGCGTGCTGTTCGGGGATGGAGCCGGGGCCGTTGTGCTCTCTGGCTCCGATGCGCCGGGCGATAAGGGACTGCTCTCCACCCACCTGCATTCCGACGGCACAGCGGGGGACCTGCTGTATGTTGATGGTGCAGTAGGGCGCCGGGATAAAAGCGGTTACCTGAAAATGAGCGGGCGTGATGTGTTCCGCCATGCCGTTGCCAAGCTTTCTTCCTCAGTTGATGAAGCTCTGAAAGCCGAAGGTCTGGATTATTCAGACGTCAACTGGCTGGTGCCGCATCAGGCCAACATCCGCATTATTGAAGGTGTGGCGAAAAAACTGAGCCTGCCTGCCGAGCAGGTGGTGATCACGGTTGACCGTCACGCCAATACTTCAGCAGCCTCTATCCCGCTGGCTCTGGATGAAGCCGTGCGCGATGGCCGTATCCAGAAGGGTGATCTGGTGCTGATGGAAGCGCTGGGTGGCGGCCTGACCTGGGGTTCAGCGCTCGCCCGTCTCTGACGGTATTTTCAGAATTCTGACGGCAGGACGGTGGGCGACCTCACGAGAGAATTGACGAGGTCGTCCAACGTGTTACTTTCGTCAGTATGGAAACTGTCACGCGTGCCTCTCTGGTCGAACAGATCTATCAGCAGGTTGGGCTGTCCCGTAAGGAATCGGCTGTCCTGCTGGAAGATATTCTGGAAACGGTCATGCTTGCGCTGGAGCGCGGCGAAAGCGTCAAGATCAGCGGTTTTGGTACTTTTTCCGTAAGGCAAAAAGGCCAGCGCTGCGGACGTAATCCAAAAACGGGTGAGGAAGTGCCGATTCTTCCGCGTTCAGTTCTGGTTTTCCGCCCGAGTCAGTTGCTGCGTGCGGCTATTAACCACGAGCCGCTTGAGGGTGGCGAGGCATATGACGATGAGTGACACCGACCAGCTTCCCTCCATGATCGACTCTTCCGGCCTGCCGGATGATGAAAATGGTGTGCAGACCCGCATGGAAAAAGGTCCGCTCGCGTTCCGCACCATTAGCGAAGTCGCTGATGAACTCCATGTGCCGCAACATGTTCTGCGATTCTGGGAAACACGGTTTGAGCAGGTTCGCCCGCTGAAGCGCGGTGGTGGCCGGCGCTATTACCGCCCGGCGGACGTGGACCTCCTGCGCCATATTTCCGATCTTCTTTATGCTAAGGGCTACACGGTAAAAGGTGTGCAGCGCCTGTTGCGTGAAGGGACGGTAGAAACTGACGCCGCACCGCAAAATCCTGTTGTGACGGAGACCGTCGCTGACGTGCTCCCTCACGAACCGGCAGCGCCGACATCCGAGGGTGCGCAGGAGGGGGTATCGTCTGCGGCAGAGCCAGCAGAAAATACGCACGTCGTTGAAAATTTTGCTTCTGCGGACGTTTTAGAAGAGCAGCATGCTGATGCTGATGCTGATGCTGATGCTGATGCTGATGCTGATGCTGATGCTGATGCTGATGCTGATGCTGATGGAGGCGGCGTAGAAGATGCCATCGGTCAGCTTCATCACTCCGCCGATCCTCAGCAGGAAACGCAAATTGTGCTGGGTCAGCCGGATGAGGTTGCTTCCCCGCAGGATAATGCTGTTGAGGCTGCACCTGCACCTGCACCTGCACCTGCACCTGCACCTGCACCTGAAACCGCGTCTGCCGAAGTTGTTCGTCGGCTGGAAATGCGGAATGTACGCCTGAGAAATGATCTTGCGGACATTCTTGTTGAACTGGAAGCGTTTCGGACCCGCATTACGGCGTGAAAAAATCCGCAAGGTGGCTTGTGCGGCGTGAAGGGGCCTGCTAAACACCCTTTCACCAAATGGACGGGCAGTAGCGCAGTCTGGTAGCGCATCAGTCTGGGGGACTGGGGGTCGTGGGTTCGAATCCCGCCTGCCCGATATTTGTCCAGTTGGTCTTCTGAAAATTTCAGAGCAGTTTGACGGGTGTTCAGAACATGAACACCCTTTTTGCTGTTCAGGCTTTTATGGCGTTATTGCCAGACGTCCAGCGGCGCCAGAGCAGATTGAGTGCCGCCATTGCCGCAGGCCCGACAAACAGGCCCAGCAGACCCCATGTTTCCGCACCTCC
The DNA here is from genome assembly GCF_018811975.1 of Acetobacter sp. P1H12_c. NCBI lineage: Bacteria > Pseudomonadati > Pseudomonadota > Alphaproteobacteria > Acetobacterales > Acetobacteraceae > Acetobacter > Acetobacter sp. P1H12_c. Next base: position 107,642 of record NZ_JACRVR010000003.1, on the reverse strand, counting down.
CAGAATACCCAGCAGCACCCACAGGAAGGGGAGCTGCGTGCTGCCACCAATAAGCACCGGGCGGATAAAATGGTCGGCGACGAAAATGACCACTGCGCCAATACAAAACGTCACAATGCCAGCCAGAGAGGCCGCTTTTGCAAGGATCAGCAGAGAAACAAGGCTGACGGCAATCATGGCGCAGAAGGGGATCATGGCGGCGACCGCTGTAATGACACCAAACAGGGCAGGGTGGGGCGCACCAGCAAGAGTGTAGACAATCCCCATCAGCACACCTTCCCCGATACCAACCAGCACCAGCCCCAGCACAGTCCCGTGAACAGAGGCGACAATCTGGCGGGCAATTGTTTCACCGCGCTTTCCAAAAGCACGGCGGGACGCAATGCGGCACTGGCGGATGACAGAGGTGCCGTCTTTATAAAGAAAAAACAGGGTCACGATTGAAAAGCAGAAAAGCGTGCCTCTGTGCGCAATCTGGGAACCGAGGGCTTTGGTAATAGCCATCCCTTTGCTGTCCAACGCGCCCGTCAGGCTTGAGACATCTTCCGGGTTGGACAGGTGCGCCTGCCACCAGTTGATAAGCGTCTGGCTGCCGAAGGGCAGGCGGCTAAGTGCATCGGGCACCGGCACACCGTTTTTCCGGGCGTCTTCCAGCCAGCTCAGGGCGCTCTGGGCTTCTCCCACGGCTTCCAGCGTGATGAGCATGAGCGGGATGACAAAAATAAGGGCCATGGCTGCGGTAAAGAGAAACGGCAGGGCCGAGCCATTGGCGGCTTTAGGCCACGCGGCCTGAGCGCGCGTGTAAAGCGGCCATGTTGCGATGGCGAACACGCCCCCCCAGACCAGCGCGGGCAAAAACCCGTGGATGGTGTAGAGAGCAACAGCGAAGATGAAAATTGCCAGAACGTTCCGCGCTGTTTCCTGTCCCTTCCTGGAGCGTTGGCTCGGCTTGACCAGAATACAGCGTGGGTGCCCGGAGACTGTGGGCTGGCTTGTCGTGTCTGGCATATGGGGCGTTTCTCCTCTTACCCAGTAAACATATCATTTCTGACAAGTTTGCGCGTTCGCACGCTTTCGGTCGAGCAAAATATAGAGCGGCACGGGTGCTGCACAGGGCCGTTTTATTTTAAGGATTGCAGTCTTATCCCCCTATCTCTGGAGGGAGCGCTGCCAGTATAAGCAATCTGTCATGCTCAAAAATTTTCTTACTGTTGGCGGCTGGACCATGCTCAGCCGTATCCTTGGTCTGGTGCGGGATCAGCTTCTGGCAGCCTTTATGGGTGCGGGCGCGTTGCAAGACGCCTATCAGGTGGCGTTCCGGTTGCCGAATATGTTTCGGCGGCTGTTTGGCGAGGGGGCCTTCAATGCCGCCTTCGTCCCGCTGTTTTCGTCCGTCCTGACAAAGGAAGGGGAGGATGAAGCCCGGACATTTGCGCGTCGCGCTCTGGGCGTCATGCTGGTCTGGCTGCTCTTTCTGTGTGTGCTGGGGGAGATTTTCATGCCGCAGGTCTTGCGGCTGATTGCCCCCGGCTTTTCGCAGGCGGGTGAGCGGTATGCGCTGGCCGTCAGCCTCAGCCGGATTACCTTTCCGTATCTGGTGCTGATCTGCGCGGCGGCTCTGGTTGCCGGTGTGCTCAACGGGCTGCATCGCTTTGGCATCGCCGCGGCTGCGTATCTGGCCTTTAACGTGGTTGGGATTGCCGCCATCCTGTTGGCCTCGTCCTTTTTGCCGAATGTGGCTTATGCCGCAGCATGGGGGGTGACGGTCTCTGGCGTGGTGCAGCTTGGGCTGCTGCTGTGGGCAGCGCATCGTGCAAATTTCGGGCTGATGCCCCTTCGTCCCGCGCTGACGCCCCGCATCCGTCTGCTTGTGCGCCGCATGGTGCCGGGACTGGTGGGGAGCGGGGTTGGGCAGATCAACCTCACCGTAGATACAATCATCGGCACGCTCCTTCCTTCGGGCAGTGTTTCGCTGATGTATTTTGCGGACCGGATCAACCAGTTGCCTCTGGGTGTGCTGGGTGCCGCGGCTGGGACAACCCTGCTGCCGGTGCTGACGCGCCATCTGGCCGCCGGTGAGCATGATGCCGCACATTCCGCCCAGAACCGGGCCATGAGTTACGTTCTGCTTCTCACGCTGCCTGCGGTGGCCGGATTACTGGTGCTGGCGGGGCCGATCATGATTGTCCTGTTTGGTCATGGGTCTTTTACCGAGCGTGATGCGCTTCTGTCCGCGCAGGCTTTGCGGGCCTATGCGATCGGCCTTCCGGCGTTTGTGCTGGTGAAAGTCTTTTCTCCCGCGTTCTTTGCACGGGGTGATACCCGTACGCCGGTGTATGTCGGCATTGGTATTCTGGTGCTGAATTTTCTTCTCAATCTGCTTTTCATGAAGCCTCTGGCCCATATGGGGCCACCGCTGGCCAGTAGTCTGGCGGCGTGTGTCAATGTGGCGTGTCTGGCACTTCTGCTCATGCGGCGTGAGGCGTTGCGGGTTTCCGGAATGGAGCAGATCAGAATGGTCAAGACGGCCTGTGCGGCGGGTCTTATGGGGCTCGTGCTGGTCGGGGTCCAGGCTGTTCTGGTGTTTCCTGCCGGGCTGATTCTGCGCGTTCTCTGGCTGAGTGGCATGGTGGGGCTGGGGGCTGTTCTGTACGGTGTGTTCCTGCATCTGTCGGGCATCATGAATGGCGCGGACATTCTGGCGCGTGTGCAGCGCCGTCTGCAAAAACGCCGGAGCTGAAAGACGGGACGAAAGAACTATGACAGAGATTGTTCTGGCGCATCAGGTTGATCTGCAAACATGGCGGCAGGCGGCGCGGCACTATGCTCTGGCCGGTGTGCCGCCGGAGGCTCTGTCCTGGCGTGTTGCCCAGTCTTCTGAAGACCTGCCGCAGGTTTTTCAGGTCTCTGCGTCCACACAGGCCGGCTCTCAGGCTGTTCTGCACCTGCCGCGTAGGCTGGTAGAATGGATTCTTCTGGGGCTTCAGTCCGCACAGGCTGAGAGGTTCGACTTACTTTATCGTCTGGTGTTTCGCGTCGCGCAGGAAAGTCTGGATCTGGCAACCGCTTTGGATGATCCGGACGTGCGCCGTGTTGTGCAGCTTGTGGAGGCTGTTAAAGCGGAAACCGAGCGTTTCCGGCTTGAATTTGCGCAGATATTTGCAGACCCCGCCCGGCCCCTCTGGGAGACGACGCCTGCTGCGTATGTAGTGGAAGGGAACGCCGCGTATTGCATGGCGCGGTACGCCCGCCCGTGGGAGATCCGCACCCCGTATCGCAGCATGAAGTGGGACGGTAAGACGCTCTGGTTCGGTGCATCTGCTGCCGACACGACTTCTGAACCGCCGGGCGGATGGCAGCAGGCCGGTCACGGTCTGTGGCAGGACTGGCCCCGTACGGTTCTGGCCCCGGACAGGGCAGAGGTTGAACAGACAGCGTCACTGGAGAGTCTGGGAGCGGAAGCGATGGACTGTCGCGCCTGTGCGCTCTGGCGTCCGGCCTCCCGCACTGTTTTTGGAGAGGGAGCCTCCTCAGCGCGTGTAATGCTGGTGGGCGAGCAGCCGGGGGATCAGGAGGATCTGGCGGGGCGACCGTTTGTGGGGCCTGCCGGACAGGTGCTGGAGCGCGCGCTGGAGGAGGCCGGGTTAAGCCGGAGCACGGTTTACGTTACCAATGCGGTCAAGCATTTTCGTTTTACATGGCGTAATGGCCGGCGGCTGCACCAGAAGCCGGAGCAGGACAACGTGCAGGCCTGCCAGATGTGGCTGGATGCGGAGCGACGGCTGGTCAGGCCAGCCTTGATTGTCATGATGGGTGTTACCGCAGCGCAAAGCCTGCTGCATCGACCGGTGACGATTTCTCGTGAGCGGTCTCGTATTTTCCCGTTGAGTGACGGCAGTCAGGGGCTGGTGACCGTCCATCCGTCCTATTTGCTGCGTCTGCCCAGTGAGGCGGATAAAGAGCGGGAATATGCGCGTTTTGTAGAAGATCTGAGGCGCGTCAAAACATTTATGGATAGCCTGCCCTGAGAGCTCAGGGTGCTTATGGTAAGAAGTAAGGTCAGTCTAGAGTGTTCAGTTCAGGCTTTGCGCGCTTTATTGATACGGGCGTGCAGGTCTTTCCCCGTTTTAAAGAACGGGATGTATTTTTTAGAAACCTGAACTTGCTCACCTGTTTTCGGGTTACGGCCAATACGCGGGTCGCGCTCTTTAATGGAAAATGCCCCAAAGCCGCGTAATTCCACCCGATTATTGTCTGCCAGACTCGTAGAAATAGAATCGAAGACAGTATTGACGATCAGGTTGATGTCTTTGAGCTGAAGATGCAGATGTTTCTGCATAAGAGCAGCAATAAGCTCGGACTTAGTCATGGTCCACCTTCCACATTCTGGACAGTCAGCCTGCCGGACGAACAGGGCTCCAGCGGATCTGCGTAACAAAAAAGGACGCCATATTAAAAAAGTGCGCAACCGGCCCTAAAGCTGGTGCGCACTCCAAAATTCACTAAGCCGGTATGATCCGTCAATACATAAATAGTCTGACAGTACGAACCAGAGGAATACTGTCAGACTTTAAAGATCAGGCTGTCGCTTTTTTGCTGCGGCGGCCGCGTGTGGCCCCTTCTTCACCTTCCGGTGTTGCATGAATTTTGCGGCCCAGACCAATTTCACGGGCCAGAGTGGAGCGACGTTCCGCATAGTTCGGAGCAACCATGGGGTAGTCAGCCGGCAGGCCCCAGCGCTCACGATACTGCTCCGGCGTAATGCCATAGGCGCTCTGCAGGTGGCGCTTGAGCATTTTCAGTTTCTTGCCGTCTTCCAGACAGACAATGTAATCCGGGAAAACAGAGCGTTTGACCGGCACGGCAGGCTGAAGCTTTTCCGGTTCATTCTGCGGCTGGTCAGCCGTTTTCAGAGCCTGATACACATCGCGGATCAGGGCGGGCAGCAGGGCCGGATCGGTCTGGTTGTTGGAAACATGCGCAGAAACGATTTCTGCCGCCAGATCAAGAATATTGGGATAGCTCTGGTTCTCTGTCATAACAATTCCGCTTATTTGTGGGGCTGAATGACTCACCCATACTATTCCAATTCTTGTTTGTGAATAGAGAATATAACAATGTGATTGAATAAAATTGAATATAGAATGAAAAACAGTCCTTGAAGAGAGTGAAGAATGGGGATGTATGCAAGTAAAATAAATATTTGGTAATCTGTTTTATGATTGATTTGTCTGCTTTGGCTTGTCTTCAGGCATGGGTCGGGTAATAGCTGGCGTTTGTTTTCAAGGCTCAGGTATTTGCAAATGGCATAATTGACTTTACGGTTCAGCCTACTACCAAAACGCTCTTGCTGCGTGCAGGCAGTCTTTTCAATAGACGTGGATTGGCTGCGAGAACCCTTTAATATTTGTAAGATCCCGGAAATAAGGACTGTTGGAAATGGCCTCTTGTCGCGCTGGCAGTAAACTGATTGTGCCTGTTGTGCTGTCTGGCGGAACGGGAAGCAGGTTGTGGCCAATGTCACGGGCCAGCTTTCCTAAACAGCTCTGGTCGCTGGTGAGTGAGCGCAGCATGCTTCAGGAAACAGTTTTACGGGGTCAGGCCGCCGGTTTCGCGCCGCCCGTGATTGTTTGTAATGAAGAACATCGTTTCCTTATTGCAGAGCAGTTGCGGGAAGTTCTGGTAGAGGACGCCAGCATTATGCTGGAGCCGGTTGGCCGCAACTCCGCACCGGCTATTACCGCAGCGGCTCTCCTTGTCACGCAGACGCATCCGGATGCTGTGTTGTGGATGATGGCTGCGGATGCGGATATCAAGAAGTCTGAAGCCCTCACACAGGCCATGACAAAAGCTGTGCAGGCCGCGGAGGCTGGCCGTGTCGTGACGTTTGGGATGGCGCCCACCCGGCCTGAGACCGGATATGGTTATATTGAAAAAGGTGCCCCGCTCCCCGGCGTGGACGGGGTTTTTGCCATCAAATCTTTCCGTGAAAAACCCGCCCAGGCGGTTGCGGAAGAGTTTTTGAAAGACGGCAATTATTTCTGGAATTCGGGCATGTTTGTCTTCCGGGCTGATGTGCTGCTTGATGAAATGCGCCGCTATGCTCCGCAGGTTGTGGAGCGTGTGACTGCGGCGTTTGAGAAGCGGAAAACGGATCTCGATTTTATCCGGCTGGATAAGGCGGCTTTTGCTCAGGCTCCGGATATTTCCATTGACTATGCCATTGCTGAAAAAACCCAGGTTTCCGCTGTCATCCCGGCTGATCTGGGCTGGTCGGATGTTGGGAGCTGGGATGCGTTGTGGGATATCAGCCCCAAAACACCAGATGGCAACGTGCTGCTGGGAGATGTTCTGACAGAGGATGCGCATGGCTGTTACATCCGCTCCGAAGGCCCGCTGACGGCTGTGACAGGTGTGGATGATGTTGTGGTCGTGGTGACTGCGGACGCGGTGCTGGTCACGCATAAAGACCGCGCGCAGGACGTTAAAAAACTTGTCGATCGCCTGAAGACGGATGGTCGGGGCGAAGCGTCTGAGCACCAGAAGAATTATCGCCCATGGGGGTTTTATGAAGGGCTGATCCGGAACGAGCGGTTTCAGGTGAAGCGGATTGTGGTCAATCCGGGCGGGAAGCTGTCTTTGCAGAAGCATTTTCACCGGGCGGAACACTGGGTTGTTGTGGGTGGCGTGGCACTGGTCACAAAAGGCGATGAGGAAATTCTGGTGCGGGAGGATGAGAGTGTCTACCTGCCGCAGGGCTGTGTGCATCGGCTGGAAAACCCCGGCAAAATTCCACTGACGCTTATTGAGGTTCAGTCAGGTGCTTATTTAGGGGAAGACGACATTATAAGGCTGGAAGACAGTTATAATAGAAATTGATAAATAAATAAGAATAAAGACATAAAAAAAGCTCCCGAAAAAGGGAGCTTTTTTTATGTTATCCGCCCGACTCGTTTTTTCGGACAGGCAGGCAACCGAGTCTAAGGAGCCTGATTTTAGCGAATACCGAGTTCGCTCATCAGGAAATCCCGGAACACGGCAACGCGTTTGGAACTGCGCAGCTCTTCCGGATAGACAAAATAGGCATCCACGGTCGGGGTCGTGATGTCCGGCAGAATCTGAATAAGATCAGGGAACTGCGCAGCGGCATATGTCGGGATGGACCCGATGCCAAGCCCAGCGGCAATAGCGGACGCCATCGCTGCCATACTGTTCACTTCCAGACGGGCATTCTGCTTTGTGGGAGTGTGTTTTACGCTTTCAGCTAGCCAGTTGATATGGGCAACCGGAGGGTGATGCTCTCCGAATAACACGAGCTGATGCGCAGAGATTTCATCAATGCTTCTCGGCATACCGTATTTTTCGATATAGAGCGGCGCAGCAAAAATCGGCAGGTGGAAATCTGCCAGATGCCGCTGAATGAGGTCAGGCTGGCGGGGGGCGTGCATCCGCACGGCCACGTCAGCTTCTCTCATGCCCAGATCAAGATCGCTGTCTTCCATAATAAGGCAGATATCAATGTCTGGATTGGCAGCCATAAACTTGTGCAGCCGTGGCATAAGCCAGCAGTTGCCAAAGCCTGTGGTTGTCGTAACCCGCAGACGTCCTGCGGCTTTTTCCTTACTTTCGGTTAAAAGCGTCTGGGTCATTTCAAGTTTTGAAAAGACCTCACGCACCGTCTTGTGCAGCGTCTCGCCCTGTTCAGTGAGGATCAGTCCTCGGGCGTGGCGATGAAAAAGAGGAACCTGAAGGACGTCCTCCAGCGCGGAAATCTGCCGTGAAACAGCAGACTGGCTTAGGTTAAGCACATCTCCCGCGTGGGTAAAGGAACCGGCTTCCGCCACAGCATGGAATACCCGGAGTTTGTCCCAGTCCACGCACGCCTCCTGCAAATTGAATGAAGTTATAAGAGCATAATTATCATGCTTCGAATTTCATTACGTGCAGTAATTGCCCGGACTGGTCAAGGGATGACCTGTTATTCGGCTCCCAGTTCAGCCAGATACCGTTCCGCATCCAGAGCGGCCATGCAGCCGGTCCCGGCGGCGGTGACGGCCTGGCGGTAAATTTTATCCTGCACATCGCCCGCGGCAAAAACACCGGGGATGGAGGTGCGGGTGGTGCCGGGGGTAGTCTCAATATACCCTTCCGCATCCAGAACGACTTGTCCCTTAAAGATATCGGTGGTGGGGGAGTGGCCGATCGCGATGAAAATTCCGTCCGCGGGCACGTCCTGCGTTGTTCCGTCCTGTGTATTTTTAACACGAATGGCGCTGACAGTCGGTGGTGTGCCGCTGGCCAGAATGTCTTCCACGGTTGTGTTCCACAGGATGGAGGTTTTCGGGTTTTTGAAAAAACGGTCCTGCAGGATTTTTTCCGCGCGGAGTGTGTCCCGCCGGTGCACCAGCGTGACGTGTGCTGCGTGGTGGGTCAGATATAGCGCCTCTTCCACAGCGGTATTGCCACCGCCCACCACCACCACGTTTTTGCCGCGGTAAAAGAAGCCATCGCAGGTGGCGCAGGCGGAAACACCAGCACCCTGCAAGGTTTTCTCGCTCGGCAGGCCAAGCCAGCGGGCCTGCGCACCTGTGGCGATGATAACGGCCTTTGCAACATACTCGGTGCCGGAATCGCCTTTCAGGCGGAACGGGGAGCCGGATTTGAAATCGACGGAGGTAATGATGTCATATTCAATCCGTGTGCCGACATTCTGGGCCTGCTGCGCCATCTGGTCCATCAGCCAGGGGCCCTGCACAGCCTCGGCAAAGCCCGGATAATTTTCCACGTCTGTAGTAATGGTCAACTGCCCGCCCGGCTGAAGCCCGGCCACCAGAACAGGAGCAAGGTTGGCGCGTGCGGCATAAATGGCGGCGGTGTAGCCTGCGGGGCCTGCGCCAATAACAAGCAGATCGGTAGTGATGGTTTCTGTCATGGGAGGGCTGACCTTTGCATGCTGAGAGTCATGGTGCGCCAGAACGCACTTTACATGCCTTGCGATATGGCGGGTGTGTGCAGGGAGAGCAAGAGCGGAACCCGTTTGCGGCCTGTGCGTGTGCATGGCATATACGCCCCAGAGTATCTGGAAAAAGGCTGCGGCGAGAAATGGATCAGGCAAGGTGACGGAACTGGACGCTGTTGACCTTCGTATTGTGGCGGAGCTTCAGGAAGACGGGCGCATGACCAACGTCGAGCTGGCCCGCCGTGTCGGAATTTCAGCCCCGCCCTGCCTGCGGCGTGTGCGGCGGCTGGAAGAGCTGGGGGTGATCCGTGGCTACCATGCGGACCCGGATGCCGGGGCGCTGGGGTGGCCGATTACCTTCTTTGCGCTGATTGGCCTTGATAGCCAGAAAGAGACAGTGTTGTCCGCTTTTGAGGACGAACTGTCCCGCTGGCCGGAGGTGCGGGAATGTCACATGATTCGTGGAGGCGGAGACTTTCTGGTGCGCCTGATTGCCCGGGATGCCGCGCATGAAAACTCGCTCACCCGCCGTCTGACAGAAGGCCCGCACGTTATTCGTGTGCAGACGCTGCAAACCATCCGCACAAGTCTGGACCGGACCGGTGTTCCGATTTTTCCGGGTGAGGGCGGTGCCGCGTGATAGCGGCTGCTGCGGAGAAAGCGCCTGACGTGCGGGCCGGCCCAAACATCAGCATCATTGTGCCGTGCTATAATGAGGTCGGTAACGTCGGTCCGCTTGTGGCCGCGCTGGAACGCGCGCTGGATGGCCGCCGGTGGGAAGTCATTTTTGTGGATGACAACTCGCCTGACGGTACCACGGCTGCTGTTCACGCCTTAGCGCGGACAGACTCCCGCGTGCGGGGCCTGTGCCGCATTGGCCGCCGGGGCCTGTCTTCTGCGGTGATTGAGGGGGCTTTGTCCTCCTCCGCGCAGATTGTCGCCGTGATGGATGGTGACATGCAGCATGATGAAAGCCGCCTTGGCGTGCTGATAGATGCCGTGCAAAGCGGAGACTGCGATATTGCCGTGGGCAGCCGCCATGTCGAGGGCGGCGATAATTCCGGTCTGGCCAACGCCTGGCGGCATACCTTGTCTGACGGTGGGATTAAACTCGCGCAGATGCTGCTGCCCGTGCGGCTGGGAGACCCGATGAGCGGGTTCTTCGCCCTGCGGCAGGATCTGTTTGCCCGGATTGCCCCGCATCTGTCGGGCACCGGCTTTAAAATTCTGGTTGATCTGTTGCTGTCCTCTCCACAACCTTTGCAGGTGCAGGAAATCGCCTGCGGTTTCCGGGCGCGTGTTGCAGGTGAAAGCAAGCTGGACGCGCTGGTCATGCTGCAATTTGTCGCGCTGCTGCTGGACAAGCTGTGTCGTGGCTGGCTGCCTTTGCGGTTTGTGGCCTTTGCGCTCGTCGGGGTGGTTGGGATCGGGACCAACCTGCTGGTTATGCAGTGTGCCCGCGCGCTGGGGGCGGACTTTCCTCTGGCGCAGGGGATCGGCACGGTCGTGGCGATGATCGTGAATTTCCAGCTTGATAATAATTTCACCTACCGGGACAGACGCCTGCGGGGTGTGCGCTGCGTGTGGGGGCTGCTGCTCTTTATGGTTGTCTGCTCCGTGGGGGCGCTGGCCAATGTTGGCGTGGCAGACATGGTGTATCATCAGAGCCGTGCCTTTAACGAGGCAAGTGTTGCCGGTGCTCTGATTGCGGTGGTCTGGAATTACGCGATGTCCTCCACCATCATCTGGCGGCCGTGATCCCACGTATGCCACGCATTACCGGGATACGGGCCGGAATATGGAGATGGGGCATCGCGTTAGGCGTTTTGACGCTCTGCCGCCTGATCATGGCGGCATGGGTACCGCTGACCCCGGATGAAGCATACTACCGGATCTGGGCGCTGGCACCGGCCGCTGGGTATCTTGATCACCCGCCTCTGGTGGCGTTCTGGATCCGGGCCGGACTGGCGTTATTTGGGGATACCGCTCTGGGTGTGCGGGCTATGGGGCCTGTCTCAGCACTGGCCGGGACGATTTTTCTCGCTCTGACTGCCCGTGACTGGCTAAAGGCCCGTGCCCGGATGGGGGGAGAAGAGGCGGCCCTCACACCGGATGCCGGTATGGTGCGAACCGGCCTGCTGCTGAATGGCACGGTTGCTCTTGGTGTCGGCACCCTGATCATGACGCCGGATACACCACTCCTGTTTTTTATGGCTTTGCTGGTCTGGAGTCTTGGGCGCGTCTGTCTGGCCGGGCAGGGCACTGGCTGGTTACTGGCCGGGCTGGCCGCTGGCCTTGGTTTTGAAAGTAAATATACCGCCGTGCTGCCGGTTGGTGGCGTGCTTGTCTGGTTTCTTCTGACCGGTGCCGGGCGTGCGTGGCTGAAAACCGTCTGGCCCTGGGCTGGCGGGGGCGTGGCTCTGTTGTGTGCCGCGCCGGTTATCGGGTGGAATGCCGCGCATGGGTGGGTGAGCTTTCTCAAACAGGGAGGACGCACCAGTGACTGGCATCCGACCAAAATGCTTACTTATTTTGGTGAGTTGCTGGGCGGGCAGGTGGGGCTGGCCTCTCCGGGCGTGTTCCTGTTCTTTCTGGGGGGCGTCTGGCTGCTGTGGCGGCAAAAAGACAGCTTCTCCCGTCTTCTGCTCCTGATGATCGCCATTCCGGCTCTTGTCTTCGTGCAGCACGCATTTGGGGCGCGTGTGCAGGCAAACTGGCCCGTTGTGCTCTATCCCGTTCTGGCTGTAGCGGCAGTGCTGCCTGTCTGGCGGGGTGCCGTGGCATCCAGCCTGCTGGGGATGGCGCTGGTGTTAGTGGTTGTCATGCAGGCTATTTTCTCGCCTGTTACACTCTCCCCGCATTTTGACATGACCTTGCGGCAGATGGGCGGCTGGCAGGACTTTGCCAGAACGGTCGCTGATCACACGCCCCCATCCTCTCTGCTGATTGCCGACGAATATGGTCTGGCGGCTGAGTTGTCATTTTACGTACCTCCGGGTCGTCCGGTGATGGCGGTTGAGCCGCGCTGGATGCTGTTTGATCTGCCGCGTGCTGCGTGTGGAGAGGGGTATCTGATTCGCAGCCACAGGCGGCATGATCAGCCGGATGCGACTCACTTTATCGTGCTGGATGAGGAGCCGTCTCTGGTCCGGCAGCGGCACGGAGTTGTGGCTGATACATACTCGGTTTTTCATGTGCAGATGCGGTGTGATGCCAAAGGTTATGCTCGTGATGCCGTGACGCTGCCCTGAAAAAAGACGGGAAAAAGCCATTCTGCCCGGAGGAATGCCGTGTCTGCTTGGACAGGGGCGCGGAACGGGATTACGATGTGACAAGAGTGACAAAAAAGGAAAGCGGGGGCGTATGTCTTCTCCACTGAATGTGGCCGTCCAGATGGACCCTCTGGAACACATCAATATTGATGGTGATTCCACATTCGCCATGATGCTGGAAGCGCAGGCCCGTGGGCATGCGCTGTTTGTGTATGAAGTCGGCTCCATGGCGCTGGGGGAAGGGGTGACAGAGCCCGGAGGAGTGGCGAGAGCACAGGTGAGTGCAGCCGTCCGCCCAGTGACAGTGCGGCGTGAGCGCGGCAATCATGCCAGCTTTGGGCCGGTCGTCCGTCGGTCACTGGGGGAAATGGATGTGGTACTGATGCGTCAGGACCCGCCGTTTGACATGGCGTATATTACGGCCACGCATCTGCTGGACCATGTGCACGGTATTGGCCCCGATAAGGCGCTGGTAGTGAATGACCCCCGCTGGGTGCGGGATTCCCCGGAAAAACTGCTGGTGACCCACTTTCCGGGCCTGATGCCGCCAACACTGGTGACATGGGACGTGGAGGAAATCCGCGCATTCCGCCGGAAGTGGCGCGATATTATTGTCAAGCCGCTATTCGGGAATGGCGGGAGCGGGATTTTCCGTATTCGTGAAGATGATCAGAATCTGAACGCACTGCTGGAAATGCATTTTGCCCGCTCCCGTGAGCCGCTGATGATCCAGCGTTACGAACCTGCGGTCAAAGCCGGAGATAAGCGGATTATTCTGGTGGATGGAGCACCGATCGGAGCCATTAACCGGGTTCCGTCTGGTGAGGATCACCGGTCTAACATGCATGTTGGCGGTGTTGCCCGTAAAGTTGACCTGACTGCGCGAGATAAAGAAATCTGCGCTGCAATCGGGCCGTTCCTGAAAGAACATGGGCTGATTTTCGTCGGGATTGACGTGATCGGTGAGTATCTGACGGAAATCAACGTTACCTCACCGACGGGGCTTCAGGAACTGGAACGGTTTGACGGTATTAACGGCGCCGGACTGATCTGGGAGTGCATTGAAGCCAAACTGAAAGGAAAGGCTGACTGAACGTCAGGAGGCTTTGTCGGCCGGAGTGGCTCCCGATGCAGCAGAAGAATGTTTTGTCTGGTGTGTCGGGCCGTCCTCTGCGTCCGGGTCCGGCAGGACAGGGTCTTTACCAAAGCGATTGTCAAACCACTGCATCAACGGGGCGCGGAAGTAGTAAATGACGACCGATGACCAGATGATCAGTGAAAGGATGGCAATAAACAGATTTAGCATGGCAGTTTTCTTTTCACCCCGTTCTTTCAGAGCGGAACGTAAGGGCACAATGGGGCTGAAGACAAGGGCGCTTTTGTGGCAGGCATTATTTAATACAGGGAAGATGCGTTGTGGCTCTTGAAGAAATTACAGCAAGCAGGCAGAGAGAGAGCATGAGTGACGTTCTCCACGAATGCCCGCCCGGTCAGGGTGAAGATCCGGTGCCTCCTCCTTCACGCTCGGCGCTGGATGCAGAGGCTGTAAAAGTTGCCTACCGTCGGTGGGCCGCCGTCTATGATACCGTTTTTGGCGGTGTTTCGGGCGTGGGGCGCAAACGTGCGGTTGAAGCTGTCAACGCGCTGCCGGGCACAAAGGTGCTGGAAGTCGGCGTGGGGACGGGGCTTGCGTTGCCCTGCTATACTCAGAGCAAAAAAATTACGGGCATTGATCTCTCTGGTGACATGCTGGCCCGTGCGCGGGAACGCGTGCAGAAAGAGCATCTGACCAATGTTGAGGCCCTGCTGGAGATGGATGCGGAAGAGACCAGCTTTGCTGATGCCTCTTTTGATATTGCAGTCGCCATGTTTGTGGCGTCCGTGGTGCCGCATCCGCGCAAGCTGCTGAGCGAACTCAAGCGTGTTGTGCGCCCCGGCGGTCACATTCTTTTTGTAAACCATTTTCTGGCACCCAACGGTGTACGGGGCGCGGTTGAGCGCGGAATGGCGCGGGCGTCCCGCTCTCTGGGCTGGCATCCTGACTTTGCAATGGAATCCTTGCTGCCGCCGGATGATCTGGCACGGGCACAGATCCAGCCAGTGCCGCCGCTTGGTCTGTTTACACTTGTAACACTCGACCGGACGTAAAAACCTAGTCCCGTCGCCCCTGCCGCCTTTTCTGCACAAGGCAGGGCAGACGGCGGCGCGGGACTTAACGGGTCGTCTGTCAGAATAAAAACCGTTATTATACATGTTTTACAGAGTCCGCAGAGCGTACACGCGCTGTGGTCTGAGTAAGGTATAGGTTACGGAAATGACCTCTACCGGGCACACAGCCGGAACGGGAAGAAAAAGCATGATGAAGCAGACTGCATCGGGTACGGGTGTGGGAGCAGGGTATCTGCTTGTCGCCGCAGGAGCGGGACTGCTTGGTGGGGGTGCTTCCGTGCTGCGGCAGGCCGGTGTGATGCCTGATCATGGTATCTGGCCTGTTCTCGAACATGTTCACGCCCCGCTGATGCTTCTGTTTGTTGTTCTTCCGGCGCTCGTTTGTGGGTTTAGCAACCTCTGGCTGCCCAGAGCCCTCGGCCGGACAGGGATGGTTCTGCCTGTGCTGAATTGTGCAGGACTTGGACTGATTGCTCTCTCTGGTGTTCTGACGGTTGCTCTTGGTGCGCAGGTTCTGCCTGTGCTGCTCTGGAGCGCGGGAATGCTTTGCGCCGTCATGGTTGTGCTCGCGACTATTTTTGACAGTCGTGCCGATTTTGAAGACGCACAGGCATTTTCTCCCTTCGTGTGGGGGGAAATGCTGGCGTCTGCAGTGCTGTTGCTGACGGTGCCAGTTCTGGCTGCCGTCATGACGCATCAGCTTTTTTCCGGGGCGTCTGCGGATATTCTCCCGCTTCTGGATGGCTTTGCAGAGCCTGTTACACTCGTCACATTGCTCGCCGGGTTTGGTCTCGTGTTTGAAGCAGGGGCGAGAGGCAGCCGCTTTTCTGAAAAGCCGGTGGTTGCCATTATGGCCACGACGGCATCCGCTTCTGTCATTATCTGGGTGCGGGGCGTTTTTGCGCATGGACTGGCTGCCAGTGTGCAGCAGCCGGGGGTGCTGACGTCCCCTGAAAACGCTGTGCTGTCAGCCTCCACGCTGGCCTCTGTCCTTCTGGCCGCCTTGTGGATGGCGGGAACATGGCGCAGCCGCCTGTCCCTGCGTGTCCCCATGCTGTGGGGTCTTGGGTTTCTGGCCATTGTGTCCACGGGCTGGGTTGCGCAGCTTATGCAGGGTGAAGGCCTTCATTCTGCGCTTGAGGTTGGTGCCGTTTATGCGACGTTCTGCGGGCTGTATCTGTGGCGTGGCGAAAGTGCTGGGTACTGGTATCCCCGTCCGCCAGCCATTTTGCAGTTCGTGCTGATGGCTTCCGCGACCGGACTGTCCTTTTCTCCTCTGTCTGCCGCAACGCAGATCTGGAGCGGCGCTCTGCTTGGGGCATCTCTCCTCTGCTTTCTGGTGACGATGGGTATGAGCCTCTTCCAGAACCGCAAAGTGGAGAGCGCTCATGTTGGCGCCTCCGCCCCGTCAGCCATGCTTTCTTCTTCTGAAGGAACAGTGCAGTCATGAGTGAGACTATCGCCAGCACCGCCCCAGCGGAACGTATCCGCTTTAAGGCCGACAGAGTTGGCACCACAGCGAAAGACTGGGTGCAACTGCTTAAGCCGCGCGTGATTTCCCTCGTGGTGTTTACCGGCGCGGCCGGGATGATCATGGCGCCCGGCCATCTCAATCCGTTTGTGGCGGCGGTGTCCATCCTGTGCATCTGTCTGGCGTCTGGCGCTGCAGGGGCCATCAATATGTGGTATGACCGCGATATTGATGCCGTAATGCAGCGGACCATTACGCGGCCTATCCCGGGTGGGCGTATTCCGCCGCAGGAAGCTCTGGCTTATGGCGTCGGGCTATCCTGCCTTTCCGTGTGTCTGATGTGGATGGCGACGAACGCTCTGGCAGCCGGTATTCTGGCCTTCTCGATCTTCTTTTATTCCGTCATTTACACCATGTGGCTCAAGCGCTCCACGCCGCAGAATATCGTGATAGGCGGGGCTGCCGGGGCGTTTCCCCCCATGATCGGTTGGGCAGCCGCAACCGGCCACATGGCTGTGCTGCCGGTCGTGATGTTCGGGATTGTGTTCTTCTGGACACCGCCGCATTTCTGGTCACTGTCTCTGTATGCCTGCAAGGATTATGGCCGGGCGGGTATCCCCATGCTGCCGGTTGTCAAAGGGGCGCGGCATACGCGGTGGAACATTTTTGTCTATACACTGGTGCTGCTGGCCATCTCGCTCATACCGTCTTTCCTGCATCTGAGCGGCTGGCTGTATACGGGCACGGCACTGGTCCTTGGACTTGGCTTTGTGGCGTGTGCTGTGCGTGTGTTGCGGGAGCCGCAGGACGCGACCGGCATCAGCCTGCAGGGCGATAAAGCGGCGCGTCTATCGTTCCGCTTTTCTCTGGCCTATCTGTTCCTGCTGTTCTGCGGACTACTGGCTGACCACATTCTGACGGGGTGGATGCACTGATGAACACGTCAAGCGTTCTGAGTTCGCAGGAAATTGCAGAGAAAAAGCGCCGCCAGAAAGGCCGTCTGTCTGCCATGCTGGGCTTCATGCTGCTGATAGCTGGCGTCATGTATGGGCTGATGCTCACACACTTCTAAGCAATGGTCCGACTTTCGTCTCTGGCGGGAGTCGCTGTGGTGCGGCTTAACGCTACCTTCTTCAGCAACGCTTTCCGTGTTTTACGTTCTCAGAAGAACGAGAGGAAGAAGGCTGTCGCTCAGGCTTCTTCCTGCTGCGGTGTGCGGGCGGTTTGCAGCAGTGCATCCATCTGGATGCTCACGCCCTTTTCCTTGAGTTTCAGGATATCCGCTTCTAGATCCGCAATTTTGCGTTTGCTCCAGAAATGCAGGAACAGGCCAAATGCGGAGGCAGAGACACCTAATACCACAACGGCAATTTCCAGAAATAGCATGGTGTCTGTCCTGATCTGAGCGTGAAAACTAAAAAGCCTGCATGCTCATAAAGAGCGATGCAGGCTTTGTGAAGCAGCAGGGCGTTACGCGCCACGCCCCTGCTGAATGGCGGAAAGCAACCAGCGCCCCCCGCGAGAAGGACGAGTAAACGTCCAGAGTTCGGTAATTGTGACCGGCTCGGTCGAGCTGCCTTCAATAACCTGCCCTGTGGCATTGGTCGTCAGGTCAATCAGGCTGTAGCGCATGGCGACGGTTGCGTAGTCCATTCCAGCTTCCTGCCAGGCTTCGGCCAGATCGCCCTGAATGAAGTGGACATCAGACACCACATTCCGCGCGCCCTGACTGGCCAGCGTGGCGAGCTGCTGGTTGAAGTAGGACACCATTTCCGGCGTGGCCATCTGCTGGAGAGCCGGGATGTTCTGCTGGTTCCATGCGGTCTGGATATCCAGCAACGTCTGCTGGAAGGCCTGATAGTCCGTGCTGGTGATCGCCAGTGTGGAACCGCCCGTGCCGGCAGGGAAACCCGCAGGTGTTGTGGTCTGCGCCGGACCCGCGGTGCCGGAGTTCAGTGTAAAAGCTGAGCCACCGGAGCCGGAGGATTTATTCCCGGAAAAACGGCGGACCAGCCACATCACGACCACAACAATCAGCCCGATCTGGATCAGCAGACCAATAAAGCTGAACAGCCCGTGCACACCGCCCATAAAGCCGTGCCCGCTCAGCAGACCAAACAGGCCTGCGCCCAGCATGCCCCCGGCAAAACCCGTCAGGAACGGGTGGCGCGCGGCGGTCCCCATCCCCATTCCACGGTTAAGCGGTGCGCCGTAATTATTCTGGCCGGGATAGCCATTATAGCCCGGAGCCGGGCCGCGCGGCGTAATGGAACGGTCCATGGGGGCGGCGCCATAGGGCGTTGTGTTGGTGGTGGGCGGTGCGCTCCATGTCCGGCTGCCGCGGCTGCCCATGGAGCTGCCCTGACCCGGGCGTGCGTCAGCATGCTGCGCCAACGGGCCACCAAGCATGCTGAGGGTCAGAAAAGCGGTTAAAACAGGCGTAAGAAAACGCTTTTTCACGGTGTCTGGTCTCTCCGGACGGTGTTAGGCCCCGGCAAGGCTCAGGGCATCGACCCTTAATGTGGGGGCGTCACTGCCAAAACGGAACTGCAAATCGTCCGCTAATGTCATGGAAGCGAAAATTTCCAGCAGATTGCCTGCCAGCGTGAACTCTTCCGCGGCCTCGGCAATTTGACCATCGCGGATCATGAAGCCGGAGGCGCCCCGGCTGTAATCCCCTGTCAGGCCGTTGATGGAAGAGCCCATCATTTCTGTGATGAACAGGCCTTCCTTGATATCCGCCATCAGAGCCGCAGGTGTGATGCTGCCGGGCTGGAACGCCAGGTTGGTGGGGGAGGGAGCCGGTGGGCTGGAAGATCCTCGCGCGGCGCGGCCATTGCTGGTCAGCCCAAGCTGGCGGGCGCTCCGGGTGTCCAGAATCCAGCTTTGCAGCACACCATTTTCTACCAGCGCCAGCGGTTTGCCCTGCACGGCCTCTCCGTCAAACGGGCGGGACCGCAGGCCACGCAGGCGTGTGGGGTCATCCGTAATGGTGATTTCTCTGGCAAAAATCTGCTGTCCGAGCTTGTCCTTCAAAAAAGACGTGCCCCGTGCGATGGAGGACCCGCTGATGGCCCCCACCAGATGCCCCAGAAAGCTGTTTGCCACACGCGGGTGGAACACAACCGGATATTTACCGGTGCGCGGGCGGGTGGGGTTCAGGCGGGCCACAGCCTTGCGGCCTGCGCTCAGGCCCAGCGCAGCGGCATCTTCCAGATCAGCAAGATGGACCGTGCCGTGATAGTCATAATCCCGCTGCATGCCATCGCCTTTGCCTGCCAGTACGCAGACAGAGGTGGAATGGCGGGTGCGGGCATAAGACCCGGCAAAATCCTGCGACGTCACGAGAATGACTTCCGTGCGGCCGAAAGAAGCGCTGCTGCCAGCGCTGTTGGTCACACCCTCAACGGCCAGAGCCGCCTCTTCCCCAGCGCGGGCACGGGCCAGCAGGGCGTTGGCATCGGGTTCTGCCGTATCCGTCAGGTCCAGTGTATTCTGGGTGAATGTGCCGGTCAGACCCTGCTGGGCGAGGCCCGCATATTTATCATCCGGCAGCATCCGGGCCATAGCCAGAGCCTGCTCAATCAGCCCGTCAAACCGCGTCGGGTCGAGGGTGGTGGTGGAGACAATGGCGGTTTTCTGGCCTGCAAATACGCGCAGGCCGAGGTCTGTGGTTTCAGAGCGTTCCAGCTCTTCCGTCACACCATTACGCACCCCCGCGCCCAGCGCGGTGCTGGAGACAAAAACCGCATCTGCGGCATCCGCTCCGGCATGACGCGCGCGGCGGACAAGATCAGAGATCTTTTCGAGGGTTTGTGCGCTCATGCCGCGAGGTTCTCCGTAATCGTGTCCAGAGACAGGACGTGTTTGACAGGCCCCAGTGCGGCCAGTGTCGGCTTCTGGGTGAAAATCCGGGCGGCAACGCGGCGGATATCCTCCGTCGTGACAGCCTCCACCCGGGCAACTGTTTCCGCAACCGGGATCAGACGGCCAAAGAGCTGAAGCTGGCGGGCAATCTGTTCACACCGGCTGCCCGTGCTTTCCAGAGACATCAGCAGAGACGCCTTGAGCTGCGCACGGGCACGGGCCAGTTCATCTTCCCCCACGTTCTTCTGAACTTTTTTGAGCTCTTCCAGCGTAACGGGCACCAGTTCCGCACATTCTTTTTCACCCGTGCCCGCATAAATGCCAAACACGCCGCCATCGAGGAACGGCGCATTGAAGGAATAGACCGAGTAGACCAGACCGCGCTTTTCCCGGATTTCCTGAAACAGGCGGGAGGACATCCCGCCGCCCAGCAGCAGGGAGAGCATCAGGGCCGCGTAGTAATCCGGGTCATTATACCCCACGGACGGGAAGCCCAGAACCACATGGGCCTGGTCCAGATCTTTCTCCTGCCGGAACTCGCCACCGCCATAAATGGAGGGCGTGCCGGGGAGGAGGGATGTGGTGCCGAGGTCGGCAAAATGCCGCTCCACCTGCCGCACAACGTCCTCATGGTGCAGGTTGCCCGCTGCGGCCACTACCATGTTGCCGGTGGTGTAATGCGCGCTCATGTAGCGCATCAGCGTGTCACGGCTCATGGTGCGGATCAGATCTTCCGTGCCCAGCGTCGGGCGGCCCATGGGCTGGTTGGGGTAGGCGGTCGCCTGAAAATGGTCAAACACCACATCATCCGGCGTATCGTTCGCCTGCCCGATTTCCTGAAGGATCACACCGCGTTCACGTTCGATTTCCGTCGGGTCAAACGTGGAATGGGTCAGGATATCGCCAATGATATCAATGCCCAGATCCAGATTTTCCTTCAGGAGCTTGACGTAATAAGCCGTCTGCTCCCGTGCGGTATAGGCATTGATATGCCCACCCACATTCTCAATTTCCTCAGCAATCTGGAGGGCGGAACGGCGCTCTGTGCCCTTGAACGCCATATGCTCAAGGAAATGGGAGACACCGTTTTCTTCCGCGGTTTCATCCCGCGTGCCGGTGGAAACATAGGCTCCGAAGGAAACGGTTTCGACGCGCTCCATACGTTCTGTCACAACAATCAGGCCCGAGGGCAGACGGGTCAACTGGATCGGATCGGTCATTCTTGTCCTGAAAAGAAAGGCCGCACACGCGGCCTGAAGAAAGGGGAATTCAAGGAGATCAGGCGTTAGAGAGCACTGCTGCGCGCACGGCATCCTTTACGGCATCCGCCGTGGCCGGAACGGTGCGGTAACGCTCTTCACGCGAATAGAGGTCTGCCAGATGCACGGGCAGAGCAGGGCGGATGCCCGTAGCGGCAACCATTGCATCCGGGAATTTGGCCGGATGTGCCGTGGCCATGGCGACCATCGGTACCCCGGCCTCCCGGAAGCGGCGGCCTGCGGCAATGCCAATGGCGCTGTGCGGGTCCGCCAGATAACCGGAACGGTTATGAAGGCCTTTGATTTCCGCTTCCGTCGCAGCATCATCCAGTGCCAGACCGGAGAAGAGCGTGCGGGCCGTCTCCCACGCTTCTGCCGGAACATCCATGTGCCCGCTGGTGCGGAAGTTCGTCATGATGCGGGCACAGGCTTCAGCATCACGCCCCAGCAGTTCAAACAGCAGGCGTTCAAAGTTGGAAGAGACCTGAATATCCATGGAGGGGGAGAGGCTGGGCATGACGGACTTCATCGTCATGTCATTCGCGTTCAGGAAGCGCGTCAGAATATCATTCCGGTTGGAGCCGACGCACAGATGGCGGACCGGCAGGCCCATTTTGCGTGCGGCCCATGCGGCCAGAATGTTGCCGAAGTTGCCGGTCGGCACGGCAAAGGAGACTTCCTGCTCCGGTGCGCCAAAATTGAGCGCGGCATACACGTAGTAGGGAATCTGGGCGGCAATGCGCGCCCAGTTGATGGAGTTCACGGCGGAGAGATGCATATCCTTACGGAACGGCATATCCGCAAACAGGGCTTTGACCAGATCCTGACAGTCGTCAAACGTGCCCTCAATAGCCAGATTGGTCACGTTGGGTTCAAGCACCGTCGTCATCTGGCGGCGCTGCACTTCGGACGTGCGGTCTTTCGGGTGCAGGATAACCACGGAGATGCGCTCACGCCCACGGCAGGCTTCAATAGCGGCGGATCCGGTGTCACCCGAGGTTGCGCCCACAATGGTCACATGCTCGTTGCGCTCACTCAGCACATGTTCAAACAACTGGCCCAGCAACTGCATGGCCATATCTTTGAAGGCCAGCGTGGGGCCGTGGAACAGTTCCTGCACAAACAGGCCATTTTCCACCTGCGTCAGCGGGACAATGGCCGGATGGTCAAACCCGGCATAGGCTTTCTCGCACAGGGCGCGCAAAGTGCCGGGGTCAATATCTTCCCCGACAAATGGCCGCATGATCCGGGCGGCAAGCTCCGGATACGGCAGGCCGCGCATGGCTTGCCACTCGGAGAGTGAAAAGCTGGGCCATGTTTCCGGCAGATACAGGCCGCCATCTTCGGCAAGGCCCGTCAGCAGGACATCAGAAAACGAGAGAGCGGGAGCCTTCCCCCGGGTCGAGATATAGCGCATGGCCAGACTTATACCCTGAATGGGAGACGGCGCGAAGTAGCCTTCTGCATCCGTCTGCTCAGGTTGGGGGCGGGGTGGTGGGCAGTGTGAGCTGATAAACCGTGACGGGCCATTTCACAGTGGCCTTGCCGTTCTGGAAGGCCGCGCTGTGGTCAAGCTGCATGGTGGGCACAAACAGATGCCCGTGCCCGTCCAGCCCCGGTGTGCCGGGGTAGGTCAGGCGCGGGTCCGTAATCAGCCTGCGCGGGATGCGGCCGGTGCTGTAGCTGAGGATGCTGCCGGTGCTGACGTCAGACCAGTAGAGCGTGCCATCCGGGCCAATGGTCATGCCACCCAGTGAGGGCGTTTTGTACCACTGGGTAACAATTTCTTCCATGGCGGCGGGGGTAATGTCCGGGTCCGTAAAGGTGCTGGTGTCCACACGGGCGAGGTAATTGCCCGGTGCCTGCAGTACAATCCAGCGCCCATCCGGGCTGATGGCAATCATGCTGGAATCAATGGCGGCGGGGCGGCCATCTCCCCAGTTGAGCGTGCCGCCGGGAATCTGGATGGGCCGCGTGGCTGTGAGTGCCGGATGGCGGTCCAGAAAGCGGCGTGTTGAGGCGGCTGGAATATCGACCACCAGCACGCCCGCAACACCTGAGTCGGCAAGATAGGCTGTGTTGCCGTAGACCGCGACGCCGGAGAGAATACTGTCCGGATGCAGGGCTGTTTTCTCGATGGCGATCGTCCCCAGAACGATATTTTTCCGGGTATCAATATGGATCAGCTTAGGCTGCGCCACCGGGGGAGCCTTGCGATCAGGCACCCCGCTGTCCAGCACCCAGAGCGTGCCATCAGGCAGAAGGGTTAGCCCTGCCGCGGCGATAATCCGTCTGGAGCTGTCCCCCTCTCCGGCGTTCCAGTCGGCATCCGGGTAGGGCGTAAAACTGCCATCCGTGTTGCGGACGGAAAGCTGCGGGCCGGGATTGCCCACCCATGCCGGGGCTTCAAACAGCATCCGGCCATCGGGCAGGGGGACCACGGCATCCCAGATCTGTTTTTCAGACTGCGTAAAGGGTGTGAGCGCCGAGGCCGTGAGTTCCGGCACTTTCGGCATATGTACCGCCCATGCGGCGGAGGTTGGCAGGGCAGCGGCAAGGCTCGCGGTCAGCGTTGTCAAAGCGAGGGCGCGGCGGAACCCTGAAAAAGGCCGGGTACGTCTGGTCATCATGAAATTTCTGGCAGCCTTGCTGTACGTGTGCGGCGAAAACATGCAGCCAGTTTCCTCCTTTTTGGTCCACGCCGACAACCGCATTCTTCGCATGGCCCGCCAGAACCCTGCGAAGAGGCGGAGGATAGGCGGGCAATCAGGCGTCTGGCGCGCGGTCCAGATAGCGGCGCTGGATATGGGTCTGCCAGGCTTCGGCCCCGAGCGGTGCGCCGGTTGCATCCCGGATGATGTCCGGCATGGAGGCGCTGCGGGCGCGGCCGTGGATATGGGTGCGCAGCCAGCCCAGCAGCGGGGCAAAATTACCCTCCGCCAGAGCCGGGGCAATCTGGCTGTCCTGCTGGAAGGCGGCGGTGCGAATCTGCGCTGCCGCAAATGCGCCCATGGCGTAGCAGGGGAAGTATCCAAACAGCCCCTCCGGCCAGTGGATATCCTGCAGGCAGCCGCGCCGGTCATCCGGCACATGCAGGCCGAGCAGGGCATGGAGGCGGTCATTAAAGGCGGCGGGGAGGTCTTTGACCGCCAGATCCCCGCTGATCATCGCGGTTTCCAGCTCATAGCGCACGAGAATATGGGCGGGGTATGTCACTTCATCCGCGTCCACGCGGATAAAGCCCGGCTCCACATGCGTTACCAGACGGAGCAGATTGTCCGCGTTCCAGCCCGGTGTGCCTTCGGGGATGTTAAATTCGGCTCTCAGCAGAGGGGCCACCCAGTCCACAAAGGCGCGGGAGCGGCAGACCTGCATTTCCATGGTGAGAGACTGGCTTTCATGCAGTGTCATGCCCCCGGCCTGCCCGACGGGCTGGGAGAGCCACTGTTCCGGCAACCCCATATCATACAGTGCGTGCCCGGTTTCATGCAGGACGCCCATCATGGCGGGGAGGAAATCGGCTTCTTCATAGCGCGTGGTCAGCCGCACATCATGCGTGGCCCCGCCGCAGAAGGGGTGGAGGCTCACATCCAGCCGTCCGCGCGTCATATCAAATCCAAGCTGCTGCATCAGCTTGCGGCCGAGTGCTTCCTGTCGCGGTACCGGAAACGGTCCCTGAAGAGGAACGGCCGGGGGCAGGCTGCGCTGTTTGTCCAGCACGGTGGCAATCAGGCCGGGCAGGTCTGCGCTCAGACGGCTGAAAATCGGGTCAATGTCGGTCTGACGTGTGCCGGGGTCGAACGAGTCCAGCAATGCATCGTATGGTGAGAGGCCAAGCGCCTCACCTTTGGCGCGGGCAATCTGCTGCGTAAGGTTCAGCACTTCCTGCTGATAGGGCAGAAAGGTTTTGAAATCATTATTCTGGCGGGCCTCACGCCACACCATCTCGCTGCGGGCCGTGGCCTGTGTGCTGGCCTCCACCAGATCCCCCGGCAGGGCGGTGGCATGGGTGTGCAGGCGGCGCATTTCAGCAAGGTTGGCGCGGCGCCAGACATCATCCCCGGCGTCAGCCGTTACCAGAAGCTCCTCCATGTCCGGGGCCGTCAGAATTTCATGCCGCAGGCCTTCCAGCATGGCCAGATTTTCCGCCCGGCGTTCTGCGGCGCCGTGGGGCATGATTACTTCCTTGTCCCAGCCCAGAATACCGATGGCGTCATTGAGGGAAGACAGGCGGGCAAAATGGCGCTCTAGGCTCTGATAGGCTTTATTCATGACTCGGAATCTGGTCCTGTAGGGTGGCAACGCGTGCTCGGGAGGGTAGAGCATCGCCCTGCGGGACGGAACTCTCTGTGGTCAAGTTTGCTCAGAGTGTCAGGTGAGCCAGAGTGTTGGGGAAGCCAGAGTTTCAGGGAAGAATGTCTGCTCCCATTCTCCAGACGGACTTTAAGGAAAGCACATGCCCCATCAGAACGGGATGGCAACGCAGACGCCATCGGTCGAACAGGCACTGGCCCTTCTGTCCGTAGGGGATGCAGAGCGGGCTGCGGCCATGCTGCGCACGCTTTTGCGCGAGGATGCGTCCGACGCCGAGGCCTGGCACGCCATGGCCTGTGTGGCGCGGGCCGGAGGGGATGCACAGTCTGCTGTAGCGCTGGCCGGGCGGGCGATTGGCCTGCGGCCAGAAGGCCATTTCCACATCACGCTGGCGCACGCGCTGCTTGAGCAGGAGCACGCGGAACCGGCCCGTGCTGCGGCGCATGTAGCCGTGATGGCGACGCCGCGTGACCCGCGGGCGCATGAGGTTATGGCGGCGTGTCTGGAGGCACTTGGCCGCGTACAGGATGCGGAACTGGCGTTGCGCACAGCCTTGAGGCTGCGGCCGCTGGATTGTGAGAAACATCTGAGCCTTGCCGCCTGTCTCGCCCGGCAGGGGAAGGTGACAGAGGCCTTGCACGTCTCGGAAAAAGCGCTCCGTCTGGCTCCGGACACTATTTTTGCCCACAATCAGCATGCCCTGCTGCTGGAACGGGCCGGGCGGATGCGGGAGGCTGCGCCATTTTTTGCGGTGGTGGCTGAGGCATTTCCGCAGGACGCGGCGGCGCTGGCGAATTATGGGGCCGCCCTTTTTGCGCAAGGCGCTTTTGAAAAAGCCAGAGTCGTCTTGCAGGACTCTGTCCGCCGCGTGCCGGATGCACCGGAAACACACACCAATCTGGGGCTTGTGCAGATGGCGCTGGGCGCACTGGACGCCGCAGAGCAGGAACTGGGGGCCGCCCTTGCCGCCCGCCCGCAGGACGCCCGGCTGGCGGTGAATTACGGGACGGTGCTGGCAGACCTTGGCCGCAGGCAGGAGGCAGAAGCCCTCTTCCGACAGGTTGAAAGCGGACCGGCCTCAGAGCAGGACCGGGCGAGGACGCGTTTCAATCTGGGCACGGTGCTGCTGGCGGAAGGGCGCTTTGAGGAAGGCTGGCAGGCGTTTGAAGCCCGGCAGAGTTTACTGCCCGCATCCCAGACGGAAGATCTGCCGCACTGGGATGGAACCGCCACAGGCGGCAGTCCGGTTCTGCTTTATGCGGAGCAGGGGCTGGGCGATACGCTTCAGTTTTTACGCTATGTGGAGCCTGCTCTGGACCATGCGCCGGTGCTGCTGGCTGTGCCGGAGGCCTTGCATTCGCTGGTCGCGCGGATGGAGTTTGGCGGTGGCGGACGGGTCACGCTTCTGCAAAAAGGGCATACAGCGCGTTCTGTCGGGGCTGTCGCGTGCTGTTCTCTGTTGAGTTTGCCTGCGTGCCTTGGGCTGTCTGAGCCCTATCCCTGGCGGCAGATGGTGTGTCTGCCGGATGCGGGAGAGGGTATGGCCGAAGCCAATGGCCCACTCTCAGCGGGAGGGCCGGGAGAACCGCCCAAAGCTTTGCCCCTGTCAAAACCCCTCCGTGCTGGTCTCTGCTGGGCGGGGAATCCGGGTTATCGGTTTGATCGCCGTCGTTCCCTCGCTCCCGCCTGCCTTGCGCCGCTGGCTGACGTGCCGGGTGTGGTGTTCCAGTCCCTTCAGCGGAACCATGCGGCGGTAGACCTGCCGTTTCCGGCGGCCCCTCTGCCTGAGGGCGATCTGCTCAGCACCGCCTGCCTGATGGCCGGGCTGGATGTGGTGATTACGGTTGATACCGTTATTGCGCATCTGGCCGGTGTGCTTGGAAAGCCGGTCTGGCTGCTGAACCGCTTTGGCGGGGACTGGCGCTGGGCGGAAGGGTCTTCCCGACTTGTAGCCGGCGGAGGCAGGGAGAACCTGTGGTACCCGAGTCTGCGGCTGTTTTCTCAGCCTGTTTACGGTGAGGGCAATGGGCCGTGGGCGGAACCAGTGCAGGCTGTGGCGGACGCTTTGTGCAAACTTGTTAAGATGTAACCGCAACGCCTGTTGCCCCGCCGGATGACGCCCGTATGATAAGCCAATGACGCGTTATTCTCCCGAGGGTGCCACCCCCGCCATGGCGCAATGGTTTGCGCTGAAGGCCGAAAATCCTGAAGCCCTGCTGTTTTTCCGCATGGGCGATTTTTATGAACTGTTTTTTGACGATGCCACGGCTGCGGCCGCGGCACTGGATATTGCGCTGACGGCGCGAGGAACCCACGCGGGTGACCCGATCTCGATGTGTGGCGTGCCCGTCGCGGCAGCGTCTGCGTATCTGGCCCGGCTGATCCGCCGGGGGTTCCGTGTGGCGGTGGCGGAGCAGACTGAAGCTCCGCGCAAAGGCAAAGGTGCGCCCAAAGGACCACTGGCGCGCGCCGTGGTGCGTGTGGTGACGCCCGGCACCCTGACGGAAGATGAATTGCTGGAACCGGGCCGTTCCAACCTGCTTCTGGCACTGGCGGAACAGCCCGGCAGCGGGCGAGGCCGGAAAAGCAAGGCAGCGGATGCTGAGAGGCTGATCGGGGCGGCATGGATTGATGTCTCGACCGGCCTGTTTGAAACCGCTTCTGTTTCGGCAGCCGCTCTGGCGGCTTTGCTGGGGCGGCTGGACCCTGCAGAAATTCTGGCGCCGGCAGATATGGCGCTGGGTGAGCATGACTCTGCCCGCGCGCCCGAGGTGCTGATCCCGAATGTGGAAGCAGCCCGCCAGCGTCTGGCGGCTGCTTTTGATGTGGCCAGTGTGGATGCGTTCGGCACCTTTACGGATGAAGAGGCCGTCGCGGCCTCAGTCGCTGTGGACTATGTTCAGCGCAGTCAGGCCGGGAAGCTGCCGCGCCTTGCACACCCCAGCCCGCAGATGGAAGGCGGTGTGCTGGGGATAGACCCTGCCACCCGCGCCAGTCTGGATATTTTGCGCGCACGGGATGGCGGGACGGAACATACCCTGTTCTCCGCCATGAATCAGACCGTTACCTCCGCCGGGGCGCGCATGGTGGCGGAGTGGCTGGCCGCACCGCTGACGGACCCGGCCCGCATTGCCGCCCGGCAGGATGGCTGGTGCTGGCTGCGCGAATCGCCCTCGTGCAGTGCGGCCCTGCGGGATGCGCTGAAGCGCGCGCCGGATATTGCCCGTGCATTGGGGCGGTTGTCCCTTGGTCGTGGTCAGCCGCGGGATCTGGCCGCCGTGCGGGATGGCCTGCATGCCGCCCGTGCCGCTGCCGCGGCTCTGGGGGCGGATCATACCGCTTTGCCTGCCTATCTGGCGCGTGCCGCGGCCAGCCTCGGGGCCTCGCCGGAACTGGAAGCGGAACTGGTGCGGGCCGTGGCGGAGGATCTGCCTGCCCGGCTGGAAGATGGCGGGGTTATTGCCGCCGGATATGACGGCGAACTGGATCGGTATAGAGGCCTCCGGGATAATTCCCGGCGGATCGTGGCCGGTTTGCAGACGGAGTATGCCAGCCGATTCGGCGTGGCGAGCCTCAAGATCAAACACCACGCCCAGCTTGGGTACGTGATTGAAGTGCCTGTTGCTGCCAGCGCCCGCATTAAAGACCGGGATGATCTGATGTTCCGGCAGGGCACAGCCAGCAACGCCCGTTTCTCCACAGAGGAGCTTTCCTCACTGGATGCCCGGATTGCCGAAGCGGCGGAACGGGCTGCGGCGCGTGAAAAAGCGGTCTTTGCCGCGCTGGTTGAGCGTATTCTGGCGGAGGAAGCGTTGCCGGTTCTGGCGCGGGCACTGGCGGTGCTGGACGTGCTGCAATCCTGTGCTCTGCTGGCCGCGGGGGGGAGCTGGTGCCGTCCGGTGGTCACAGACGATACGGCTTTTGTGCTGGAAGGCTGCCGTCATCCGGTGGTGGAAGCGGCTCTGCCAAAAGGCACACGCTTTACGCCTAACGGGTGTGATCTGTCTGCCAGCCGCCGCGTGATGTTGCTGACCGGCCCGAATATGGCCGGTAAATCCACCTTCCTGCGGCAGACGGCTCTGGCCGTGCTATTGGCGCAGGGGGGCTTTCCGGTTTCAGCTGATAAAGCGCATATCGGCATTGTGGATCAGCTCTTTTCCCGCGTGGGGGCATCGGATGATCTGGCTCGCGGGCGCTCCACTTTTATGGTGGAAATGACGGAAACCGCCGCCATTCTGAATCAGGCTGGCCCGCGTTCTCTGGTCGTGGTGGATGAAATCGGGCGTGGTACGGCAACGCTGGATGGTCTGGCTATTGCGTGGGCGGTGCTGGAGGCTTTGCATTCAACTGTGCGCTGCCGTGCAATTTTTGCAACGCATTTCCATGAACTTGCCGGATTGGTGGATACTCTGCCGCGCCTTTCCCCGCACACCATGGCGGTGAGGGAATGGCGGGGCCAGATTGTCTTTCTGCATGAGGTTCTGGCCGGTTCCGCCAAGAAAAGCTGGGGTGTGCATGTTGCCAAGCTGGCAGGAGTGCCCCCCTCAGTCGTGGACCGGGCGGGGCGGCTTTTGCGGGAACTGGAGCGGGACCACGCAACCGGGCCCAGGCCCCTGCCTTTGTTCGACACGCAGAAGATATTACCGCAGGAAGACGAAAATACGTTAAGGAAGCGACTGTTAGAGGTAGACCCGGATACTCTGACGCCGCGTGCCGCACTGGATATTCTGTATGAGCTTCATAAAGAGGCCGTGCGGGAAGATGGATGTCCGGCCCAGAGTTGAGCAAGAGTTAAACCGGGTTCTTTATCAGACGACCCTCAGGAGCAGATTCCGACCGCAATGTCGATTTCCCCCGCACATGCTGCCCCCGGGCAGCCCGATGTTTCCGCCCTTGCGTCCCTCACCCCGGAGGGGCTTGCTGCCTGCCTTGCGCGGGAACTCCGGGACGCCACACCGGCAGACGCAACCATCCCGCAGCGGGATGAGTCCGTGGCGATCTTCCGCCGCCATCTTGGCCGGTATCAGGCGGATGTCCGCAGCCGGTTTGAATCGCATGAACTGAAGGGCGCAAAAGCCGCCAAGCAGATTGCGGCGTTCACGGACGTGATGCTGCGGGGCATTGTGGACCTTGCGCTGCGTGCGACCGGCACGGCGGAAGGCGTCGGGCAGATCGGGGAGGGCGCGCCTCCTGCCGCAGGGCGGCTTGTTGTGGCGGCAACCGGAGGTTACGGGCGTGGCCTTCTGGCCCCGTTCAGCGATATTGACCTGCTGTTCCTGACAGAAGAAGAAAATGTCCAGAACGCGCACCGGCTGGTGGAATATGTTCTGTATTTCCTGTGGGATCTGGGCCTGAAAGTCGGGCACGCGACGCGCACCATCAATGAATGTATTGAGGAAGCGCGGAAGGACACCACAGTCCGCACTGCGTTGCTGGATGCCCGCCTGCTGGCGGGGGACGCTGCGTTATTCGCCATGTTTGAAGCGCGCTACATCGTGGCCTGTGTGGAGGCCGGAGCGCCCGGCTTTATTCAGGATAAACGGCGTGAGCGGCTGGAACGGCACCGCCGGTTTGGGGACAGCCCCTATCTGGTGGAACCCAACATCAAGGAAGGGCGCGGCGGCCTGCGTGATTTGCAGACGCTGTACTGGATGTGCCGGAACACGTTCGGCACCCGCCATGTCATGGACCTTCTTGCACCGGAATTTATCTGGATGGGCCTGCTGACGGAGCAGGAAGCGGCGCGCGCCCGCCGGTCATGGGATTTTCTGTGGACGGTGCGCCTGCATCTGCATTACGTCGCGGGGCGTGCGGAAGAACGCCTGACGTTTGATATGCAGCCGGTGATTGGCGCACGCATGGGCTATACTCGGCATGGCCGTCAGAATGGTGTAGAACGCTTTATGCGCCACTATTTCCTGACAGCGCGTGAGGTGATGCGCCTGACGCATGTGCTGGAACCTGCCGTGCTGCGGCAGGCGCAGGGGCCGGCCGCCACGGCCGTCAAGCCGGATGAGGCCATGCGGGAGGCCGGATTTACACTGGTTGACGGGCAGATCCTGCCGGAACGCGGGATCTCGTTTGATCAGGAACCCATCAAGATGATGCAGTTGCTGGACTGGGCGCGGATGCGCCGCAGGCCTCTGCATCCGCTCGGGCGGCATCAGCTTATCCGCTGGGAGCGCCGGGCCGTGGCGCTCCGGGATGACCCGGAAGCCGCGCGGATTTTTCTCGACCTGCTCTGTGGTGAGACGGAACCGCAGGACCTGCCCCCGCGCCGTCGGCGCGATGCCAGTGTGCCTGCTCCGGAGGATGCGGCCGTACTCCCCCTGCGCGATTCCAGCTATGAACAGCAGACTCCACCCGGCCACGCGCACTGGTTGCATATCCTGAACGAGACAGGAATTTTCGGGCGGCTGATCCCGGACTGGACACGTATTGTCGGCCAGATGCAGTTTGATACCTATCACGTGTTCACGGTCGATGAGCATACGATAGAAGCCATCCGTATCATGGATGAAGTCGCATCCGGCCGCATGGCGGATGAAATCCCGGTGGCGTACGAGCTTGTCAAAGGTCTGCATTCCCGCCGGGCGCTGTATATGGCCGTGCTGCTGCACGATATTGCCAAGGGGCGCGGAGGGGACCACTCCGAAATCGGGTCTGAAATTGCGGCGGATCTCTGCCCCAGGCTGGGGATGTCGGGTGAGGAGACGGAAACCGTTTCCTGGCTGGTCCTGCACCATCTGCTGCTGAGCCATACGGCGTTCCAGCGTGATATTGATGACCCCAAGACCATTCTGGATGTGGCGGACATTGTTCAGTCTCCCGAACGCCTGCGTCTGCTACTGCTGCTGACGATTGTGGACATGCGGGCCGTCAGCTCCCGTGTGTGGAACGCATGGAAGGCCACATTGCTGCGTGAGCTGTATGTGCGCGTGGCGGAAGTGCTGGCCGGTGGTCTCGCCACGACGGAGCGGGACGTGCGCGTGCGTCACGCCAAGGAAATTACGTCTGAAATTCTGGCCGAAGACGGCGTTGCGCCGCAGGATATCGATCGCTTCCTAGGTTTGGGCTACGCGGGTTACTGGCTGTCCTTCGATCATGAAACGCACAAACGGCATGCCCGCCTGATCCGGGATGCGGACGGGCGGGACGCACCGCTGACGGTGGAGGTGCTGCCGCTGCCTGCACGGGGTGTGACGGAAGTAACGGTTTATACCGTGGACGTACCCGGCCTGTTCTCCAAAATTGCAGGGGCTCTTGCACTGGCCGGGGCGTCCATTGTTGATGCGCGTATTCACACCATGATGCATGGCATGGCTCTGGATACGTTCTGGATTCAGGACACGGCTGGCAGCGCGTATGAAGAAACGCATCGTCTGGCGCGGCTATGTTCGCTGATTGAGCAGGCACTGAGCGGGCAGATTGATATTGGGGCTGAAATTGCGCAGGCAGGCTTCGGTCATATGCCAATGCGGATGCGCGCGATTCATGTGCCACCGCGTGTGGTGATTGATAACGGCGCGTCCAATACCTACACGGTGATTGAAATTAACGGTCGTGACCGCCCCGGCCTGCTGCATGACGTGACAGCCGCCATGAGCGAAGAAAACCTTCAGATCGCCTCAGCCCACATTACCACCTACGGAGTGCGGGCGGTGGACGTGTTTTACGTGAAGGATCTTTTCGGGCTGAAAATCACGGATAAGAAGCGTCTGGAAGAAATCCGCGAACACTTGCTGAAAGGCATGAAAGAGGCCGAGGCGGAAGCCAAGGCCCTTCTGGACGCCCGCATTTCAGCCTGAAGCCGGAATGCGGGGCTCTGCGCCCCTTCAGAGTGTTGCGGGTGCCACAGCCGGCTGGTGGCCAGACGTTGTGTGGCCGGGGCTGGCGGCAGACAGGCCGTGGTTCAGCCCCTCCCGCAACTGGCGGCCCTCTGCGGAATGCGGGTCAATCAGCCCGTTGCGGAGAAAAAGATCAATCAGCACGAGATTGACGTTGAATTTGAATTCGTCCGTATCCCGCACCAGCTTGTAAACATCGCTCAGCGGCATCAGGTGGAAGGATTCTACTTCCCCGTCCGCGGCAACTGGCTCAAAGCTTTCGGGCAGGAACAGGTCGTAGCAATACAGAATATCGCGCCGCAGCCCTTCGGGCCGGTCCAGCGCATAGACAAGACGCCCCACCTGCTGCGCCTGCCGGGCAAGGCCTTCCTGAATACTGGCTTCTTCCGCCGCTTCCTTCAGCAGCGCGTCCCACGGTGTGTGCCCGGCGGGTACACCGCCTGCCACCAGATGGTCCAGTTTGCCGGGGTCCAGCCGTTTGTTGGCGGCTCTGCGGCCTGTCCACAGATATAATCCGTCTGCCTTGCGCACCAGACCGTTCAGATGCACCCCGGCGGCCACCAGCCCGAACAGGGGCAGAGCGCCACGGTCAATCCGCGCCAGCACGGGCTGGCCCACATCCGGCATGACGTCAAACAGTTCGTGATGAGAGCGATAAACACCGCTCAGTGCCAGATCTTCTCCCAGTGCTTCCAGATCAGCCGGGTCAGGCAGGTTAAAACCCTGCGTGCGGGACCCGAGGCCACGCTGTTCCAGAGTCTCCGTCAGGTCCGGAGTGACCCATCCCGTGGGTCTGCCGCCCAGAGAAAACGGGAAGCGCGCACCGGGCACGACGGCGGTGTTGCAGTGCCTGAGGTGACGAAGAAAGGCGGTATCGTCCGAAGGCATCGGAAATCCTGTCGTGCTTGAATGAGACCATAAACGCGCAAGGCGTCTGTGTTTATCCGGCGGATACCGGAGCGAGGCAAGGTGCTGCGGGGTTGCAAAATTATGGAGGCGTGCCACATGCGGGGGTATGTCACCACGTAATCGTTCTCCGTCCGGGGCGCTGAAACAGCCAGCCTCAGTCACTCTTGCCCGTCTTCTTCCGTATCTCTGGCCGCGTGAGAACAGCGGGCTGAGGTGGCGTGTTGTGCTTGTGCTGCTGGTGCTGGTGGGCGGAGAGCTTGCCACGCTGGCCGTGCCAATGGCTTACAGCCGCGTGGTGGACCGTCTCTCCCATCCCGGCAGCCTTGCCATGGCGCCGTTTGCGCTCATTCTGGGGTATGGGCTGGTCAGGCTTGTGTCTGCCGCGCTGACAAATTTGCGGGATTCCCTGTTTGCGCCTGTGCGGTTCCGGGTGGCGCGGCAGGCGGCCTTCCGCAGTTTCCAGCATATGCACAAACTCTCCTTACGCTTCCATCTGGACCGCCGGACAGGGGGTGTGACCCGCGCCATTGAGCGTGGCACGGAGGGAGTGGAAACCCTGCTGCGGATGGGCATGTCCATCTCTCCCACCATTTTGCAGGCTCTGCTGGTTGTGGTGGTGATCTGGCGGGTGTTTGACTGGCGCTATGTGAGTCTGATGGTGCTGATGATTGCGGCCTATATCGGCTTTACGGTCCTGTTTACCTCGTGGCGGCTGGGTATCCGGCGGCGGATGAATGAGAGCAATACCGAGGCTAGCGGCAAGGCTCTGGATAGCCTGCTGAATTATGAAACCGTCAAATATTTCGGCAACGAGGCGCATGAGGCGACCCGCTATGATGCGGCACAGGCCCGGTATGAGCAGGCTGCGCGGAAAACCCAGTATTCTCTCGGACTGCTCAATTTCGGGCAGGCGGCGATTATTGCCGTGGCGCTCACGCTTATCATGCTGCTGGCCGGACGGGATGTTGAGGCCGGACGGATCAGCGTTGGTCAGTTCGTCATGATCAACACCTACCTGCTTCAGCTTTACGGGCCGCTGAATTTTCTGGGGTCTGTCTATTCCGCCATCCGCACGGCGATGGTGGATCTGGAGCAGATGTTCGGGCTGGTTGAAGAACATGTGGAGGTGGCGGACCCGGAAAACCCGCTGCCAATCGCCACGCGGCTTGCGGATTCTGCTCCGGCGGAAGTGGCGTTTCGGGATGTCCGGTTTGGATACGGGCCAGAGCGCGAAATTCTGCATGGGGTGAGCTTTGTGGCGGCACCGGGCCAGAAGGTCGCCATTGTCGGCTCAACGGGGGCTGGCAAATCCACCATCAGCCGCCTGCTGTTCCGGTTTTATGATGTCTGGTCTGGCGCGGTGCTGGTGGACGGGCATGATGTGCGTGCCTACCGGCAGGAGGACCTGCGGGCGGCCATAGGCGTGGTGCCGCAGGATACCGTGCTGTTTAACGAAACGATTGGCTACAACATCGCCTACGGGCGTCTGGGAGCCACTCCGGCGGAGATGGAGCAGGCGGCGCGACAGGCGCAGATCCATGACTTCATCATGTCTCTGCCGGATGGCTACCAGACACAGGTGGGGGAACGCGGGCTGAAGCTTTCAGGCGGGGAAAAGCAGCGTGTGGCCATTGCGCGAACACTTTTGAAAGACCCCCGTGTTCTTGTGCTTGACGAGGCTACAAGCGCGTTGGACACACATACGGAACAGGAGATTCAGGCGGCTCTGAAAGCCGTTTCTGCCTCCCGCACCACGCTGGTCATTGCGCACCGTCTGTCCACCATTGTGGACGCGGATGAAATTCTGGTGATGGGGCAGGGGCGTGTGATCGAACGTGGCACGCATGAGGCTCTGCTGGCTTCTGGCGGGCAATATGCCGCCATGTGGGCGGCGCAGGGGGCAGAAAGCGTGGCAGAGCGTCTTGCCGGGTAACGGCAGGAACGTCCGGGCGGTCATCTCTGGCGAATCGAATAAAGCACCGGTCTGCGGGCCGGTGTCTGAGACAAGGAAAGAAGAGGAATTATCATGACGGATACAGCAGGACATACACCCGCAGAGCCCACATCAGACGCAATGCCGGGTGTGCCGGACGATCTGGCCCGCTGCGCCATGGTGGTCGAAAGTGCGATGGAGCACCTGCTTAAAGAGAATCACCCGCCGCTGGCAATTGCCTCTGCCCTGCTGGGCGGTTCTCTGGGTCTGCTGGCCCGGAGCATGGATAAAGACACCATCCTGCATATTCTCGACTCTGCCGCGCACAGCGTGCGTACAGGCGAGATTCATGAAGCAACACAGGCACAGACTGCTCCGGAAAGTGAGAAAGCCTGAGGTCAACCCTTGACGGCAGGCGCTTGCTCAGCCATAAGCCGCGCCAATCCTGAATGTGGTCGCCGGGCAAATTGTCTCGGCCCTCTGTTTGATACCTAAGACAAGGATGAGACAATGTCCCGTCGCTGCCAGATTACCGGCAAAGGCGTTCTGACCGGAAACAACGTCAGTCACGCCAACAACAAAAGCCGTCGCCGTTTCCTGCCCAACCTGCAGGAAGCATCCCTGATGTCCGACATTCTGGGCGCCGCCGTGCACATGCGCGTCAGCACCCGTGGCCTCCGCACCATTGAACATAATGGTGGTCTGGACTCCTTCCTGATCAGCACGCCTAACCGCAAGCTGCCGGAAGAAGCTCAGGTCGTGAAGCGCCGCGTGCTGCGCGCTCAGGCTAAAAAACAGGCTGCCGCTGGCGCCTGATTCAGGGGTTTCCTAACCGCAGTGGGTCCGGGCCAGTCAAAATCTGACGGTCCGGATTTTCTGTGCAGGTGTCTGGCAGGGTGTCAGGCACTTTTCGTCTATCGGCCGGTTTCCGGCAGCCGGGCTTCCTTAAACAAAACTGGGATCAGCACGGTGTTCGGTAGCCACAGGCGCGAAGGGTTCCCTGTCGCGCCTGACCTGTTTTCTGGAGGTTTTCGTGTCCGCCAAATCCGACCTTTCGAAGATCCGTAATATCGGGATCACCGCGCATATCGACGCGGGCAAGACAACCACGACCGAGCGTATTCTGTACTACACCGGTGTGTCTCACAAAATTGGTGAAGTGCACGACGGTAACACCACGACCGACTACATGGCGCAGGAACGTGAGCGCGGTATTACCATTACCTCCGCTGCTGTGACCTGTGAGTGGAACGACCACCGCATCAACATCATCGACACCCCCGGACACATCGACTTCAACATCGAAGTGAACCGTTCTCTGCGCGTGCTCGATGGCGCTGTCTTCATCATTGAAGGTGTGGCCGGTGTTCAGCCGCAGTCTGAAACCAACTGGCGTCTGGCTGACCGCTACAAGGTTCCGCGTATCATCTTCATCAACAAGCTCGACCGTACCGGCGCGAACTTCTACCGTGCATTCGACACGCTGAAGGAAAAGCTGGACATCGTCGCGATCCCGCTGCAGCTGCCGATTGGTGCTGAAGACCAGTTCCTGGGCGTCGTTGATCTGATCGAGATGAAAGCAATCGTCTGGGAAGGCGGTGAGCTGGGCGCGAAGTTCCACGATGAAGAAATTCCGGCTGATCTGAAAGAAAAGGCTGCTGAAGCCCGCCAGAACCTGCTCGACACCGCTCTGGCTGTCGATGACAAGGCAATGGAAGAGTATTTCGAAAACGGCGAAGTCTCCATTGAAACGCTGAAGCGCTGCATCAAGAAGGGTACCATCTCCGGTGAGTTCCGCCCGGTTCTGTGTGGCACGGCGTTCAAGAACAAAGGCGTTCAGCCGCTGCTCGACGCCGTGATCGATTACCTGCCGGCTCCGAATGACGTTGAAGGCATCCGTTGCGCTCCGCCGGAAGGTGAAGAAGACGATGAAGCCGCTCAGCCGATCATCCCGGTTGATCCGGACGGCAAGTTTGCTGGCCTCGCTTTCAAAATCATCAACGACAAATACGGCACGCTGACCTTCGTTCGCGTCTACCGTGGCGTGCTGAAGACCGGCGATACGGTTCTGAACACCACGAAGGGCCACAAGGAACGTATCGGCCGTATTTACCAGATGCATGCTGACAAGCGTGAAGAACTGACGGAAGTTCATGCTGGTGATATTGCTGCGTTCGTGGGTCTGAAAGACTCTCAGACAGGTGATACGCTTGCTGATGCGGCCGATCCGGTTGTTCTGGAACGTATGAGCTTCCCGATCCCGGTTATCGACATCTCTGTTGAGCCGAAAACCAAAGACGGCGTGGAAAAGATGACGCTGGCGCTGCAGAAGCTGGCCAGTGAAGATCCTTCCCTGCAGCTGAAGACGGATCAGGAAACGGGTCAGACCATTCTGTCCGGCATGGGCGAACTGCACCTCGACATCATCATCGACCGTCTGCGTCGTGAATATGGTGTGGATGCAAACGTCGGTGCACCGCAGGTGGCGTATCGTGAAACCATCTCCAAGCCGCACACGGAAACCTACACGCATAAAAAGCAGTCTGGTGGTTCCGGTCAGTTCGCTGAAGTGAAAATTGCTTTCGAGCCGGTTGAGCGGAACGATGGCATTCACTTTGAAAACAAGGTTGTTGGCGGTACCGTGCCGAAGGAATATATTCCTGCGGTCGAAAAAGGTATCCGCATGCAGTCTTCTACAGGCGTGCTGGCAGGCTTCCCGACGGTGGACTTCAAGTTCACGCTGCTTGACGGTAAGTACCATGACGTTGACTCGTCCGCTCTGGCGTTCGAAATCGCGGCTAAGGCTTGCTTCCGTGAAGGTATGAAACAGGCTGGTCCGGTTATTCTTGAGCCGATCATGGACGTGGAAGTGACCACCCCGAACGATCACGTTGGTGACGTTGTGGGTGATATCAACCGTCGTCGTGGTATGATCCAGAGCCAGGAAACCTCCGGTTCCACGGTTATGGTTCGCTCTCATGTGCCGCTGAAGGAAATGTTTGGTTACATTTCTCACCTGCGTTCCATGACGAAGGGCCGCGCATCCTTCACCATGCAGTTCCATCACTATGACCCCGTGCCGCGCAACGTGGCAGAAGAGATTATGGCTCAGTCTAAATAAGCCATCGTCTCCGGGATTATCTACGGATACAGAAAAGCCTCCTCATCTTGAGGTGGCTTTTTTTGTATCTTCGCTACCAGATCTGAATTGCCTCACGATATCCGGTAAAATCTTATAAATGAGATTTTATCGGTAAATACTCAAAAATTACACATGTCTATTGGATAGAGAATTGTGATTACTCAATTTTCTATGACATAAAAATTCAGGACATAAATGATGTCAGAAAATGATACAGTGAGAAAATTTCTCACAATTTGCGAAGAATATCCGCAAAATACGGCAGTATACCGTGCAAAAAATAGTATAAATTATTCTCAGTTGCTTCAAATCATGAAGGCGTTTGCAGCAGTTTTCACAAAAAACAATTTTAGGAAAATACTTATTGCTGCCCCCGCAGGCGAATATGCGTATGCCGCTATGTTTGCATCCCTTGCGAGTGATGCCACGTATGCTCCGCTCAACCTTCTCTCATCTTTGGAAAAAAAACGGAGAATAGTCGAGATTTTCAAACCTGATGTCATTATAGGAAATCAGCAAGAAATAGAGACGTTGTGCGGAGAGAGTTCTGTTTGTGAAACTCTTTCTATAGAAACTATACAGAATTCTGTTGAAACGTATAAAGACACAGAAATTCATGTCCTGCCGTCTAGTCGGCCTGCTTATGTTATTTTTACATCTGGTTCGACCGGGATGCCCAAAGGTGTCGTGATAGGGCGGCAGGCACTGCACCATTATGTCGAGTGGATGTCTGAGTGCTTATTCATCACGCCTCAGGACCGGGTCAGCCAGTATGCCAATATTGCTTTTGACCTGAGTGTTATGGAAATTTACGGGGGGCTGTGCGCCGGTGCCGCTCTTTGCCCCATAGAGACATTTTTTGATCGGATGCGGCCAGCCCGTATGATTGCGGCCAAACAGATAAGCGTGTGGATTTCTGTCCCCAGTACCATCACCCTGATGCAGCAATCTAATGAACTGACATTCGAAAATCTGAAAACACTCAAGCAATTCGTTTTTTGTGGTGAGGCTTTGCTGGTCAGTCAGGCGCGTATGCTCAGACAAACGCTGCCAGCGTCTGATATTTTCAATACATACGGCCCCACAGAA
This sequence comes from Acetobacter sp. P1H12_c, assembly GCF_018811975.1. Taxonomy (NCBI): domain Bacteria; kingdom Pseudomonadati; phylum Pseudomonadota; class Alphaproteobacteria; order Acetobacterales; family Acetobacteraceae; genus Acetobacter; species Acetobacter sp. P1H12_c. The sequence continues at coordinate 67,411 of NZ_JACRVR010000003.1, read as the reverse complement.
ACAACCGTTTCTATGACACATATCAAAGTTACAGATGGGCTCTTACAGGAAACCAGCTTTCCATCTGTGACCCTGGGAAAACCAATTTCTGACATGGCTCTGTTACTGGTTGGGGAAAGTCCTGACGACGGAGAAATTGTGATCACTGGCCCGCAACTGGCTGATGGATATCTGGGTAATCCGGAGGCCACACAGGCGGCCTTCCGAGACGTGCAAACAGAGCAGGGGCCGGTTCTGGGGTATTTTACCGGCGATCGCGGTATCAGAATTAACGGTAAGATATATTTTGCTGAGCGCTTTGATTTCCAGATCAAGCATAAAGGCTACCGGATAGAGATAGAAGAGATTTATGGAGCCCTTAGTGCTATTGGCTACGATAAATCCTGCGTTCTTTATATGCAGCAGAAAATTGTCGTTGTTATTGAGACATCTCAGAATCCAGACGCGTCTTTTATCAGAAAAGAGCTTTCTAAGTCTCTGGAGCCTTATGCGATCCCGGATATCATCATCAATATTGATGTTTTTCCTAGAAATGAAAACGGAAAAATAGATCGCAAAAAAATAGAAACGGCAATTGAAGGAAGAATTTGAAGATGTTGCATAAAATTGAAATGGATAAAAGCTCCATGATGTCATGTGTAAAGGATATCATGGAAGAAACATTGGGACATTCCATCCCCTTGTGGAACCCTGATCTGAAATTTACCGACATTGTCGGGTGGGGCAACAACATGACTGTCTCCACCGTTGTCGCATTACAAAAAAAGCTCTCGCACAAACTGCCAGATACACTTCTGGACGATGTAGTGACGATTGATGATCTGGTGACAAAAGCCTCTCAGGCGTCAGAAACATCCTCTGCCGGGGCACCCAAAAAACTATCAGAACGTCTACGGGTTTTTAGTAACTTTGAAAGCCTTGGGGAAGATTGTGAATTTGGACTGGTGCAGCAACGCGCGGGTATTTTGCACCCCCATCTTCTGCGCTTCTCAGCGGCGTCGGAAAATAGTGCAGACCGTCTGCCTCATTTAATGATGCTGCTCAAATATCGTCTCCATCAACTGGAAAAGCCGGATTTTCTGGACATGTTTCTTCCGGAAGAGGAGTGGAACAATGTCGATCCTGAATGGCGGATACGACATAAAATGTATAAATGGTCCACGCATACCGGTCTTCTCGTAAAGAATTTTCCTAAAGAAACGATTAGTCAAAAAATACCTGATTTTTCAGTCGTTATTGAATTTATGAAAAGCCAGTTCCTCAGAGAACTGGAGCTTGGCCGCAAGGTCTGGATATGGAAAAGCGGTGTTCCATCTTCTCTTGTGAATATAAAAAAGCTTCTGGATATTTTGAAAAATTATGGTCCCAACAAGCTCTTATGGGTCCAGAACGCAGACCAGGACCATCCGCCGGGAACGATAGAGAAGCTGGACGCGGATTTGTGGTGTGGATACATCAAAAAGCCGAACGAGCACTGGAAAGGGCATTGGAGCGAAGACGCGGACTGGCTTGAGCTTCTGAAAAACACCCTTCAGATGTATCCGGAGCTTGATAGCTTTTCAGGCGCAGTCGCAAGCCAGAACATCAATGCTCTTCCTCAGGATCGTCAGTCAGAACAGGACGATGCTGTGCATGTGTTGTCGAGACTTGTTTCCCAGCAACTCAATATTCCGAACCTTTCACTGGACAGTGTGCAGTTCCCCTCTGAGATTTCTGGGTGGGACTCTCTGAAGCACGTTAATATTATTATGGCTGTGGAAGAGCATTTTAAGATATCTCTCTCAGCAGAAGATTTTGATGAAACGCAGACAATTCAGGGCTTCACCGGTGTCGTGAACAGGCTCATGCAAGCCTCCTGACACGTAATCATTTTCCAGAGACAGGCTGAGGGAAGATTTTTACGGTCGGGACCGTCGTGAGGTATTAAGGCTGGAAGCTCCAGAACGGGGTAGCTTCCAGCCACTCTCAAAAAGCAGTCTTCTGGGTGTTCTGGCTGCAAATGCAGGTCAGGTCAGAAGCTGGGTTGTCAGTTTTATCTTCGCCGAAAAATGCGGATCGGTGCTCCAGTGAGCGTATCAGTGCTTCGTGTGTAGCTTTGCATTCCAGGCCGCACGGACTTCTTCTGGCGTCATACGGCCTTCGTGCTGTTTGGGCGCAGCAGTTTTGCCCGTCCCCTTTTTAGTGCTGCCCTGCGGGCGACGACTGGCATGCGTGGATGATACGCTGCGTCTGGTGCCTGCGGCATGGGACAGTGAACCGGGGGCAATACCTGCGGCGGGGTTCTGGTTGACAGCCTGCACGGCGCGGGAGCAGCGGGAATCATCACCAACACCAAGCTGGATGGTTGGCAGCAGGGCCAGAGGCGGAAAAACGAAGCCGAGGCCCGCTGCTGCTGCCGCGCGCCCCAGAATTTCCGCACCCGGTAACACGGTGGGAGATTTGATGGGACCGGTGATGTTGAACGCTCCCGGCAGAGACGCAATGGTCGGGTTCTGGGCACGGGTGGTCAGGGAGTAGTCCAGAGTATTGGTTTTGAAATTAATCGTGCCGCGGCCAAGCGTACGGGCTTCACCTGTTTCCAGCAGCAGGGTGTTGGTGGAGACGATGCCGTTTTTCAGCGGCATATCGGCAATAAAGCATTTGATGTCGGTGTGGGACGGAAGGCCGAGGGCTGTCAGGATGGCATTGCCCAGTTGCAGGCCCATAATATCCGGCAGAATGGCGGTAATATCGCCCCCCTGATCCAGCACCAGCGTCAGGCCACCATTTCCCGCCGCCATCAGGCTGGCAATGGAGTTCCCCTTGGCTCTCAGGGTCATGTGGCCGCCAATAATTCCACGCGCTTTGGAATTGGCTGTGGCCTGCATGATGCGGGCCAGATCAATGCGCGCAAAGTCAATCCGTGCGGTCGTGTCAAACAGAGAGCCATCCGGCTTGAGCGTTGCGGAACTGGCCAGTGTGCCATTCCCAACGGCAAAATTCAGCCGTTTGAGGTCAATTTCACCATTGTTGATGAAAAACTCAGTGTCGATATTATCAAGCGGAAGCTGCTTATTTTCGATATGTGCTCCGTGATATGTGACGTGTGCATTAATGGCGTTCAGGCGCGGAATATTGATGGGAGTATCTGGCAGAACTGTCTTGCTGTTGGCATCCTGCTTTTTCTCAGCAGCCGTTTTTGTCGGCTTTGCACCGATGAACCCACCGAGATCCACCAGATTAACCTGTTTTGAGCGCAGGTTGGCCTGAAGAGCCATTGGCTTCTGGTGTGGATCAACCTCAAGAGTGCCACCAATGTCGCTGGTGCCCATCCTGCCTTCAAAGTCCTTGAAGAGGATGTGGTTGCGGCTGTAATCCAGATTGCCGGTAATGGTGTAGGCCGGAGTGCGCGGGATTGGCACGCCGGTCAGCGGATAAAGCAGGGACATATCAGGCCCTGCAAAATGCAGCTTGAGGTGAGCACCGGCAAAGCTCATCGGGTGCACCACATCCCCTTTCAGAGTGGCGTTGGTGGGGCCATTCTGCACGCTGAGGTCAACGGGGTAGGGGTCTTTGTCCGCAACAAAAGAGAGTAACGCGCCGCCAATAAAGCGTGCGGTAATAGGCTGCTGCGCATAACGCCCTTTGGCGTCCAGACGCAGCGTGCCACGACTGGCCCCCTCAGGCGGGGTTGTCTGCACAGAAACCTGCATATCGGCCTGAAGCGGGTCATATTTTACATGCAGCGTGCCGTCGGTAATACGCAGTTCGCCGATATCTGGCAGGTTTGTTTTGCCGGTGGCATCTGGCTGTGCAGGCGTGCTGGCTGGTTTGCCGTCTTCGGTAAAGGTGTAGTTATTCAGGTTGTTTTTAAGTGCAATGATGTCTGCTGTCGGCTGTTCCAGCGCAATGAGCGGCAGGAGCAGAGTGCGGTGCCAGAGGTAAGACCAGACATCAAACGATACGCTGAGGCTTTTGGCCTGCGCAAACTGATCTTTTTCTTTTTCAAATGTTTTGGGCTGCTCAATTTTGAGGTCGTCCACCTTGATGGTGGTGACCCGGCCCAGATGTACATGCAGATGTGCAATTGTGGTTTTGCGATGTAGGAGTGCTGTAGCCCGGGAATTGACCAGTGGCACAAACCAGTCCCATGACCAGAACAGGATCAGGAGCAGGATGGCGAGCGCAATGCCACCACAAATTTTCAACCCGAGATGTCTCGCGCGGGGAGGGGTGTCCGGCGTTGCTATGGTCATGAGAACGCGCTCCCCTGATCTGAGGTCAGAAAAAAGCAGAGCGCAGGGGAGGAATATGACGTTCGGGGCATAAAATGTTTCGCAGTTTGTGACAGTCCTGCAAGACTGAACGCCCGCCCGGAGAGTTTGGTTCCGGGCTGAGCGTTTCGCGGGATAAGGCTTACCCCTTAGCCAAACGCCCCGATGTCATGCATGACCCCGACACTGATCTCGCGCAGCAGAGCAAACATCTGCTGCATGGGCATGAAGATTTCCCGATGTTCGCGTTCATAAATTCCCTGTTCACGCGGGCCGCGTGGTTCATGGAAATCAAGGTTGGAGGCAACCGTTCCGGATGGGAAAATATGCACCATTTCCTTCAGGACGGCCGGAATTTCCAGACGCAGGATCTGCTGCATCATCATATCCCGGTTAAAGCCACCCCGCGGCATGAAGAAGGGGATCCGGCAGGCCAGAATCCAGATCCGCTCAATCAGCGCAATCCGGATGGCATGTAGTGCCCGGTTGAGTGGGGCGCCCTGCGGGGCATCTTCCCATGCTTCCCGCAGGGCGAGATGGTCCGCCTGAATACGGCGGAACAGAGTGCGCAGGTCGGCTGAGAGGTTCAGCTTTTCCAGATCATGCATTAGCGTAAGAAAAGCGGCCCGGCGTGAGGCTTTACCTTCGGCTGTGGCACGGTCCAGCCAGTAGCCGGGGTCCAGCAGATTGATAACGGATTGCAGCACCCGATCATCCGAACAGCTCAGGGCATGGCGCGCAAAATCCAGAGCGCGATGGAAGCGCGGGCTGGAGGTGTTGAAGATTTCAAAGGTTTCAGGGTGGCGGCGCACAGCAGCCCCCAGCCCTTGCAGGGTGTTGGCGCACCAGCCGAGCTGCTGGAGAATCGCATTATTCGGAATGGCGCGGAGCTGGCTGGGGTGGGTCAGCCGGGTGCTGGTCGCGGCTTCAGCACTCTGGCGGGCCGGGGGGCGGGAGCCGGTACGGTCAATCAGGGCCGGGCCAAACGCGCCGAGCAGGGCGGCATAACCGGGGTCTTCCACCAGCGCCTGCATGCCTTCGGAAATGCTGGAGAAAAAGTCAGCAGAAAAGACCGGCTGTTCATAAACCGGGTCGCCCTCCTGATGCAGGGGGTTGAACAGGTTTTCCGCAATGGTGGCCAGTGTGGCCCCCGCAAGCTGTGGTGTGCCGAACAGCACATAGCCATCCCCACCTTGAAAAGCGGTTTCCTCCCGGCAGGCAATGCCGGTTCTGGCAAATTCGGCCCGGACATGGCGGGGGGAAAGATAGCTCAGCCGCCCGGCCATACGGAACGGATGCGCGCCCCGGCCAATACTTTCGCCGTGGGTGTCAAAGAAAATGACCGTAACGTCCTGAAGGCTCCAGCGCACAAGCAGATCATGAATTTTCAGGCGCAGGCGTTCAATCAGATAGGTCGCGGCCAGCTGCCCGACATACCGCCCGGAATCGGAATACCCAAACTGGAAGCTGATGCGCCCTGTGCGCTGCACATAAGCCCGCCATGTGGGGGAGCGCAGGGCTTCGTCCACAATCCGGTCCCCGTTGCTCAGGGCTTCTTCCGTTTCAAACAACGGGGAGATTTCCACTTTGTCCGCAACGCCAAAGTGCAGGGCTGCCCAGAGCGCTGCCAGCAGCGTGTATCCTGTTTCTGTTTCAGCGATCAGGAAGCGGACCGGGGTCTCGTTATCAATATGTTTGGAAATCTGCGCGACCGTCATCATCAGGCGCCCCGCTGTGGACGGGTCACTCATCAGAGCGCCGAAATCAACCGGCACAGCCTGCACCGTGTCCAGTGCGTCATTCAGGCGGTTCAGAACCGCCCGGCGGTGAGACGGATTGGCCGGATCATCCGGGATATCCAGCTTCTGACGAACAAAATTATGGATCTGCGTGGCGTTAAGGCGGACATGCGTATGCGCCAGCGCCAGCCCGTGGGCCATAAAACCGGCACGGGCGATTGCCAGAGGCAGGTGGTCGGCAGGCTCAGCGGCCTGAATGGCAGCGTCCAGATCGTCCGCCAGATCACCCGCGTTCAGCAAGGCGGTCTGGTGGCTGTTCACCAGCACATCGGCAAACCGGGCCACGGCCTCGGCATCCGGGCCGGTGGGTGTGGCGTTAATCTGCGCTTCGACACAGGCAATCGCCTGATGCAGGCGGTCCATCAGCGCCGGAGCGCTGGCCTGCGTTGTGCTAATCTGCTGTGCCAGACGTTCCAGTTGAAACAGCTTCATGCGCAGGCGCAGGCGGAGCGTATCCCACCAGCCGATATCGGTGCGCCCGTCCGTATCGTAGCCCACCCAGCTTGTGGCAATGACGGGCCGGGGAATGACAGACGTCCATGCGTCCGGCCAGTGCTCCCGTGCTGTTTCCAGCAAAGCGCCGTTCAGCTGGTCCATAGCGTCACGCGCCCGGCTGATGGCCAGCGTTGCCAGCGTGAATTCTTCTTCCAGCGTCGGGTGTTCATCCCGGCGATGGGTTTCAAAAAACGGCACGCTTTCGGGAAGAACTTCTTCCGAGGCACTTTCGGCCAGCGTGGCATAAACCGGGTTGCTCACGGCAAATGTCGGGTGCGCCGTGAAGACTGCGGCAAAACGCACCGGGCTGACAGCCGCCTGAAACGCCTCCGGCGTGGGTTCCGGCAGCGCCGCTATGACGCGGTGGGTCACGGCGGCCAGTCGTCTGGCGGTTGTGGCTGTTTCCGCGCCGCCAACATACCGGTGCAGGCGGCTGGCGCGGCGCAGAAAAGCGGAATCCCGCAGTGTCTGCACCAGAGCCGTCACATCTGCGAGAGACAGTTGCCCCTCTTCCAGCGCATCGCCCAGCCGACGGGCTGTGGAGAGAACCGGATTGACGCCTTCAACCGGCAGCGGAGATTTTTTATCCTGCAGGATGGGTGCAAAAATGGTCTGAAGCTCAGGAGAAAGTGTAGAAAAATCCATTAATGCGCCTCGTTCAGGGCTCGCCGTGTGACGGGATAGAAAGGAGCAATACAGTTTCATGTCTGCTCTTTTGCTGCAACATGCTCACGCACTCTTGGGGGGCAGGAGTGGGAGTGCTATTTAAAAAATTATGACGCCATATCCAGAAAGTGAGGGCGACGTCGCCGCCCGTAAAACCCTTAAACGCTACAAGCGTGCTGCAACCGGCCTGCTGGTCGGGATGGGTGGTCTGACGGTTGCAGGCTATGCGGCCCCGGCTGCCGGATGGGTGCGGGACGGTTTTTGGCTGGAAATGTTGCGCGCGGGCGCGCGGGCGGGCGTTGTGGGTGGTCTGGCGGACTGGTTTGCCGTGGTGGCCCTGTTTCGGCACCCGATGGGACTGCCGATTCCCCATACCGCCATTCTGCCAGCCCAGAAGGAACGGCTGGGCCGGGCGCTGGGGCGTTTTGTCTCCGGGCAGGTTTTTACCGAGAAAGAAGTCGGGCGCGTGCTGGAGCAGGTGGATATTTCCACCTTTCTGGCCAACATGCTGGATGACCCGGCAACACGGGAGATGCTGACGCGCTCAGTGCTGGACTCCATGCCCAAGATGCTGGACCGGCTGGAAGACGGCCGGGCCAGCGGGGCTATCGGGAAAATCTTCCCGCGTCTGCTGGGCAACAGCAATCTGGCGCCCATTGTCGCCCGGGCTTTGCGCAGCCTTGTGGATGATGACCGGCATCAGGAAGTGCTCTCCTTCCTTCTGGGGCAGATCAAGGATGGTTTGCAGGCCCGGGAGGGCGCTTTGCGCACCATGATTGAAGAGCGTGTGCGGGAGCAGGGCGGGCGTCTGCTGGGCTGGGCCATTGGCGGCTCCATCGCTACGCGCGTTCTGCTTGCGGCCAGTAAGGAACTGGAGCGTGTTGACCCCCAGAACTCCTCGCTGCGTGAGGGCTTTACGGCGTGGGTTCGCTCGCAGATTGACCGGATCGAGACAGACCCGGAGCGCGGGAGCGATATCTCTCAGGCCATTATGGGCGTCCTCTCGCATGAAAGTGTTGTGGGCTGGTGGGCCGATATCTGGCAGCGCTTCCGTCGTCTGGTGGAAGCGGATGTGGAAGATCCGGATGGCCGCATCGCTTCTCTGGTGCAGGAAGGCCTGACCCATATTGCCGCACAATTGCGGGAAGACCCGATGATGCGCCAGCGGATTATGGACAGCGTGGACAAGGCTATTGTCCGTGCTCTGCCCTTTGTGCGGGAGCGGATGGCGGAGTTTATCGCCCGTGTGGTGGCGGGGTGGGACGCGGTGCAGATTGCGGAAAAGCTGGAGCTGCGCGTAGGGAAGGACCTGCAATATGTTCGCTTTAACGGAACGCTGGTGGGCTTTGGCGTCGGCGCGTTGCTGTTTGCCGTCCTGCGGTTGCTGTTCGGGCTGAATGCCCAGTAGCTGGCCCCGTAAAACCATCTGGTCAGGCATGTTGCTTTTGGGTTGACCTTTGGCGCGCTTCGCCCCATGTGTCTGAAACAGGACCTGACTGGTCTCCAATCACCTGATGGCAGGATAATGCTGAAACTTTCCCGTCTGGCGGACTATGCGGTTGTCATACTTGTCAATCTTGGCGAGCAGGATGGCGTGGTGACGTCCCCCGCGCTGGCTGCCGAGACAGGTGTGCCGGAACCTACCGTGGCAAAAATCCTCAAGGTTTTGTCCGCTCACAAATTTGTGCTGTCCCAGCGTGGGGCCAAGGGAGGGTATCGGCTGGCGCGTCCGCTGGCGGATATCTCCGTGGCCAGCGTTATTACGGCAGTGGATGGCAAGATTGCGCTCACAGCCTGTGTGGATGGGGGAGAGTGTGATACCGGCGTGTCCTGCGGCATGTGCGGCAGCTGGGATACCATCAACAAAGCCATCCGGGACACGCTGGAAGGTATTTCGCTGGAGATCATGCGCCAGAAGAGCGCATGCGGTGCAGTCATGACGAAGAAAAATGCGCTGATGAGCGCCAGCATGAGACGCGAAGGGGCTTGAACAATGCCAGCAGTCACCGAAACGCGTGAAGCAGTCGAAAAACTCGGTCAGTCTTCCTATAAATGGGGCTTCGAGACGGACATTGATATGGACGTCGCGCCCAAGGGGCTGAATGAAGATACCATTCGCCTGATTTCCGCCAGAAAAGAGGAGCCGGACTGGCTGCTTGAGTGGCGGCTGGCGGCGTATCGCACCTGGCTGAAAATGGCAGAGCCCAAATGGGCCAAGGTGTCTCACCCGCCGATTGATTATCAGGACCTGCATTATTACGCAGCGCCCAAAAAGAAGCCCGGCCCGAAGTCCCTTGAAGAAGTGGACCCGGAACTGCTGCGCACCTATGAAAAGCTCGGTATTCCGCTGCATGAGCAGGCGATGCTGGCCGGTGTGGAACTGCCGGAAGGAGAGACCTCCCGTCCGCCTATGGCTGTGGACGCTGTGTTTGACAGTGTTTCCGTTGTCACCACGTTTCGTAAAACGCTGGAAGAAGCGGGCGTGATCTTCTGCCCGATTTCTGAGGCCGTGCGGGACCATCCCGAACTGGTCCGCCAGTATCTGGGCAGCGTGGTGCCGGTTGGCGATAATTTCTACGCCGCTCTGAACTCCGCCGTGTTTACAGATGGTTCCTTTGTGTTCGTGCCCAAAGGGGTGCGTTGCCCGATGGAGCTGTCCACCTATTTCCGCATCAATGCCAAAAATACCGGGCAGTTTGAGCGTACGCTGATTGTGGTGGAAGACGGAGCCTCCGTCTCCTACCTCGAAGGCTGCACCGCCCCCATGCGGGATGAAAACCAGTTGCATGCGGCTGTGGTGGAACTGGTGGCGATGGAAGACGCCTCCATCAAATATTCCACGGTGCAGAACTGGTATCCGGGCGATGAAAATGGCCGGGGCGGGATTTACAATTTTGTGACCAAGCGGGGCGCATGTCGTGGCGCGCGCTCCAAAATTTCCTGGACGCAGGTTGAAACAGGCTCCGCCATTACATGGAAATATCCGTCCTGCATCTTGCAGGGGGAAGGCTCCGTGGGTGAGTTTTATTCCGTCGCGGTGACCAATAACCATCAGCAGGCGGATACCGGCACCAAGATGATCCATATCGGGCGCAATACCCGTTCGACCATCATCGCCAAGACCATCAGCGCCGGGCAGTCAGACAGCACCTATCGCGGTTTGGTGCGGGTGCTGCCCAAGGCCTCCGGCGCGCGGAACTTTACACAGTGTGACAGCCTGCTGATTGGTGATCAGTGCGGCGCGCATACCGTGCCCTATATTGAAAACCGCAATATGGGCGCGCGGATTGAACATGAGGCCACCACCTCCAAAATCTCGGAAGACCAGCTGTTTTACTGCCGCCAGCGCGGGTTGTCTGAAGAGGATGCGGTGGGGCTTATCGTCAACGGCTTCTGCCGTGACGTTCTGAAAGAGTTGCCCATGGAGTTTGCCGTGGAAGCTCAGAAATTGTTGCAGATCAGCCTCGAAGGCAGCGTAGGGTAAGGGAGTGCATGACATGACCCAGTTTTTGGATATTTCCGGTCTGTGCGCCCGGATTGATGCTGACGGGCAGGAAAAGGAAATTCTCAAGGGCGTGGATCTCAGCATCCCGCCGGGTGAGGTTCACGCCATTATGGGGCCGAACGGCTCAGGGAAATCCACCCTGTCCTATGTTCTGGCCGGGCGTGAGGATTATGAAGTTACCGCTGGCAGCGTAAACTTTCAGGGCAAGGATCTGCTGGAAATGGAGCCGGAAGAGCGCGCTGCGGCGGGCCTTTTTCTGGCGTTTCAGTCGCCTATCGAACTGCCGGGCGTGAACAATGCCAACTTCCTGCGCACCGCCGTTAATGCTGTGCGCCGCGCACGCGGGCAGGACGAGCTGGATGCCGTCACTTTTCTGAAAACAGCGCGCGCCGCCGCCAAGGAACTTTCCATGGCGCCCGACATGCTGAAGCGGAACGTGAATGTCGGCTTCTCCGGTGGTGAAAAAAAGCGGAACGAAGTGTTGCAGATGACGCTCCTTGAGCCATCCTTCGCCATTCTGGATGAAACGGATAGCGGTCTGGATGTGGATGCCCTGCGTATTGTTGCGGAGGGCGTGAACCGCCTGCGGTCCCCGAGTTTCTCAGCGCTGGTCATTACTCATCATCAGCGTCTGCTGGACTATCTGGTGCCTGACCGCATCCATGTGATGGCAAAGGGCCGCATTATCCATTCTGGCGGCCCGGAACTGGCGCAGCAGATTGACCGTGAAGGCTATACCCGGTTCCTTGCGGAGGCAGAGGCGGCGTGAACGCAATCACACAAGATCGGTCAGACACGCTTGCTCCGTTCGGCACACGGCTGGATGGGGTAACAGACCCGGTGCGCAAGGCCGCGACAGGCGCTTTGCACAGAAGTGGGTTGCCTGACCGCCGCGTTGAGGAATGGCGCTATACCAGCCTCCGTTTTCTGGCGGAAACGCCGCTGGCTGCTCCGGCCGACGTTTATGACGTCGCCCAGATTCAGGCGCAGCTTGAAGAGCTTGGACTGACGGATGGCCCGCTGGCGGATCTGCCGCGTCTGGTCTTTGTCAATGGGCGCTACGCCGAGGCATTTTCGGTTCTTCCGGCCGAACTGGACGTGTCTTTTTTTGCAAAGACGCAGACCTTCGGTCCGCTTTCCTGCCCGGACCGTGATCCTCTGACAGCCCTGAACACAGCTCTGGCGGCCGATGGCGCGCAGGTGCGCGTGCCTGCTGGCAAGAAGGGGGGAGACGTTCTTCTTGTCTCTCTTGGCCAGACGGATGCTTCTGTGTCCTTCCATCCGCGTCATTCCATGACGCTGGAGGATGGCGCGGACCTGACGCTGATCAGCATTCAGGCCGGGCGTGGGCGGTACCTGCATAATCCGGTGCTGGAAGTCAGCGTCGGGGCTGAGGCAAACCTCCGGCACATCACACTTCAGACGGAAGGCAAGGAAGCCGCCTGTCTGGCGACCACCTATGCGCAGGTTGCTGAGCGCGGCACCTATAACAGCTTTGTGCTGGGTCTGGGGGGTGTGCTCTCCCGGCAGGAAATTCATGCCCGGCTTGCCGCACCGTTTGCCACGGTGCACGTCAACGGGGCTCAGATGCTGGGTGGCCGGCAGATCGGGGATGTGACCAGTGTGATCACACACGCAGCCCCGGACTGCGTCTCCCGTCAGACCGTGCGGAACGTGCTGGATGGCCATGCGCGCGGTGTGTTTCAGGGCAAGGTATATGTGGACCGAGTTGCCCAGAAGACAGACGGCTATCAGATGAATCAGGCGCTGCTGCTGTCTGAAAACGCGGAAATTGACGCCAAGCCCGAACTCGAAATTTACGCGGATGACGTCAAATGCAGCCACGGCGCAACGGTTGGCGCGCTGGATGATGACCAGCTTTTCTATCTGCGTAGCCGTGGCGTGCCGGATTCTGAGGCCCGTCAGATCCTGATTCATGCTTTTCTGGATGAAGCGCTGGGTCTGATTGAGGATGACGTAGCCCGTACGGTCTGCACACAGATGCTGGCCCGGTCTTTCCCTGTTGCAGGAGAGAACGCATGACATCAGTTTTTGCACAGGAAAAAACGCGGCAGGATCTGGACGTCGCGGTTCTCCGCAAGCAGTTTCCCATCCTGTCTCAAAAAGTGCATGATCGTCCGTTCGTGTTTCTGGACAGTGCTGCGTCCGCGCAGAAGCCGGATGCGGTGATTGATGCGATGGCGCACACCATGCGCAGTCAGTACGCCAATATTCACCGTGGCCTCTACTGGATGAGTGAGCGCACGACGGAAGCGTATGAAGCTGTGCGTGATCAGGTCGCGCACTTCCTGAACGCGCCGTCTCGTGAAGAAATCATCTTCACGCGCAACAGCACGGAGGCCATCAATCTGGTGGCCCATTCGTTCGGCGCGCTGCTCAGACCGGGGCAGGCCGTGGTGATTTCTGAAATGGAACACCATGCCAATCTGATTCCCTGGCAGATGCTGCGGGATCGCGCCAGGATTGAATTACGGGTCGCCCCGATTACGGACGCCGGGGATATTGACCTCGAGGCGTTGCAGGCCCTGCTGGCAGACGGGGCGGTGGCACTGGTTGCCATCACCCATATGTCCAACGTGCTGGGCACGGTGACACCGGCAAAAACCATTGCCGATATGGCGCATGCCGCAGGTGCGCAGGTTCTGTTTGATGGCAGCCAGTCGGTTGTGCATCGCAAGACGGATGTGCAGGCTCTGGGCGCAGATTTCTACACTTTTACCGGGCACAAGCTGTATGGGCCGACCGGCATCGGTGTGCTCTGGGCGCGTAAGGATCTGCTTGAGGCCATGCCGCCGTTTCTGGGGGGCGGGGATATGATCTCCACCGTCTCCTTTGAAAAATCCACATGGGCGAACGTGCCGCATAAGTTTGAGGCTGGCACCCCCGCGATTATCGAGACAATTGGTCTCGGAGCAGCGATCTCATGGGTCGAAGCGATCGGGTTTGAGGCTATTGCTGCGCATGAAGCCGCTCTGACAACCCATGCGCTGGCTCGTCTGGCGGATGTTCCGGGGCTGAAAGTTGTTGGGCAGCCTGAAGAGCGGGGCGGGGTGATTTCCTTCACAATGGAGGATGTGCATCCGCATGATATCGCGACGCTACTGGACCGGAACGGCATTGCCGTGCGGGCCGGGCATCATTGTGCGGAGCCGCTCATGCGCCGCCTTGGCCTGACTGCGACAGCCCGTGCCAGCTTTGGCATTTACACCCTGCCGGAAGAAATCGACACACTGGCTGATACGCTGGTGCGTATCCGGAACTTCTTTGTGTGAACAGCATGGCGGACAGCGGTGCGCTGTATGACCGACTGATTGTCGATCGTGCCCGCACGCCTTTATATGCCGGGCGGTTGGAACAGGCTGACGGTCAGGGTGAAGGGAAAAATCCGCTCTGCGGGGATAAAACACGGGTGGAACTCCGGATGGCGGATACCCATATCGGAGAGGTCAGGCATCAGACCCGCGGCTGTGCCATTTGTCTGGCCGCAGCGGACCTGATGGCCGAGCGTGTCGCGGGGCAAACCGTGTTGCAGGCACGGGACCTTAGCCAGCGGTTTTCCGCCATGCTGGTGGGCGAACCCGCCAGCGCGCCGGATACGAATACGGATAAAACTGCACTGGGGCCGCTGGAAGCCTTTGCCCCGTTGCGCGCACACCGGGCCAGAATCCGCTGTGCAGAATTGCCCTGGGTTGCTTTGAAGGAGGCGCTTTCTCATGTCGACGTCTGAAAAGGTGCATGCTCCTGAATTGCAGGAACAGGATATAGTGCCGCAGCATCCCGCAACGGATATCCTGAATGCCGATGCGCCACAGCACCGGGCGGAGACGGCACGGGTTGAAAGCTGGACACCGGACTCTGCTAATGCGGGGCTTGCCAGTGCCAGTGCCAGTGCCAGTGCCAGTGCCAGTGCCAGTGCCAGTGCCAGTGCTCCGGCTGAGGATGCTGCCGCTGCCGCTCCAGACGCAGGGGGCACCGCCACCGGCGCTGCGACAGATTCCGTCGGGGACGTTGCAACAGGTCCGGCCTCTGAAGATGCCGTGATCGAAGCCATCGCAACCGTTCATGACCCGGAGATTCCGGTCAATATTTATGAACTTGGTCTGATCTACGCGATTGATCTGTATGACGATGGCCGGGTTAAAATCGAAATGACCCTCACCGCGCCGAACTGCCCGAGCGCACAGGAACTGCCGGTGCAGGTCAAAGAGGCTGTTGAGAAAGTTTCTGGCGTTGCCTCAGCGCAGGTCGAGGTCGTGTGGGACCCGCCATGGGATATGTCCCGCATGAGCGATGAAGCCCGCCTTGCCCTGAATATGTTTTAACCGGAAAGGACGGACCGATGTCTCAGACCAGTGTTGTGCCGCCCGCAAAAAATGCCCTGCCGCCGCTGATGCGTCTTTCAGATGCGGCGGCGGAGCGCCTTCAGCATCTTTATAAAACGGCGCATGCCGGGCAGGTGCTGCGCATCAGCGTGACCACAAAAGGCTGCTCCGGCAAAGCCTATGATATGCAGTTTGTTGAAGCCCCGACAGATGGGGATGAAGTGGTATCAGACAAAGGTGTCACGCTGCTGGTGGACCGCAAGGCCACCTTGTTCCTGATTGGAACGCAGATGGACTACCACCAGACTGAGCTTGAGGAAGGCTTTGTGTTTCTCAACCCGAATGAGAAAGGCCGGTGCGGCTGCGGCGAGAGCTTTCATGTCTGAAGCCGCAAACGGCCTCCACTTCGGCTGACCACAGGAACTGGTCAATCACCGTCAAGCTGTTCAGGCGATAGCCGGCGGCGTGCAGGGCGGCGGCATCTTTGGTCAGGGCGGCCGGGTTACAGCTCACATAAATCAGATGGCGCGGCTTCCCCATAGCGATCTGCTTCATTTGCAGCCTGGCACCGGTGTGGGGCGGGTCGAGCACCACGCAGCCAGCCTGAGCAAGCTCTTTTGCCATAATGGGCTGGCGGTTCAGATCGCGGCAGGCAACTTCCAGTCGCGTTCCGCCAGAGGCGTTTTTTAAGGCCGTTGCGGCAGGCGGATAGCCCTCATAGGCCTGCACCCGTGCCCGGCTGGCCAAAGGAAAGCTGAGCGTGCCACAGCCCGCATACAGCTCAATAACCACATCGCGTTTGTTCAGCTTAGGCAAGGCATCCAGCACGGCCTGCTGAATCAGGGCCTCACTCTCTGCTGTTGCCTGAAAAAAGGCCCCGGTGGGCGGACTGACTGTGGAGCCTGCCAGAGTATGGTGCACCGTGCGGGTCTGTGCCGCCGTTTCCGGCAAGCCCTGATCACCCTGCCGCTGCCAGCAGATACGCGGAATCGCGTGTTCTGCGGATAAGCTAGCCAGTCTGGTCCGGTCTGCTGTGGAAAGTGGGCCGTCTGTGACCAGAAGGATATCAAGGCCCGATTCGAGCAGATTAATCCGCACATCTCCGGCCCGGTATAAACCTTCCAGACTTCTGAACGTCTGCCGCAGCGCAGGCAGGCAGTCCATGATGGCCGGATGGAGAACCGGGCAGGTTGTCAGATCAATAATGTCCGTGCTGCCACGGGTATGCAGGCCAAGCAGGATTTCCTTGCCATTCCTGCGCATGGCCAGATCAGCCCGGCGGCGGCTGTGTGGCGGCACCTGAAAGGCCTGCGGTTCTGGCAGATCAGAAAAACCAGCTTTTTTGAGAGCTGTCATGACCCGGTCTGTTTTCCAGACCAGTAAGGCTGCGCGGTCCATTTGCTGAAGCGTGCAGCCACCGCACGTGCCAAACAGAGAGCACGGAGGCTCTGTTCTGTCCGGTGATGGCGTGAGGATTTCTCTGGCGGTCCATTTGCCGGAGTCGGTCGGGGCGACCCGTACAACTTCACCGGGCAGGGTGTAGGGGACATGCAGTGTCTGGCCATCAGCCAGAACGGCGGCCCCGTCCCCCTGTGCACCCAGATAGGTAATGGTGACGTCGTGGAGGTCTGAAGCGTGCTGCTCCGTAGAATGAGCTGTCACGTTGAGTGCTTTGCGGCCTCTTCTTCAGACACAGACACATCTGCTGTCGGGACGGGCAGGTCGGCCAGATTGGTTGTGCGGCGCGGCAACTGCATAAAGGCAGGGGCCGCGTTGCCAAACCCAACCACATCCCCGGCGGGCATGGGGGGCACTTCATCGCGGCGCGGCAGGCGGCCAGTGGAGCGTCGGCCATCCTGCGCGGGTTGCGGTGCGGCTGCGGGCGGAGCAGATTTGGGCGATACAGCCTTCTGCTGCTGCGGAGCAGGCGTGCTGGCTGATTTTTCGGGGCGCGTCCGGCCCTGATTTTTAGGCGCAGGCTTGTCTTTGCGGCGACCGTGAGACGGACGTTTTTCGTCCGACCAGTCCAGCGTTTCAACACCTTCAGGACTGATGCGCGGGATAGGTTTGCCCGTCAGTGTCTCAATGGCTTCGGCCAGATTTTTGTCATAGGGCGTTGCCAGACTGTAAGCGTGGCCTTCCTTCCCGGCGCGGCCCGTGCGGCCGATCCGGTGAACATAATCTTCCGCGTGGAAAGGCAGATCGAAATTGAAGACGTGAGACAGGCCGCCAATATCAATGCCGCGTGCCGCCACATCGGAGCAGACCAGAATTTTCAGATCGCCATTCTTGAATTTTTCAAGGGTCGCAAACCGGACAGACTGTGGCAGGTCACCATGCAGGGCCCCCACGGAAAAACCGTGCTTCTGCAGGGACTGCATCAGCACATCCACATCGCGCTTACGGTTACAGAACACGATGGCGTTCTGCAGTGTCGGGTCACGCAGCAATTTCCGCAGCGTGTCGCGCTTGCTGTGTTCATCCACAATCACCAGACCGGTGGTGATGGTGGTCGCCACGGAAGAGGCACGACTGACCGTAATTTCCTTGGGGGATTGCAGGAAAGCATCAGCCAGTTGCCGGATGGCGGGCGCCATGGTGGCAGAGAAGAACAGGGTCTGGCGGTTGGCAGGCAGCAGGCCGACAATTTTTTCAATGTCGGGGATAAAGCCCATGTCCAGCATACGGTCGGCTTCATCAATCACCAGAATGCGCGTCTGGGTAAGAAGCAGACCACCGCGCTCAAACAGGTCCAGCAGGCGGCCCGGTGTGGCAATCAGAACGTCTACGCCGCGGTTCAGCACTTCTTTCTGGTCCGCCATGCTTTCTCCGCCAATCAGCAGCGCATGGGTCAGTTTGAGGTGCTTGCCGTAATTCACAAAGTTCTCGGCAACCTGAAGAGCCAGTTCCCGTGTGGGTTCCAGAATTAGGGAGCGTGGCATGCGCGCTCTGGCGCGTGAGCCAGAGAGAATTTCCAGCATGGGGAGCGTGAAGGACGCTGTTTTCCCCGTGCCTGTCTGAGCAACTCCCAGCACGTCTTTTGCCATCAGAATGGCAGGAATAGCCTGTTCCTGAATGGGGGTGGGATGCGTGTACCCCATTTCCGTCACAGCGCGGAGAAGAGGCTCGGAGAGCTCCAGATCAGCAAATGTCGTTTTAGGCTCAGAGGCCTTTTCAGCCTCAACGCCTGCTTCGCGACTCGCGCTCTCGGCTGCCGTGGTTTCCGTCGGTGCCTGAACATCTGCTGTTGCCGATGCTGTGGGGGCTGCCGTTTCCGGCTCCGGGGCTACAGCAGGAGCAGCTAGTTCTGCCTGTGCCGGAACGGCCTCAGACTGCTCAGTTTCGGTCGGCTCTGGCGCTGTTTTAGCAACAGCTTTCGGTGCGGCCTTTTTGGCAGGGGTCGCGCGACGGCGCGTGCGTTTGGGCTTGGGTGTTTCTTCAGCCACGACGTCCGCTTCGGCGGCCTGATCTGCCGGAGGTTCGGTCGGTTCAGGTGCCGCAGCGACCGGAGCCGGTTCAGCGGCTTTCCGGCGGCGGCGCACAGGCTTTTTGGGCGCCTCTGCCTGTTCGGCAGGAGCAGCATCAAGCGCGTCCGCACCCGTTTCCGTTGCGGCTGTGTCTACAGCCGTGGCAGCTGTTTTCGTACGGCTGCGCGTGGTGGTCTTGCGGGGGCGGGTGGGCGTTTTGGCTATCAATATGCTCTCGGAGATACTTCAGTCGTTATAGCATGGACCGACAGGCCCTGAATTTTCCATGCTCCGGACGCCGGAGGAGGAAGAGAAGCTGAAGCCGGTCAGGCGCTTGCTGCGATTAAAGGCATTTGCCTCCGGAAGCAAGCTTTCCCCGCCTTTTGTAGTCTATTTTACAGGAATGGATGGCCAAGCGAGGCAGCCAGAATGGCAATCAGGCCAAGCGCCATGATGACGAGAGTCTGGTTACGGATCGAGTCGAACAGGGCTGGCTGCGGACGCAGGGCGCGCCGTGCTTTCTGGAAGGGGCCTGTGAGCACCCGTACATACAGAACAGCCATGACAATACCGAGGAGCTGCATGAGGTTGGTGGTCCACGGCGCCTGCGCAAAACCGCCTTCATGGAGGATCATCAGCCAGCCGGTGATCAGGGCCGTGGGGATGACATGCATCAGAACCCGGAAAAAACGGCCCAGAGATTGCAGTTGCACGGAGTTGCGCTGCGTGGGGTCCAGCAGGGAGAGGCTCTGGCGCATGATGATGGCCGCATAAGCGGTGCCACCAACCCAGAACACGATGCTAATGATATGGAAAGCGAGGATGACGCTCCAGAGAATGGAATGAGGCATGCAGACTCCGCTTGGAAAAAATCGAATTCAAAAAAGGTGTGCGAACGGCAGCCTGTCTCTGCGTCGCACAATGCTGGATGCCTGATTGCCAAGGGGATGCGCCGGGTGCAAGTCAGTATTCGTCTGGTAGTCACGCGGCTCCCCGTATCAGGAGGATATTCATGCCCGCTTCTCCGCATGCAGGTCTTGCTCTTTATACACCAGAACAGATGGCGCAGGTGGATCACCTTGCCTCCGCGATCGTCCCGGTCGCGACACTGATGGAGAATGCCGGGCGTGCAGTCGCGCGGGCAGTGCGGCGCTTCATGCGGCCTTGCCGTGTTCTTGTCCTGTGCGGGCCGGGGAATAACGGGGGGGATGGATTTGTCGCGGCTCGTTTTCTCGCGGAGGCGGGCTGGCCGGTCGCCGTGGCGGAGCTGACCGCGCCGCGTGCGGGATCTCCTGCGGCGGAGGCGTCTGCCCGGTTTGAGGGAGTTTGCGTGCCGTTTGCTCTGGCGGAAGTAGAGCGCGCGGATCTGGTGATTGATGCGGTGTTTGGCGCAGGCTTAAGCCGTGACGTGACCGGGTTGGCGGCTGATCTGCTCAAAGCGGCCCGTAAAGTAGTGGCTATTGATACGCCGTCCGGAATTGACGGTGCGACAGGGCAGGTGCGGGGGTATGCGCCGCACGCCGCGATGACAGTCACATTTTGTCGCTTTAAGCCCGGGCACCTTCTTTATCCGGGGCGGGGTTTTATGGGGCGGCTTGTTCTGGCGGATATCGGCATGCCCGAGCAGGCGCTGGCGCAGGTTCCGTGTGGACTCTGGCAGAACGCGCCGGGATTATGGAACCTGCCGGAGCCGGGGCCGGAGAGCCACAAATACACACGGGGTGTGGTGAGTCTCTGTGCCGGACAGTCCATGCCGGGGGCTGCCCGGCTCTGTGCAGGCGGGGCACGGGCCGCGGGGGCGGGGCTGGTCCGCATTGCCGCGGGGCAGGATGCCCCCGCCTACCGGCTGGGCGCGCCGGGACTGGTGATTGACGATGGGCCGCTGGAAAGCCTGCTTTCCGATAAACGCCGCGCCGTATGGGTCTGTGGTCCGGGCCTGACTGAGAGTGAGGTGGCGGAGACTCTTCCGGCTCTTCTGAGCGCGCAGAAATGTGTGCTGGCGGATGCAGGCGCACTTTCGGCTGCGGCAGGGCGGCCTGAAAGTCTGAAAGGGGTTGCGGTTATCACGCCGCATAGTGGTGAATTCACAAAGCTGTTTGGCGCGCCGGGGGCAAATCCGCCAGACTCCGTACGCAAAGCGGCCATCCGGATTAACGCTGTTGTGGTGCTCAAGGGGGCCTCGACCCTGATTGCAGCGCCAGACGGACGACTGGCGATCAATGACCACGCGAGTCCCGCGCTGGGTACGGCCGGGTCGGGTGATACGCTCTCTGGCGTCATTGCGGCTCTTCTGGCTGCGGACATGCCTGCGTGGGAGGCCGCCTGTGCCGGGGTCTGGCTGCATGGTGAGGCCGGAATTCAGGCCGGAAGCTGGCCAATTGCGGAGGATCTGGACCGTTATCTTGGCCCTGCGCGGGAAAAAGCGACCCGATTGCAGCAGGAATATGGAGAGATGTGCAGACGGTCTCTTGCCGGAAGCACCACTCTGGGCTAAGTCCTCGCAACTTGCGACGGGGTTTTACCGTGCGGGCGTGGTGGAATTGGTAGACACGCCAGATTTAGGTTCTGGTGGCGCAAGTCGTGGGGGTTCAAGTCCCTCCGCCCGTACCATTTTTCATGGTGTTCCCGTCCAGTTCCGCAGCAGCCTTTCGGCACATTGCAGCGGGGAATTTGAGTTTGTACCGAAAGGAAGGCCTGGCCGATGCAGGTTACTGAGACCCTCTCCGAAGGGCTGAAGCGTGGTTTCACCATTACCGTTCCGGCAGCAGAGCTTGCACAGAAGCGCGATGCTCGCCTGAAAGAGGTTGCTGCCAATCTGACACTCCCCGGTTTCCGTCCGGGTAAGGTGCCTGTTTCTCTGGCGCGCCAGCGTCATGGTGAAGCCGTGCGCGCAGAAGTGCTGGAACAGGCTGTGTCCGAAGCACTGCGTTCCGTTCTGGAAGAGCGTGGTCTGCGTCCGGCTGGCCAGCCGCAGGTTGAGCTGGTCTCCGGTCAGGAAGACGACGGTAAGGATCTGGAATTCAAGATTGAAACCGAAATTCTGCCGGAAATCACCGTGCCGGATCTGTCCGACCTCTCCCTGACGCGCCTGAAGGCAGTCGCCAGTGATGAAGCCGTCGATAAGATCGTGGCCGATGTCGCCAAACGTCAGCGCACCTTTGAAACGGTCGAAGAAGAACGTCCGGCTGTGCAGGGTGACGTTGTTTCCGTTGATTTCGTTGGTAAGCGCGATGGTGTGCCGTTTGACGGTGGCACGGCGCAGGACGTCAATGTCGAAATCGGTGGCGAAGGCTTCATCCCCGGCTTTGCCGAGCAGATTGAGGGTATGAAGGCCGGTGAAGAAAAAATCATCACCGTCACGTTCCCGGAAAACTACGGCGCGGAAGAACTGGCTGGCAAGGAAGCAACCTTTGACATCACCGTCAAAGCGCTGAAAAAGCCGGTTGATGCCCCGATTGATGATGAACTGGCAAAGCAGCTTGGCTTTGAAACGCTGGATCAGCTGCGTGACCTCGTCCGCAAGCAGATTGAAGGCGAATATGAGCAGCTGACCCGTCTGCGTATCAAACGTGACCTGCTGGACGCTCTGGCTACGAAAACCGATTTCCAGGCTCCTCAGGGTATGGTCGATGCGGAATTCGAACAGATCTGGCAGCGCGTTGAAGCCGACCGCAAAGCTGGTCAGCTCGACGATGAAGACAAGGATAAAGACGAAGGCACCCTGCGTGCCGACTATCGCAAGATTGCCGAACGCCGCGTGAAGCTTGGTCTCCTTCTGGCTGAAATCGGGCGTAAGAACGCGATCACGGTAACGCAGGATGAGCTGGGCCGCGCCATGCGCGCCGAAGCCATGCGCTATCAGGGTCAGGAAAAGGAAGTCTTCGCCTTCTTCCAGAATAACCCGCAGGCCATTGAATCCCTTCGCGGTCCGATCTTCGAGAACAAGGTTGTCGATTATCTGATTGAACTCGCGAAAGTGGAGGACAAGGAAGTTACTCCGGAAGAGTTATCGGATATTCCTCCGGCTGATATCTGAGAAAATCGTGTCCCGCCGGTGTGAACCGGCGGGACACTCTTTTTCAGGGCAGATTTTCTTTTCCGGGGTGGCATCTTGCCACTTTATCTCTATCTTGATGGAGAGTGCCTGAAGTGGTTTGCGTCTTCGGACGGAAGCCGGTGAGGGATGGTGCAGGTTTTTTACGGGAATGACTGACATGAGGGATCGTGATCCCGTTGAGGTTTTCAGCAACGCTTTGGTGCCGATGGTGGTCGAGCAGACCTCCCGGGGCGAGCGGGCATTTGATATCTATTCCCGCCTGCTTCAGGAACGGATCATTTTTCTGACAGGCCCGGTCTATGATCAGGTTGCGTCTGTGATCTCCGCCCAGCTTCTTTATCTGGAAAGCGTAAACCCGACGAAAGAAATCTCTTTCTACATCAACAGCCCGGGTGGCGTTGTGTCCGCAGGTCTCGCGATTTACGACACGATGCAGTATATCCGCAGCCCGGTCAGCACGGTCTGCATCGGTCAGGCGGCCTCCATGGGGTCTCTGCTGCTGGCGGGTGGTGAAGCCGGGCGTCGTTTTGCTCTGCCCAATGCCCGCGTGATGGTGCATCAGCCGTCCGGTGGTGCGCAGGGGCAGGCCAGTGATATCGAAATTCAGGCTAAAGAAATCCTGATTATCCGGCAGCGGCTGAATGAGATCTACCGTGAGCATACCGGCCAGACGCTTGAAGATATTGAGCAGAAGCTGGAGCGTGACACGTATATGTCCGCCGAGGAAGCAAAGTCTTTCGGGATTGTTGACAAAGTGATCAGCCACCACAAGGCCACAGAAACTGGAAAGAAGGATAAAAGCCATCCTTAATCTGGTGTACACTAAAGTCCCTGTTCATCAGGGGTGGTCTGCCCGCAGTAAGGCAGATAGAGTTGGTAACCCGGTTCTTGGTTTTCTGAGGTCCGGGACGTTCAGGGGAGTGGGCTGATGAACGCAAAGTCCGGTGATTCCAAAAACACGCTCTATTGCTCTTTCTGCGGGAAATCGCAGCACGAGGTGCGCAAGCTCATTGCCGGCCCGACCGTGTTTATCTGCGATGAGTGTGTTGAGCTTTGCATGGATATTATCCGTGAAGAGCACAAAACGACACTGGTGAAGTCGCGCGAAGGTGTGCCGACTCCCCGTGAAATCTGTAAGGTTCTGGATGATTATGTCATCGGGCAGTTTGAGGCCAAAAAGGTCCTTTCTGTCGCGGTCCATAACCATTACAAGCGGCTCACGCAGGCAACCACCAAAGGCAATGATGTTGAACTGGCAAAGTCCAACATTCTGCTGGTAGGCCCCACGGGTTCCGGTAAGACGTTGCTCGCACAGACGCTGGCGCGTATTCTGGACGTGCCCTTCACAATGGCAGATGCCACCACCCTGACCGAAGCCGGTTATGTGGGTGAGGATGTGGAAAACATCATCCTCAAGCTGTTGCAGGCGTCTGACTATAATGTTGAGCGGGCGCAGCGCGGCATTGTCTATATCGATGAAATCGACAAGATTTCCCGCAAGTCTGACAACCCGTCCATCACCCGTGATGTGAGCGGGGAGGGTGTTCAGCAGGCTCTGCTGAAGCTGATGGAAGGTACTGTGGCCTCCGTGCCGCCGCAGGGTGGGCGCAAGCATCCGCAGCAGGAATTCCTGCAGGTGGATACCACAAATATGCTGTTCATCTGTGGTGGGGCTTTTGCCGGTCTGGATAAAATCATCACCGCCCGTGGCAAAGGGACAGGCATCGGCTTTGGTGCGGATGTGCGGTCTCCGGATGAGCGGAAAACCGGTGAAATTCTCCATGATGTTGAACCGGAAGATCTGATGAAATTCGGGCTGATCCCCGAATTTATCGGCCGTCTGCCGGTCCTTGCAACATTGGGGGATCTGGATGAGGCCGCTCTGATCCGTATTCTGACTGAGCCGAAAAACGCTCTGGTCAAGCAGTACCAGCGCCTGTTCCAGATGGAAGATGTGCAGTTGTCCTTTACGGATGATGCACTGAAAGCCATTGCGGACCGCGCCATCACCCGTAAGACGGGGGCCCGTGGTCTGCGGTCCATTATGGAAAGCATCCTGATGTCCACCATGTTTGACCTCCCCGGTCTTGATAATGTGGAGGAAGTGGTGGTGAACCGTGACGTAGCCGAGGAAAAGACAAGCCCGGTTTATGTGTACGGCAAAGGGAAAAAAGTTCCGGCGGAACAGTCAGCCTAAGAACTGCAAAATAACTGCCAGCGGGGATAAGTCCCTGCTGGCCGGGTTTTCTGGTTAACCCATTGCAGAATGGGGCGTTCGTAACGACATGGTAGAGAGTGGGAGCCTGTTGGCAGGTTCTCGCGGGTCTGGGTACGCCACGGTACGGGTGCCCGGCCTGGATCGTCCTTGAAGGAGGTCATGGTTATGGCTGATAATGAAAAACCAGCAGTAAAACGTAAGCGTAAATCCCCGGCAAAAACACCAGCGGCGGTTGCTCCGGCCGAAAATGCGGTTGTTGCTGTGGAAAGCGCACCTGCTGATAAAAACGTGGCACAGCAGGGCAGCGGCCGTATTGCCGTGTTACCGCTCCGCGATATTGTTGTTTTCCCCCACATGATTGTTCCTCTGTTTGTCGGGCGTGAAAA
Organism: Acetobacter sp. P1H12_c; assembly: GCF_018811975.1. NCBI lineage: Bacteria > Pseudomonadati > Pseudomonadota > Alphaproteobacteria > Acetobacterales > Acetobacteraceae > Acetobacter > Acetobacter sp. P1H12_c. The sequence continues at coordinate 42,222 of NZ_JACRVR010000003.1, read as the reverse complement.
GTCCGTCAAAGCGCTGGAATCCGTGACGCGGGAAGACCGGCAAATTCTCCTGATCGCGCAGAAAGATGCTGCGCAGGATGATCCGGGCGTGGACGATGTGTACCGGTTTGGCACCGTCTCCACCATTTTGCAGTTGCTCAAACTGCCGGACGGTACTGTCAAAGTGCTGGTGGAAGGTGTGCGCCGTGCGCGCGTTAAAGCCCTGCATGATATTGACGGGCATTTTGAGGCAGAAATTGAGGATGTCGTCGAAGAACCTGCTGTTGGCGCGGAAGCCGAGGCACTGGGTCGATCGATCGTATCTCAGTTTGAGCAGTATATAAAGCTCAACAAAAAAATCGCCTCGGAAGTTCTGGTGTCTCTTAACCAGATTAGTGATCTGTCGAAGCTGGTGGATACGGTTGCCAGCCATCTCAATCTGAAAATTTCCGAAAAGCAGGAAATTCTGGAAGCGCCGTCCGTCGCGGAGCAGCTTGAGAAGGTTTTCGCGCATATTGAAGCGGAAATCGGCGTGTTGCAGGTTGAGAAGAAAATCCGCAACCGCGTAAAGCGCCAGATGGAGAAAACCCAGCGGGAATATTATCTGAATGAGCAGCTGAAGGCCATTCAGAAGGAACTGGGCGAGGGCGAAGACGGTAAGGACGAAACTGCCGAGATTGAAGAGCGGATTGCCAAAACCAAGCTTTCAAAAGAAGCGCGTGAAAAGGCAGTTGCGGAGCTTAAAAAGCTGCGTGGCATGAGTGCCATGTCGGCTGAATCGACGGTGGTGCGGAATTATCTGGACTGGCTGCTTGGTATCCCGTGGAAAAAGCGCACCAAGGTCAAGAATGATCTGGCTGCGGCGGAAGCGGTGCTGGATTCTGATCACTATGCTCTGGAGAAAGTCAAAGAGCGTATTCTTGAGTATCTGGCCGTCCAGAGCCGTTCCCAGAAGCTGAAAGGGCCGATTCTGTGCCTCGTAGGGCCGCCGGGCGTGGGGAAAACCTCTTTGGCACGATCCATCGCTAAAGCGACGGGCCGCCATTACGTCCGCATGTCTCTGGGTGGCGTTCGGGATGAAGCTGAAATCCGGGGGCATCGCCGCACCTATATCGGCTCCATGCCGGGCAAGGTCATTCAGGGCATGAAAAAGGCCAAGGTGTCCAACCCGCTGTTCCTGCTGGATGAAATTGACAAGCTTGGTGCCGACTGGCGTGGTGACCCGTCTTCCGCCCTGCTGGAAGTGCTGGACCCCGAACAGAACAGCACGTTTGCAGATCATTATCTGGAAGTGGATTATGATCTGTCGGACGTCATGTTCGTCACCACGGCAAACAGCCTCAACATGCCCCAGCCACTGCTGGACCGTATGGAGGTCATTCGTCTGTCCGGATACACGGAAGATGAAAAGGTTGAGATTGCCCGCCGTCACCTGATCTCCAAGCAGGCCGAGGCGCATAGCCTCAAGCCGGAAGAATGGTCGATCAGTGATGAAGCCCTGCGGGATCTGATCCGCTATTACACACGTGAAGCCGGGGTGCGTAACCTTGAACGTGAAATTGCGAATCTTGCCCGTAAGGTGGTGAAAGAGCTTGTGACGGGTAAGGCGAAGAAAGTCGCTATTACCGTGCGCAATCTTGAAAAGCTGGCTGGCGTTAAACGCTTCCGCTACGGGGAAACCGAAGCGGAAGATATGGTCGGCATTGTTACCGGTCTGGCCTGGACAGAGGTCGGGGGGGAAATCCTCACGATTGAGAGCGTTATGGTGCCCGGCAAGGGCGCTGTGGTGCAGACAGGTAAACTTGGTGATGTGATGAAGGAAAGTGTCTCTGCGGCATTCTCCTACGTCCGCAGCAAGTCTACGACTTTCGGGATCGTGCCGACTCTGTTTGATAAGCACAGTTTCCATGTGCATGTGCCTGAAGGTGCGACTCCTAAAGACGGTCCTTCAGCCGGTATTGCCATGGCAACGGCGCTGGTCAGCGTCATGACGGGCATTCCCGTCCGGCGTGATGTCGCCATGACGGGTGAGATCACGCTGCGGGGGCGTGTGCTGCCGATTGGTGGTTTGAAAGAGAAACTGCTGGCAGCCCTGCGCGCCGGGATCAAGACTGTTTTCCTGCCCAAGGAAAATGAGAAAGACCTCGCGGAAATCCCTGATTCTGTAAAGAACAATCTGGAAATCATTCCTGTATCCCATGTGGATGAGGTGATTGGCCGCGCACTGGTGCGCAAACCGCAGGCCATTCACTGGGAAGATGTCTCGGAAGCTGTTCCGACCCCGGAAGGAGCTGGCGCGGCCCCGGTGCTGCCGCACTGAGGGAAATTTTTACTATGTGGCCGAAGTTTACCGTTGCTCAGTTGACGTGGCGGAAAACGGCTGCATAGTGCGAGCGGGAAGCGGAGAGGCGGACGTAAAGCCGCCCGCCGCTCCAGTCACGATAAACTAGAGAGAGGCGTAATATGGAGAAGCCGCTTAACAAGCAGGAACTCGTAGCGGCAGTAGCCGACGAGGCAGCTCTGCCCAAGGCGAAGGCTGGAGAAGTGGTTGACGCCGTATTCGGTGCAATCGAAAAGGCGCTTTCCAAGAAGCAGGAAGTTCGTCTGGTTGGTTTTGGCACGTTTGTCACGGCCTCACGTAAGGCTGCCAAAGGGCGCAACCCCCGTACGGGTGAGGAAATTGATATTCCTGCCTCTACGTCTGTGCGCTTCAAGCCCGGCAAGGCTCTGAAGGATGCCGTAAGCTAAAAGTCCCCCGGACTGATAGTTTTTTGGTTTCGGCCGGTAAAACTTCCACAGGAAGGGTTGCCGGCCGCTTCTGTTTGTGACACATACGCATCCAGCGGGCGATTAGCTCAGAGGTAGAGCGTCTCGTTTACACCGAGAGGGCCGGCGGTTCGACCCCGTCATCGCCCACCATGATTTCTTTCAATGTTGTCATGGTTCCCGCGCAGAGCACCAGGATGTGAGATGCTCTCGTTTTTATGAATTCCCCTTAAAAATCTGTAGTTTTCTGCCATGTTTCTCCTGTTTTGGCGCTATTTGGCCGAGTAATCACGGGAAAGTGCCCGTTATTACTGGTGCTGGGGCATGGTTGTTCTAAGGGCTTGGGTCTACTCTCCCTGACATGACGTTTGATCTTCATGATCTTCCTCATGCAAGGAATACAGATGCAGTCTGTTCTTGGTGATTACGCACCCGTTTTGGTATTCGGCGCAATTTCAGTCGTGATTGCGGCCGCAATGCTTGGCATGGCCCTGTTATGTGGCCATCAGAAACCGTATCCGGAAAAAGTAACGGCTTATGAATGTGGGTTCGAGGCCTTTGATGACACGCGCCGTCGTTTTGACGTGCGGTTTTATCTTGTCGCGATCCTCTTCATTATTTTCGATCTTGAGGTCGCGTTTCTTTTCCCGTGGGCTGTCAGCCTGCCCCGCATAGGGCTGTTCGGGTTTCTGTCCATGCTCGGGTTCCTGAGCGTTCTGGGAATTGGCTTTCTGTATGAGTGGCGCAAAGGCGCGCTGGACTGGGATTGAGGGAGCCGCCGATGTCTATAAATCCGCAAGACGAAACCATTCTGTGGAATCGCGATGCTCTGCCCCCCGGTCCGGAACAGGATGCCGTGGTGCGGGGTATTACCGGCGCCATTGCCGAGAAGGGCTTTGTGGTCGCCAATCTCGACAAGCTGGTCAATTGGGGCCGTACGGGCAGCCTGTGGCCGATGTCCTTTGGGCTGGCCTGCTGCGCTGTGGAGATGATCCACGCTTACATGCCGCGCTATGATCTGGACCGTATGGGCATTATCCCGCGCGGGTCACCGCGTCAGTCGGATGTGATGATTGTTGCGGGCACGCTGACCAATAAAATGGCCCCTGTGTTGCGTCGGCTTTACGAGCAGATGGCGGAACCGCGCTGGGTGATCTCCATGGGGTCCTGCGCCAACGGGGGAGGGTATTACCATTACTCCTACTCCGTAGTGCGCGGGTGTGACCGGATTGTGCCTGTGGACGTGTACGTGCCCGGCTGCCCCCCGACTGCAGAGGCGCTGATTTACGGCATTATGCTGCTCCAGAAGAAAATTCGCCGGACAGGGACCATTCTCCGTGGCTGAGGTCAGTCTGCCCGCACCGCAGCAGACCGGCCTTCAGGGGCGGCTCGGGGCTCTGGCGTTCTCTTTCGCAACCTCATGGCCGGGCATTTCTTCCGCCGGGCTGGAGGGAGGAGAACTGGTGGTGCGCACCACACGGGATCAGCTTCTGCCGCTCATGACCTTCCTGCGGGATGCGCCGCACTGCCGGTTTGAGCAGATGATGGATCTGTGCGGGGTAGATTACCCAAGTCGGGCTGAGCGTTTTGATGTGGTTTATAACCTCCTCTCCGTCACCCATAACCAGCGCATCCGTGTGATCATCACGACGGATGCAGCCACGCCTGTCGCGTCTGTCGCTGGCCTGTGGCCTTCGGCATGCTGGTGGGAGCGGGAGTGTTATGACCTGTTCGGCGTGCAGTTCTCGGGCAATCCGGACATGCGCCGTATTCTGACGGATGACGGATTTGAAGACTTTCCGCTCCGCAAGGACTTCCCGCTGACCGGTTATGAGGAAGTCCGTTACGATGTGGAACGGCGGGAAGTGGTGAAAGAACCGGTCTCTCTCTCGCAGGATTTCCGGAATTTTGATTTCGTTTCCCCGTGGGAAGGCATGCTGACCTTGCCGGGGGACGAGAAGGCCCACGAGGTCCGGCAACATATCAAGAGGTCACGCGGATGACAGACGCGGACAGAAATACTCTGCTGCAGGATGCGGAAAACATTTTGCGGACGGATATTCCGGAAAGCCTGCTGCCCACGCAGCAGGTGGAAGAACGGGAACGCAAGACGCTGGAAATTGATTCCCATGCGTTGAATTTCGGACCTCAGCATCCGTCCGCCCATGGTGTGCTGCGCCTTGTGCTGGAAATGGAAGGCGAGCTTGTGGCACGCACTGTGCCGCATATCGGGCTTTTGCATCGTGGCACGGAAAAACTGATAGAATATAAAACCTATCAGAAAGCTCTGCCGTATTTTGATCGGCTCGATTATGTCTCCCCGATGTGTGAGGAGCAGGCTTTTGCTCTGGCAACAGAAAAACTGCTGGGGATAGAAGCTCCGGAGCGCGCCCGCTGGCTGCGGGTTATGTTTGCAGAAATTACGCGTGTTCTTAACCATATTTTGAATATTACGGCGCTCGGTCTGGATTGCGGTGCCGTGACCCCGGCTTTGTGGGGATATGAAGAGCGCGAAAAGCTGCTGGAGTTTTACGAGGCCGCGTCCGGCGCACGGTTCCACGCCAATTATGTCCGCCCCGGTGGTGTGGCGCGGGATATTCCCGCAGGTCTGGAAGATAAAATTGGTGCATGGGCTAAAGAGTTTCCTGCGTGGATTGATGAACTGGAAACTCTGCTGACCGAAAACCGGATCTGGAAGCAACGCACCGTCGGGATTGGTGTTTTTACGGCGGAGCAGGCTCTGGCCTGGGGGTTCAGTGGTCCATGCCTGCGGGCGTCCGGTGTGCCGTGGGATCTGCGCCGCACCCAGCCTTATGACAACTACCATAAGGTGAATTTCAACGTCCCGGTTGCCCGGCATGGAGACTGCTATGACCGCTATCTCGTCCGGATTGCGGAAATGCGGGAGAGTGTCAGCATTATTGAGCAGTGTCTCAGCCAGATCCGGCCCGGTGCAGTAAAAGTGCAGGATCCCAAATTCAGCCCGCCACCGCGTGCGGAAATGAAGCGCTCCATGGAGGCGCTCATTCATCACTTTAAACTGTTCAGTGAAGGTTATCATGTGCCGCCGGGGGCGACCTATACCGCAGTGGAAAGCCCTAAAGGTGAGTTTGGCGTGTATCTGGTGGCCGATGGCAGCAACAGGCCGTATCGCTGCAAAATCCGCCCCACCGGCTTTGCACATTTGCAGGCGCTGGATGAAATGACCCGCCGTTCCATGCTGGCCGATATGGTGGCAGTTCTCGGGTCTCTCGATCTTGTCTTCGGGGAGATTGACCGATGACCACACAGCAGACACCGCAGGAACAGCCCGATACGTTTGTATTTGACAGCGCATCTGAGGCTGAGATCGGGACAGTCCTTGCCAAGTATCCGGCAGAGCGGAAAGCCAGCGCAGTGATGCCGCTGCTCTATATTGCTCAGCGGCAGATGGGGCGTGAGACAGGGAGCGCATGGGTACCTGTGGCCGCAATGGACGACATTGCGCGTCGGCTGGAAATGGCGGCGATCCGCGTTTATGAGGTCGCGTCCTTTTACACCATGTTCAACACAAAGCCTGTTGGGCGCTACCATTTGCAGGTGTGCACCACAACGCCGTGCTGGCTACGTGGGTCTGATGATGTTGTTGCAGCCTGCAAACGGGCGACTGGCATTGGCGGCTTTGGGGAGACCAGTGCGGATGGGCAGTTTACCCTCACTCAGGTTGAATGTCTTGGAGCCTGCTCCAACGCGCCAATCCTGCAGGTGGATGATGATTTCTATGAAGATATGGACGGCCCGCGCACAGTCGCGCTGATTGAAGCCCTGCGGCGGGGCCAACGTCCGCCTGCCGGGCCGACAATCAACCGGTGCGGTTCCGCGCCGGAAGGTGGCCGGAAGACACTGATGGACTCAGTCCATTCCATTGCTGAAAACAAGTAGGAGAAACGGGCATGTTGCAGGACAAGGACCGGATCTTCACAAATCTCTACGGTCAGAATGACTGGCGGCTGGAGGGCGCACGCAGCCGGGGTGACTGGCAGAACACAGCCGAAATTCTGGCAAAAGGGCGTGATGCCATTATTGCGGAAATGAAGGCTTCCGGCCTGCGCGGTCGCGGCGGGGCAGGCTTCCCTACAGGGTTGAAATGGTCCTTCATGCCCAAACAGTCTGACGGGCGGCCGCATTATCTGGTGATCAATGGGGACGAATCAGAACCCGGAACCTGTAAAGATCGTGAAGTTTTAAGGCATGAACCGCACAAGCTGATTGAAAGTGCTCTGATCGCCTCCTTCGCGATGGGCGCGCATGCCGCGTATATTTATGTCCGCGGTGAGTTTTTTAATGAAGCTGCTCATTTGCAGAGTGCTGTGGACGAAGCCTACGCGGCCGGACTGATTGGTAAAAATGCTTCCGGGTCCGGGTGGGATTTTGATTTCTTCATTCATCGTGGTGCGGGGGCTTATATCTGTGGGGAAGAGACCGCCCTTCTGGAAAGTCTGGAAGGGAAGAAGGGCCAGCCCCGTATGAAGCCCCCGTTCCCCGCCGGAGCGGGCCTGTATGGCTGCCCGACGACCGTGAATAACGTGGAAAGTATTGCGGTGACGTCCACCATTCTGCGCCGCGGGGCGGCGTGGTTTGCCGGGTTGGGTCGGCCGAATAATGCGGGCAGCAAGCTGATGGCTATTTCCGGCCATGTAAACACGCCCTGTGTTTTTGAAGAAGAACTCGGCGTGCCGCTGAAAGAGATTATTGAAAAACATGGTGGTGGTGTGCGGGGCGGCTGGGATAATCTTCTGGCGGTTATTCCCGGCGGATGCTCGGTGCCCGTTTTGCCAAAATCTGTGTGCGAAACTGTCCTTATGGATTATGACAGCCTGCGTGCTGAACGCTCCGGTCTGGGCACCGGCTGCATGATCGTGATGGATAAATCGACTGATATTATCGAGGCGATTGCGCGTTTCTCACGCTTTTTCAAACATGAAAGCTGCGGGCAATGCACGCCCTGCCGGGAAGGAACCGGCTGGATGATGCGCATGATGGACCGCATGGTGCAGGGCCGGGCTGAACTGGATGAAATCGACCTGCTGGAACAGGTCACGCGGCAGGTGGAGGGGCATACCATCTGCGCGCTAGGGGATGCTGCGGCATGGCCTATTCAAGGGCTGATCCGCCATTTCCGGCCGGAAATGGAAGAACGCATCCGCCACTATAAAGCAACGCATGGTGGCACGGGGCTGGTTCAGGTTCCTGCATCTGGCGTTCCAGTGGCTGCGGAGTAAGGGCGATGGTAAGGGTGATTGTTGATGGCACGCCTGTAGATGTGCCGCCCGGTTTTAGCGCGTTGCAGGCCTGTGAGGCCGCAGGCAAGGAAATCCCGCGTTTTTGCTACCATGAGCGGCTTTCTGTAGCAGGCAACTGCCGGATGTGTCTTGTGCAGGTGGTGCGTGCGCCAAAGCCGGTTGCGTCCTGCGGTTTTCCGGTTTCCGAAGGGATGGAAATTCTGACGGATACGGAAGTGGTGCGTCGTGCCCGCAGGGCTGTGATGGAATTTCTGCTGATTAATCACCCTCTCGACTGCCCGATCTGTGATCAGGGTGGCGAGTGTGATTTGCAGGATCAGGCTTATGGCTATGGTTCTGGCATGTCCCGGTATCAGGAAGCCAAGCGGGCGGTAACGGATAAAGATCTCGGCCCGCTGGTTAAAACCGTCATGACGCGCTGCATTCAGTGCACGCGCTGTGTGCGGTTCACGACGGAAGTTGCAGGTACCCCAGAACTGGGGATGGTCTCACGCGGGGAAAATGCCGAGATAACCACCTATGTGGAAAAGGCACTGACTTCGGAACTTTCCGGCAATCTGATTGATATCTGCCCCGTAGGCGCGCTTACGGCCAAACCTTCCGCGTTCCATGCCCGGTCCTGGGAATACAAAAAAACTGACAGCATTGATGTGATGGATGCGGTCGGCACCAATATCCAGATTCAGGCGCGTGGCGGTGAAGTCATGCGGATTGTGCCGCGCGTGAACGATGAAGTGAATGAAGAATGGCTGTCTGATAAAGGCCGTTTTTCAGTCGATGGCCTCAAGCGCAGGCGGCTTGACCGCCCGTGGGTGCGGGTACACGGCAAGCTGATGGAAGCCTCCTGGCAGGATGCCTTTGTTGCGCTGGCGCGGCGGCTGGATGGTGTGGCCGGGTATCAGATCGGGGCCATCGCGGGTGATCTGTGTGACGCGGAAAGCCTGTGCGCTCTGAAAGATCTGATGGCGTCTCTGGGTTCCCCCAATCTCGACTGCCGTCAGGATAATGCGTGGTATGATCTGAGCACGCGGGAAGGCTATCTGTTTAACAGCGGCATTCTCGGGATTGAGGAGGCCGATGCGCTTCTGCTGGTCGGTACGCATCCACGGCATGAGGCTCCCGTGCTGAATGCCCGCATTCGCAAACGTTTTCTGGATGCCGGGCGTGGTGGTTTCCCTATCGCCATGATTGGTGCCCCGCTGACGGACCCGACTTATCCGACCGAACTGCTGGGTGAGGGGCCAGAAGTGCTGGACAAGCTGCTTGATGGCAGCCACCCTTTTGCGGACATACTGAAAACCGCAAAACGGCCCATGATTATCCTTGGTCATGGTGCTCTGACGCGGCCTGATGCTGCGGCTCTCTACGCATCCTGCCAAAAGCTGGCTGAACAGAGCGGCGTGATTGCTGAGGGCTGGAACGGGCTGAACTGTCTGCACACGGCGGCGTCACGCGTTGGGGCTCTTGATCTTGGCTTTTTGCCCGGCACACGGGGGCGGACAGCCAGTGGGATGCTGCGGGGCGGGGTGGATGTACTCTGGCTGCTGGGGGCGGATGAGTTTCCGGTTGATAAAATCGGCGCGGAGACGTTCGTGGTTTATCAGGGGCATCATGGAGACGCCGCCGCCGCACGGGCTGATATTATCCTGCCCGGCGCGGCCTATACGGAAAAGCCGGGCACGTATGTGAATACAGAGGGGCGTGTCCAGCGGAGCTTCCGCGCTGTGTTCCCACCGGGCGAGGCGCGGGAAGACTGGCGAATTCTGCGGGCGTTTTCAGAAGTGATTGGCAAAACCCTGCCATATGACACGCTGGAGGCCGTGCGGGAGCGTATGGCGGAGATCAATCCGGTGTTTCGTAACATTGGCGCGGCACATCAGCCGAACCCGCAGATAACGGGCCAGAGCACTCCTGTTTTCCAGACGGAAGAGGTTCCGGGCACGCAGCAGGACGGACAGGACGCGCATCCTTTCAGGCCGGTGGTGCAGGATTATTACCAGACCAACGCCATCAGCCGGGCCAGCCCGACAATGGCGGAGTGTTCCCGCACTTACGGGCCTGCGCGTGCAGTAGCGGCGGAGTAAAGGCAGATGGCGCAGTTTTTTTATCATACACTGGCGGGGCAGATTATTCTGATGCTGCTGGAAACGCTGGCCGTTCTGGTGCCGTTGCTGATTGCTGTGGCGTATCTGACGCTCATGGAACGCAAGGTGATGGCGGCCATGCAGCGCCGCCGGGGGCCGAACGTGAACGGCCCCTTCGGGATGCTTCAGGCTTTTGCCGATGCTATCAAGATGATTACGAAGGAGACAGTGATTCCCGCCGGGGCCAACCGGGCACTGTTTCTGTTCGCACCGTTTCTCACATTTTCTCTCGCCATGCTGGCCTGGGCAGTAATCCCGACCGGAAACGGGCTGGCTGTGGCGGATGTCAATGTCGGAATTTTGTATCTTCTCGCCATTTCCTCCCTCGGGGTTTACGGCATTCTGATTGCCGGGTGGGCTTCCAATTCCCGCTACGCCTTTCTGGGGGGGCTGCGGTCTGCGGCGCAGATGGTCTCTTATGAAGTCTCGATCGGGCTTGTCATCGTCTCGGTCCTTCTGGCTGTGGGGAGCCTGAATCTGAATGATATTGTGCTGGCGCAGCGCCATATCTGGTTCTGCGTGCCGATGTTCCCGATGTTTATTGTCTTCTTCATCTCGGCTCTGGCGGAAACCAATCGTGCGCCATTTGACCTGCCGGAAGGGGAGAGTGAACTCGTGGCCGGGTTCTTTGTGGAATATTCCTCTCTGGCCTTCGGCCTCTTCTTCCTTGGGGAATATGCAAACATGATCCTGATGTCAGGCATGATCAGCATTCTGTTCCTTGGGGGCTGGCTGCCGCCGCTCGGACTGGCACCGTTTACATGGGTGCCCGGTCCGCTCTGGCTGATTTTCAAAATTCTTTTCTGTCTTTTTGTTTTTATCTGGATCCGGGCGACTTTCCCGCGGTTCCGGTATGACCAGCTGATGCGTCTGGGCTGGAAGGTTTTCCTGCCGCTCTCACTGGTCTGGATGATTGCAACGGCAGGTTTCCTGATGGCGACAGGTCTGTTGCCGCAGGTGGGAGGCGTAAACTGATGGGCGCTCTGACACGCACATTCCGCTCGTTTTTGCTGACAGAACTTGTGGGCGGTATGGCCGCAACATTCCGGATGATGTTTCAGCCAAAAGTCACGCTGAACTACCCGTATGAAAAAGGCCCGCTTTCTCCGCGTTTTCGTGGAGAACATGCGCTGCGGCGTTATCCGAATGGGGAAGAACGCTGCATTGCCTGCAAGCTGTGTGAGGCAACATGTCCGGCGGAGGCAATTACCATTGAGGCCGAGGAACGTGATGATGGCTCCCGCCGCACCACGCGCTACGATATTGACATGACAAAATGTATCTATTGCGGTCTGTGCGAGGAAGCCTGCCCGGTTGATGCGATTGTCGAAGGGCCGAATTACGAATTTGCCACAGAAACACGGGAAGAGTTGCTGTACGACAAGGATAAGCTCCTTGCGAATGGAGACCGGTGGGAAGCCTTGCTGGCCCGTCGGCTGGAATACGATGCCCCGTATCGTTAATCCCGTGCAGCCCCGGCAGGGGCAGGAGGCTTGCTGATGCTGGCGCAGGTTGTTTTTTACGTTTTTGCCGCTGTGTTGCTGCTATCTGGGACCATGGTCATCAGTGTGCGCAATCCGGTTCATGCCGTGTTGTTTCTCATTCTGGCATTTTTCAATGCAGCCGGTCTGTTTTTGATAGCCGGGGCCGAGTTTCTGGCGATGCTGCTTGTCATCGTGTACGTCGGTGCGGTGGCGGTGCTGTTCCTGTTTGTCGTCATGATGCTGGACGTTGATTTCACGCAACTGCGTGAAGGCTTGCAGCGCAATGCCCCAATTGGAGCCTGTGTGGGCGCCATTCTGTTTGCGGAACTGGTGATGGCCTTCAGCAACTGGACGATGGCCCCGGCTGGTGCTGTTGCATCGGTACAGGCGGCTCCCGGTTTGACCAACACCGCCGCGTTAGGCACGCTGATCTATACGCATTATGTGCTGCTGTTTCAGGCCTGCGGGCTTGTGCTGCTGGTCGCTATGATCGGGGCCATCGTACTGACGCTGCGCCAGACAGGGAGCGGACGGCGCCAGAATATTGAAAAACAGCATGCACGCACACGTGAAGACACGCTGGAGCTGGTGCAACTGCCACTTGGCGAAAACGTGTTGGAGCAGGGTGGTTTCCTGCGCCCCGGAAGCTCGTATTACGAGATTGCTGTTCCCGGGTCCTATGGTTCTGCCGAGCAGCATAAAGAGGCGGAAAAAGAGGAGACTGGCGCATGACACCAGCAATCGCTCCTGTCGGGCTTGGGCCTTATCTTGTGGTCAGCGCCGCGCTGCTGGTGCTGGGGGTGTTGGGTATTTTTCTCAACCGGAAAAATATCATCATCATCCTGATGTCCATGGAACTCATTCTTCTGGCGGCAAATCTGAATTTTGTCGCGTTTTCCTCAGCCCATGCGGATCTGTCCGGGCAGGTGATGGTGCTGTTCGTGCTGACCATTGCCGCAGCAGAAGCCGCCATCGGTCTGGCAATTGTCACGGTCTATTTCCGTAACCGTGGGTCGATCCAGGTCGAAGACGTTACGATGATGAAGGGATGAGCGGACTCATGCAGACCGATCTTCACCTGTTTGCCGCCGCCGTCACCCTGCCTCTGGCCGGTGCGGTCGTGGCGGGGCTGGGTGGCCGCCTGATGGGCGATACACTGGCGAAAGTCGTAACCCTTGCGTGCATGAGCGTTGCCGCTCTGTGCGGTGTGGGGGCTTTATATGGCGGCTGGACCACCGGGTTCGGGCCTTTTTCCGTGCCTCTGGCCGACTGGATTAACGCCGGTGGCTTCCATGCCACATGGACGCTGCGGTTTGACACGCTTTCCGTGACCATGACGGCCATGGCGCTCTGTGTCTCGCTGCTGGTTCACTGCTACAGCCTTGGCTATATGAGCCATGAGACCATGCCGGTTTACCGGTTTTTTGCGTATCTCTCGCTCTTTACTTTTGCCATGCTCATGCTGGTATCTTCCTCTGATCTCATCCAGCTCTTTTTCGGGTGGGAAGGCGTGGGGCTCGCCAGTTATCTGCTCATTGGCTACTGGTATGACCGGCCTTCCGCCACGGCCGCAGCCATCAAGGCCTTTGTCGTCAACCGCGTGGCGGATCTGTTCTTCCTCGTCGGGATCGGGCTGATTTACGTCCTCTTTCATTCCGTGCGGTATGAAGAGATTTTTGCCGCTGTGCCGCAGGTTGCCGGGGCGCCTTATACGCTCTTCGGGCAGTCCTTCCGGATGGCGGAGGTTATCAGCTTTCTGCTGTTTGTCGGCGCTATGGGGAAATCGGCGCAACTGTTCCTGCACACATGGCTGCCAGACGCGATGGAAGGGCCAACTCCCGTTTCCGCGCTGATCCACGCGGCGACGATGGTGACAGCCGGTGTGTTTCTGATGGCGCGGATGTCCCCTCTGCTTGAGGCGGCGCCCAACACCCGCCTGTTTGTAATTTTCATTGGTGCCACAACCTGTTTTTTTGCAGCAACAGTCGGCATGGTGCAGCCGGATATCAAACGCAGCATTGCGTATTCCACCTGCTCACAGCTTGGCTATATGTTTGCAGCCGTTGGTGTCGGCGCCTATCAGGCTTCCGTTTTCCACCTGACAACACATGCTTTTTTCAAAGCACTCCTGTTCCTGGGGGCCGGGTCGGTAATCCATGCGTTGCATGATGAACAGAATATGTTCCGCATGGGCGGCTTGTGGAAAAAACTGCCGCTGACATACGCAGTCATGTGGATTGGTAGCCTTGCTCTGGCCGGTGTTTTCCCTTTTGCAGGTTACTGGTCAAAAGATGCTATTCTGAACGCCCTGTGGGCGGCTGATAGTGGCATGAGTCATTACGCGTGGGTTCTGGGTGTCATTACGGCTTTCCTGACCGCCTTTTATAGCTGGCGGCTGATTTTTCTGGTGTTTCATGGCGCCCCTGCCGATGCGCACGCCCGGGATGCTGCACATGAAAGTCCGCTTTCCATGGCTCTGCCGCTGGTGGTGCTGGCCATTGGTGCCGTCGTGAGTGGTATTGCGCTAGCCCCGTACTATATCGGCACGCAGCAGGCGGCTTTCTGGCAGGGCAGCATTTTCAATGCTCCTGATAACAGCATCATGGAAACTTTCGAACATGTTCCCGGCCTGATTGCTCTTCTGCCATCTGTGGTCGGGTTGCTGGGCATTGCTGTGGCGTATCTGTTTTATGTAGCGCGCCCGGATATGCCTGAAGCACTCGCGCGCTCCTGCGGCCCGCTCTACCGGTTTCTGCTCAACAAATGGTATTTTGATGAACTGTATGACCGGATTTTTGTCCGGCCCTACGGTGCCATCGCCCGTATTCTCTGGAAAGACGGAGAGGAAGGTGCTGTGGAAGGCCTCCCGCGGGATCTGGTGCAGGCTGCTGCCAATGGTGCTTCTGATGCTGTGCGTCTGCAAACCGGGTCTATCGCGCTGTATGCATTCACCATGCTGGCGGGGTTGGTTGTGGTGCTGACTGTTGCACTCTGTGGGTGAGGGAGGGGCTGAGATGACCCTTGCTGTCTTATCTGTTTTCTCCTGCTCTGAACGGAGTGCTGCGGCATGAGCGTGACATCGGTGAACTGGACGCTGGCTTTGCCGGAAATTGCTCTTGGGCTGGCCGGGCTGATTATTCTCGTCTTTGGCGTGCTCCAGCGCGAGGGGAAGGGGATTGTTTCCTGCACCCTGCTGACTGTGGCGGCCTTTATCGGGTGCGGCGTGCTTGTGGCCGTCTCGCCTGACGGCGTGGCTTATGCCGGGACTTTTGTGAATGACGGCTTTGCCCGCTTCATGAAAATGCTCGCTTTGCTGGGCGGGGTTGCTGCTCTTGTGCTGACACTCAGCTACCGCACGGAAGAGCGTGAGCCGCTGCCGTTTGAAACAGCAGTGCTGATCCTGTTCTCCACCCTCGGTGCGCTGATCATGGCGTCCTCCGCTAATCTGATGACGTTGTTTGTCGGGCTGGAACTCTCCTCTCTCTCCATTTACATCCTCTGTGCGCTGGAGCGGGATGATGTCACGTCGTCCGAAGCCGGGCTGAAATATTTTGTTCTCGGGTCTCTCGCCTCTGGCCTGCTGCTGTATGGCATGTCTCTGGTGTATGGCTACGCGGGCACCATGGCCTATACGGGCCTGATTGCGGCCATTCAGCAGACAAGCGCGCTGCCCGCGGGGCTGATGGTCGGGCTGGTGTTTATTCTGGTCGGGCTCAGCTTCAAGCTTTCAGTCGTGCCGTTCCATATGTGGACGCCCGATGTTTATCAGGGTGCGCCAACACCCATTACGGCCTACATGGCCGGAGCGCCCAAATTTGCAGCCTTTGCGCTCTTCCTGCGTGTGATGAGCGGACCGTTTGGTGCTATGGCTCCTCGCTGGCAAATGCTGATTGAAGTCCTGTCCATCCTCTCGATGGTGTATGGCGCGTTCGCTGCCATCCCGCAGACCAACATCAAACGGCTGATGGCGTATTCATCCATTGGCCATATGGGGTATGCCCTCATGGGGCTGGCGGCAGCATCCGCCAGCGGTGTGCGCGCAACCCTGATTTATCTGGCGGCGTATCTGGTGATGAACGCCGGGGTGTTTGCCGTTATTACCGCCATGCGTCGGAAGGGGCGGGAAGTCACGTCCATTGCTGACCTCGCCGGTCTGGGTCGGACGGACCCCGGTCTGGCGGCTGTGCTGGCAATCTTCATGTTCAGCATGGTTGGCGCGCCGCCTCTGGCTGGTTTTTTTGGGAAATTGATGGTTTTTGCCGCCGCATGGCAATCTGGCCTTTACGTTCTGGTCGTGATCGGGGCAGTCTCGAGCATTGTTGGCGCATATTATTATCTGCGGGTGGTGAAGGTGATGTATTTTGATGCCTCTGCGGAGGGGCTGGACCGGCCAGCGCGCAGCCTGCTGTTTGTTTCTGGCAGTATGGGGCTGGCGACGGTGTTCTTCATTCTCGCACTTGGCCCGCTGATGGCCATGGCCCGGCAGGCTGCTCTGGCCCTTGGCGGATGAGTGAGCAGACAACGGACTGCCGGACTGACGGGTATGGGGACTGGCGGCTTGAATGTTACGAGGAACTGACATCAACGTCTGATATCTGTCTGGAGCGCGCCCGTAAGGGAGAGGCTCCGGGTCTGGCGTTACTGGCTTTGCGCCAGACAAAAGGGCGGGGCAGCCGGGGGCGCAACTGGGCCAACGCCGGGCAGAGCCTCGCTTTTTCTGCTCTGCTGGACGCGGGGCAGGCAGGGCAGGACGCGCTGGGCGGCTGGCCTTTTGTGGCCTCTCTGGCTTTTTTTGAAGGACTGGCGACCAGTGTTCCCGCAGCGCGGGAGCGGCTGATGATCAAATGGCCGAACGATATCCTGCTCGACGGCCAGAAACTCGGCGGTATTCTGATAGAGCGTGAAGGTCCGATGCTGGTGATTGGCATGGGGGCCAACCTTCAGCAGCCACCACAGGAAGCACAGATTGGCCGGACAGCAGCCTCGCTGGGGCAGTGCGGGCCAGTGCCACCACCAGCCGATGTGGCAAAGGCCATCCTTGCACAACTGGCGCACTGGTGTACCGTGTGGCGGCAGGATGGCTTTGCTGTTTTGTGTGCGGAATGGCGGAAACGTGCACATCCTGTTGGCACGCCTCTTGTCGTAAGCGGCGGGACTACTTATGAAAAGGGCCAGTTTGCAGGGCTTGCCGCTGATGGACGGCTGCTGCTTGAGACGGAACAGGGCATGAAAACGATCGCAACAGGGGATATCCTGCTGGCAGAACAGGGGGCTGACGTTGCTTCTCGTCATTGATGCAGGCAACACCAATGTTGTGTTTGCCGTGCATGATGGTGAAAAATGGCGGGGCGTGTGGCGCATTACCATGCAGGCCCAGCGTACGTCTGACGAATATGCCGTCTGGCTGCTGGCCCTGCTGAAAATGCAGGGGATTGCGGCGGATGATATTGAAGGCGCTGTGATTGGCACCGTGGTGCCGGCGGCGCTCTACCATCTGCGTACTTTGTGCCGCCAGTGGTTTTCGGTGGAGCCTCTGCTGGCCTCTGCCCGGCTGGACTGGGGATTTTCCATTAAAATGGATAATCCGGATGAAGTTGGCGTGGACCGCCTGTTAAACGGGCTTGCCGCACACCATCTGTATGGTGGACCGCTGACGGTGATTGATTTTGGCACGGCCACCACCTTTGATGTAGTGGATGCAGAAGGCAGCTATTGTGGCGGGGTGATTGCACCGGGTATCAATCTTTCGGTTGAAGCTCTGCATCAGGCTGCCGCCCGGCTGCCGAGAATAGGAATTGGACGCCCGGCGGTGGATTCCGTCATCGGGCGGAATACGGTTACGGCCATGCGGTCAGGCGTGTTCTGGGGTTATGTGGGTTTGATCGAGGGGATCGTCGAGAGGATCAGGCAGGAAGTCGGGCAGACCATGAAGGTGCTCGCAACTGGCGGTCTGGCTCCGCTCTTCTCGGAAGGCACGACAGTGTTTGATCACGTGGATTCAATGCTGACCCTTAACGGGCTGCGGATATTGGCGGGGCGGAATCCCTTGCCGCGTCTCACAATCGAAAAAGACTTTTTGACAGAAGGATAAGACAACTTATGACAGAACAGAACGGCGATCTCGTCTTTCTGCCCCTGGGCGGAACGGGCGAGATCGGCATGAATCTGAATCTCTATCGCCTTGGGGAAACCTGGCTGGCGATAGATTGCGGTATTGGCTTTAGCGGGAACGATACGCCGGAAGCCGAAATTCTGGTGCCGGACCCGACCTTTATTGCCGAGCGTAAGGATAAGCTCGCAGGGCTCGTGATCACCCATGCGCATGAAGACCATATTGGCGCTGTGGCCCATGTCTGGCCGCTGTTGCAGTGCCCTGTGTATGTGACACCCTTTGCCGGGGCGGTGCTGCGCCGCAAGCTGGGTGAAGCGCGTCTGCTCCAGCAGGTGCCTATCCACGTGATTCCGTGCGGTGGGGACTTCAAGGTCGGGCCGTTTGATCTGGAATTCATCCCCGTGACCCACTCCGTGCCGGAAGCGCAGGCTGTTGTGCTGCGTACGCCCGATGGTGTGATTGTGCATACGGGTGACTGGAAGCTGGACCCGGACCCGCTGGTTGGCCCGCCGACAGACGTCAAACGTCTGAAGGAAGTGGGGGATGAAGGCGTTCTGGCGCTGGTGTGTGACAGCACCAACGTCATGAGTTCCGGCCCCTCCCGCTCGGAAGCGGAAGTGCGTCGCAGCATGACGGACCTGATCAGCGGGCTGAAAGGGCGCATTGCGGTCACCTGCTTTGCCTCTAACGTGGCGCGTGTGGAAACCATTGCCATGGCCGCACAGGCTGCGGGCCGTACTGTGGTTCTGGTTGGCCGTTCCCTGCGCAATCTGGATGTGGCTGCGCGTGAGTGCGGCTATCTGTCCGGTGTGCTGCCGTTCCTGACGGAACAGGACGTGAATGACGTGCCGGATGATCAGATTGTCATGATCATCACCGGAAGTCAGGGTGAGCCACGCTCCGCTCTGTCCCGTATCTCTCTGGATATGCACCCGAATGTCTCCCTCGGTGAGGGCGATACGGTAATTTATTCCAGCCGTATGATTCCGGGGAATGAACGCGCCATTATGGCCGTGCAGGATAACCTGTCCCGCCGCGGTGTGCGCGTGATTACGGATAAAGACGCTTTTGTGCACGTGTCCGGTCACGCCACCGGGGATGATGTCCGCACCATGTATGATCTGGTCCGGCCGAAATATGCCGTGCCTGTGCATGGTGAATGGCGCCACCTGACAGCCCATGCGGCTCTGGCTCAGGAAAAGGATATCGCGCCGATCCTGCTGGAAGATGGCGATATTCTGCGCCTTGCTCCGGGTAAGGTGGAAGTGGTTGATACAGCGCCCAGCGGCCGTCTGGCTCTGGATGCTGGTCGTCTGCTGCCCATGAACGGTGGCGTTCTGGCCGCCCGACGCAAGATGCTGTTCAACGGCGTGGTGATTGCCAGCTTCGCGGTGGATGATGAAGGCTTCGTGATTGGTGAGCCCAAAGTCAGCGCCCCCGGTCTGCTGGACCCGGATGATCTGGAAAGTGTGCGCGTACGCGAAGAGTTCGCGAACGCGATTGACGTCATTCCGGATGAACTGCGGAATGATGACCAGTCCTTCCGCGATGCGGCCAAAACCGCCCTGCGCCGCGCACTGGGCCGTAAATTGCAGAAGCGTCCGCTGGTGGATGTTCACGTTCTGCGCGTCTGAGGCGCAGAACCATCCCCTGCTTCGGGCAGGGTCGATCCGGCGGCTTAAAGGAGGCCCGCATGATGCGGGTTTTCTTTGTCGCCGCACTGTTTTAGAGCAGATAACAGACTAAAATTTCAGAGTGAGGCCGCCCGTGGTCTCACCTGCCAGACAAGGCTGAGTGCATCATGCGTCTTTCGCGTAGTTTTCTTCCCACGCTTAAGGAAAACCCGGCAGAGGCGCAGATCGTCTCGCATCGCCTTATGCTGCGGGCTGGTCTTATCCGGCAGACGGCGTCCGGCATTTACGCATGGCTGCCTGCTGGCCTGAAGGTGCTGCGTAATATCAGCCAGATCGTGCGGGAAGAGCAGGATCGTATTGGTGCGCAGGAAGTGCTGATGCCCACCCTTCAGTCCGCTGATCTGTGGAAGCGGTCTGGCCGCTATGATGCCTATGGCCCGGAAATGCTGCGTATTCAGGACCGCCATAAGCGGGAACTGCTGTACGGGCCGACCAATGAGGAAATGATTACCGACCTGTTCGGGCAGGCAGTGAAGTCCTACAAGGACCTCCCGCAGGTGCTGTACCATATTCAGTGGAAATTCCGTGATGAAGTGCGTCCGCGTTTTGGCGTGATGCGCGGGCGTGAATTCCTGATGAAAGACGCCTACAGCTTTGATCTAGACTATGACTCTGCCGTTGCGACCTACCGCCGGATGCTGCTGGCCTATTTGCGCACGTTCCAGCGTCTGGGCGTGCGGGCCGTGCCGATGCGCGCCGATACCGGCCCGATTGGCGGGGAACTGAGCCACGAATTCCTGATTCTCGCCCCCACGGGGGAAAGCGGCGTGTTTTATGATGCCGCTCTTGAGGAGCAGGACTGGCTGGATGAACCCGTCAATGTGGAAGACCCGAAGGCGCTGGAAGCCTTCTACAGCCGCGTCACCACGCCTTACGCAGCAACCGATGAAATGCACGATACCGCTGCATGGGATGCCGTGCCGGAAGATCGGCGGCGGGAAGGGCGCGGCGTTGAAGTGGGCCATATTTTCCACTTCGGCACCAAATATACCCAGTCCATGGATGTGACCGTCAGCGGCCCGGAGGGCACGCCTGTCTACCCGGAAATGGGGTCCTACGGTATTGGTGTCTCCCGTCTGGCAGGTGCCATTATCGAAGCCAGTCATGATGAAGCCGGGATTATCTGGCCAGATGCCGTAGCACCGTTCCGCGCTGTGATCATCAACCTGAAAGTGGGTGATGAAACCTGTGATGCGCTGTGTGAGCGGATCTACAACACCAACAGCGAAGCCTTTCTGTATGACGACCGGACGGATCGCGCCGGTGCGAAATTCGCGGATGCGGATCTGATGGGGCACCCCTGGCAGATCGTGGTGGGGCCGCGCAGCGCCAAGGAAGGCCGCGTGGAACTCAAGCGTCGCGTGACAGGTGAGCGCAAGGATGTGAGCGTGGAAGACGCTCTGGCTCTGGTTCTGGCAGACTGATGATGTTTGGTCCCTTCGAGCGGGCCGTGGCAGGCCGCTACCTTCGGGCACGGCGCGGAGAACGCTTTGTTTCCGTTATTGCCATTTTCTCGCTTGTGGGGATTGCCCTCGGGGTGGCCACGCTCATCATCGTCATGGCGGTGATGAACGGGTTTCAGGCTGACCTGATGGGCCGCATCCTTGGGCTGAATGGTGATCTGAGCATTTACGGCGCGGGCCGCACGATTTCTCACTATGAGGATGTGGCCGAGCGCGTGCGTAAGGTGCCCGGTGTAATCAGCGCGACCCCGCTTATTGAAGGGCAGGTGCTGCTCAGCGCCGGGTCTTACAGTTCCGGCGGGGTGGTGCATGGCATGACCCGGCAGGGGCTGCTGGACCTGAAAGGTGTCAGTTCCTCTCTGGTTGCGGGCACACTGGATGATTTCGGCAGTGATGATTCGATTGCTATTGGCGTAACGCTTGCAGACCGCGCCGGGCTGTCTATTGGCTCCCGTCTCACGCTGGTCTCACCGAATGGGGCCGCAACGGCCTTTGGCACCGTGCCCCGTGTACGGGCGTACCGGGTTGTCGCCATTTTTGATGCGGGCGTGAACGACTATAATTCCAGCTACGTTTTCCTGCCGATGCATGCGGCGCAGATCTATTTCCAGATGCCGGACAAGGTCACGCAGATTCAGGTCATGGCGAAGGACGAGCAGAACATCCGCCCGGTGACGATGCGGATTGTGAATGCCGTCGGGGAACCGGGCCTGCGTGTGCTGGACTGGACCAACGCCAATAATGCCCTGTTTGGTGCGGTGCAGGTGGAACAGAATGTGATGTTCCTGATCCTGACTCTGATCATCCTTGTGGCTGCCTTTAACGTCATTTCCTCCCTGATCATGATGGTGAAGGACAAGACGGGCGATATTGCCGTGCTACGTACCATCGGGGCCAGCCGCGGGGCCATTATGCGCATCTTCCTGATGTGCGGGGCGTCAGTCGGCGTTACGGGCACCGTGGCCGGTACTCTGCTGGGAGTGGTCTTCTGCAAGAATATCGAGCGTATCCGTCAGGCCTTGCAGAAGCTGACCGGGACCAATCTCTTCAACCCGGAAGTGTATTACCTTGAACATCTTCCGGCCAAGCTGGTCTGGGGGCAGGTTGGTGAAGTGATTCTGATTGCTCTGAGCCTCTCCCTGCTGGCAACGCTATATCCGTCATGGCGTGCGGCAAAAACTGATCCTGTGGAGGCATTGCGCCATGAGTAATGTCGCCCTCAGCCTGCGTGGCGTAAAGAAGACCTACCGGAGCGGGGAAGACGGCGTTCTGCCTGTTTTGCAGGGCGTGGACTTCACCCTGCATGCAGGGGAGATTGTGGCCCTCGTTGCGCCCTCTGGTACAGGCAAATCCACGCTGCTGCATCTGGCTGGCCTGCTGGATACGCCCGATGAAGGTGAGATTGAAATCTGCGGTCAGCGCACGGATGGCTTGCCAGAAGTCGGCCGGACCGTGCTGCGGCGTGACCAGATTGGCTTTGTCTATCAGTTTCATCATCTTCTGGCCGAGTTTACAGCGCGTGAAAACGTGATGCTCCCGCAGATGATTGCAGGCGTGCGGAAGGCGGATGCCCGCCAGAAAGCTGAAAAGCTGCTGGGACTGTTTGGGCTGGGGCATCGGGTGTCTCACCTGCCGGGTAAACTTTCCGGCGGGGAGCAACAGCGGGTGGCCATAGCGCGCGCACTGGCCAACAATCCGGCTGTGCTGCTGGCGGATGAACCGACTGGCAATCTGGACGTGCGGACAGCCGATGCCGTCTTCTCAGAATTGATGTCGGCCGTGCGCGGGCAGGGGCTTGCTGCTCTGGTCGCGACCCATAATGAAGAACTGCTGAGCCGCATGGACCGCGTGGTGACATTGCGGGATGGGCTGATCGTCCCGAGGTAAATACCGTCAGGAATGTCAGCCCGAAATTAGAGAGGGAGCGTGCCTGATCAGGGATTCAGGATCACGCGCTCAATCGCTTTGGTCACGCGGGCAGAGGTTGGCGCGGTCACGCTGGAAAACCACGCTACGGGCGCGCCGGTCCGGTTTGTCAGATATTTATAGAAATTCCAGCGCGGACGGGCCAGAAAACCACATTCCTTGTCCAGCCACCGGAACAGGGGAATAGTCTGCGGACCTTTCACCACAGAGCGCGCTGCCATAGGGAAGCTGACACCATAATTGCGGTGGCAGAAAGAGGCGATTTCCGAGGATGTTCCGGGTTCCTGTGCCCCAAAATTGTTGCTGGGGATGCCGATCACGACCAGACCCATGCTACGGAACTGGTACCACAGGGCTTGCAGGCCTTCATATTGCGGGGTGAAACCGCACTTGGACGCTGTGTTGACAATCAGGACGGGGCGGCCACGGTAGTCCGCCAGATTGATGTCGCCGCCTTCAAGGGCAGGGAGTGTAAAATCATAGATTGTGGTCACGGTCAGACACTCATCTCTCATGTGCGAACAGGGCGCGTTGCAAACCTGTGTAGCGTAAGACAGAAGGCGGTGCGAGTGCGAAGGGGAGATGGGTCTGTAAGGTCTGGTCCGGGGGGAAGCCTGCTGCCCTGTTCCGGGTTCTTGTCAGGCTTCCACCAGAATAGTCTCTGTCAGAGGATCGAGTTCTGATTTTTATTGTTCATTATATTGAACTCGATCCCGTATTTGGAATATGAGGGTAAGGGCCCTCTTTGTCAACAAGGAAAATAAGAAACGACATGTCCAAGCCTCATGACTCCGTGCCCGCCCTGCGCCGCGCCGTGCGTATTCTGGATCTGGTGAAAAGCACGGAGCGGCCCCCGCTTGCCGCGGATATCGCGCGTCAGCTCGACCTGCCGCGCAGCACCGTGCACGGGCTGGTCGCGGTGATGGTCGAGTTGGGGTTGCTGGAAAAGACGGTCACACAAGGGTACCGGCTGGGCGCACGCCTGCTGGACTGGGGCGGCGGGGTGACGGAACAGCGGGATCTGGTGACGGAATTCTACCAGACTCTGGAAAGTGCTTCAGACCTTGCGGCCTTCACGGTCACGCTGACGGTGCTGGAAGATACGGATGTGGTCTATATGGCCTGCCGCAACAGCGCGACGGTGCTCGGGGCGTCTTTCCGCGTCGGGATGCGTCTGCCTGCCATTTTTACGGCCACAGGAAATGCCATGCTGGCCGAGATGGATGATAATGCGTTCCGTGAATGGCTGACCCTGCATCCGGCCTCCACATGGCCCGAACCTCTGACCCCTAACGGGATTCGGTCCGTCACGACGCTGGTGCGTGAAATTGCGGAAATCAGAGAGCGTGGCTACGCGGTGGATGATGAACAGGTGCATGATGGCCTGTGGTGCTTCGGGGCCGGGGTGAAGGACCATTCCGGGCGCATGGTGGCCGGGGTCGGGCTCAGCCTGCCGCAGACGGAGTTGGGGCGCTATGAGGTCAGCCAGCTTGGGCATATGGCTCTGGCGCTGGCACAGGCACTTTCCCGCAGGCTGGGGTATCGTGCTGCACACGCCGATTCTGTCTGATCTCGTTTGAAAAGGAATATTATGCAGCATTCACGTCTGCTGTCCGGTGGGACCGCTTTTCTCAGGTCTCTTGTGCCGGGCCTGTGTGCCGGTTTTCTGCTGGCCGGAGGCTCAGGACCTGCGGCCCGGGCTGAAGGCGTTCTGCCACAGACTCAAGTGCAGTATCGTGTCTATGCGCACGGCTTTAAGGTGATGGATATTCAGGCATCCTATCGCCTGAGTGAGACGCAGTATGGTGTTGCGGCGCATATCAAAACAGGCGGATTTTTCGGCCTGTTCATGAAGACCAATTTGCAGACCAGCGCGCAGGGGCATTTTAACGGGGAGGCCGTCGAGCCCTCAGCCTATGATAGTGTGGGCTGGTCCCGCGGCAGGAATCGGCATGTCTCTCTGACATATCGGGACCAGATGCCCGAAGTCACAACACTCGACCCTGCGGAGACAGACCGCGAGTCTGTGCCGGATGCAGATAAAAAAGGGGCGATTGATACCCTCGCTGTGCTGATGGATCTGCTGCATCAGGTCCGTACGACCCAGAGTTGTGACGGGAAGGCCAAGGTATTCGATGGGATGCGCCTGAGCACGCTCTCCATGCATTCCGGAGGGTTACAGCGGATTCCCTCAGGCGGACCGCTGGAATGGGGGGATGATGCGCTGCGGTGTGATTTTGTGGCGCAGCAGACAGAAGGCTTCAAGTTCAATAGCGAGAACAGCAAGCTCCGGAACCCTCAGCCGGGCCGGGCCTGGTTTGAAAAGGTGGGAGACGCGGGCTTTGTGGCTGTCCGGGTGGAAATTGATCACCCGAAAATGGGCCGCATCACCATCATTCTGGATGGTCCGCCTCAGCAGACGACTTAAACGGAAAAAAGCGTGCGGCGTGCATGCTGAGAGGATTCTCAGCGTATTACGCACAGCACGCTTTTCAGACGTAAAATTCTGCCGCCAGCCCCGGACACTGGAACCGGGGACTGGCTCTCGACGTGGGTATTATTCGACCGTGACGGACTTTGCGAGGTTCCGTGGCTGGTCCACATCCGTGCCTTTCAGCACGGCAACCTCATAGGCCAGCATCTGCACCGGAATGGTTTGCAGGATGGGGGCTACAAAATCATGCACATGAGGCAGCACGACCATTTCTTCCGCAATAGCGGAAACACGGTCTGCGCCTTTTGTATCGGTAAAGACCAGCAGACGACCGCCGCGTGCTTTCGCCTCCTGGAGGTTGGAGAGCGTTTTATCAAATAGCGGCGTGTAGGGAGCGCTGGCAACAATCGGCACAGTGCGGTCAATAAGGGAAATCGGCCCGTGCTTCATCTCGCCAGCTGCGTAGGCTTCCGCATGGATATAGGTGATTTCCTTGAGCTTCAGAGCCCCTTCCATCGCAACGGGGAACATGCTGCCGCGCCCCAGATAGAGCACGTCCCGCGCTTCCACGACAATCTGCGCCATGCGGCGGATTGCAGGGCCTTGCGTGAACACTTCCGCGGCACGGCTTGGCAGATCCAGCAGGGCGGAAACCAGAGCGTCTTCCCCGGCTTCATCCAGCGTGCCACGGGCCCGTGCCGCCGCAATGCTCAGACAAGCCAGAACGGTAAGCTGGGCTGTAAAGGCTTTGGTGGAGGCTACGGATATTTCCGGCCCGGCCACAGTGCCCAGCACAACATCGCTCTCACGCGCCATGGTGCTGTGCTCCACATTGAGCACAGAGAGAATATGGACGGCTTTTTCCCGCAGGCTGCGTAGAGCGGCCAGCGTATCCGCTGTCTCACCGGACTGGGAGATCAGCAGGCCGAGGGAACCTGCCGTCAGCGGCGGGTTGCGGTAGCGCATCTCGCTGGCGACATCGATATCCACCGGCAGGCGGGCAATATCTTCTAGCCAGTAGCGGCCAATCATGCCCGCATAAAACGCTGAACCACAGGCGGTAATGACGGCACGGGGCACGGAGGCCAGATCAAACGGCATTTCTGGCAGCATGACACGGCGGCTGGCCGGGTCCACCATGCGCTGGAGCGTCTGGCCGATCACCAGCGGATGCTCGTGCAGCTCTTTTTCCATATAATGGCGGTAGCCATCTTTCCCGATGGAGCCTGCGGCCAGTGCCGTCGTCTGCTCCTTGCGGGTGACGGGCGTGCCATCAAAGGTGATGAACTCAGCCCCGGCCGGGGTGATCACCACGCAATCTCCGTCTTCCATGTAGGTGATGCGGCGGGTCAGCGGGGCGAGGGCAAGGGAGTCAGAACCCAGGAACATTTCCCCGTCGCCATAACCGACAGCCAGCGGGGCACTATGGCACGCCCCAATCATGAGGCCTTCATGGCCTGCAAAAATCATGGCCACGGCGTAAGCGCCTTCAAGGCGTTTTAACGTGTTAAGGGCTGCTTCCCTCGGCGCGTAACCCTGCGTGAGATAAAAATCCACCATCAGGGCAATGGTTTCGCTGTCCGTTTCCGTCTGGAAAACCTGCCCGACGGCTTCAAGCTCACGCCGTAGTGTTTCAAAATTTTCGATAATGCCATTATGCACAATGGCAACGCGTTCCGTGCCATGCGGATGCGCGTTGCAGGCTGTGGGCGCGCCGTGCGTAGCCCAGCGCGTGTGGCCGATGCCGGTAGTACCTGCCAGCGGATTGTCTTCCAGCAGGCGGCCCAGATTATCCAGCTTACCCGCTGCCCGGCGGCGTTCAACCCGTCCATCCACCAACGTTGCGATCCCCGCGGAGTCATAGCCCCGATATTCCAGCCGGCGCAGACCTTCAAACACAATCGGGGTTGCGTGTCGCAGGCCGACAACGCCGCATATGCCACACATCAGCCGTTTTCCTTTCTGGCCTTCAGGGTTTCCTTGAAGCGTCTGCCCAGTTCAGGCTTGTTCTCCTGCCGGGGGCGGCCAAAGGCCATGGCGTCCTCCGGCACGTCTTTGGTAATCACGCTGCCAGCCGCCACCAGCGCATTGGTGCCGATGCTGACGGGGGCAACCAGAATGGCGTTGGAGCCTACAAAAACGCGGTCCCCAATGGTTGTTTTGTGTTTGAAGAAGCCATCGTAATTGCAGGTGATGGTCCCTGCGCCAATGTTGGAACGCGCGCCGATGGACGCATCTCCCAGATAGGTCAGATGGTTGGCTTTTGCGCCGTCACCCAGCGTGGTGTTTTTCACTTCCACAAAATTGCCGACGCGGGCTCCGGTCCCGATGCTGGTGCCGGCACGCAGGCGGGCATACGGGCCAATAATGGCGTCTTCCTGCACGGTGCAGCCTTCCAGATGGCTGAAGGACCGGATTTCTGCACCGCTTTCCACCGTCACACCCGGACCAAAGACAACATGCGGCTCTACCAGAACGTCAGGTGCGAGTGTTGTGTCGGCACAGAAGAACACCGTCTCCGGCGCAACCAGCGTCACACCGTTTTCCATGGCCTTCTGGCGCAGGCGCGCTTGCAGAGCGGCTTCCGCCTCGGCCAGTTCCATGCGGGAATTGATGCCGCGCAGTTCATCTTCAGCCGCTTCCACAGCATGGACGCGCACGCCATCGGCCACAGCGCAATCCACTACATCTGTCAGGTAGAATTCACCCTTGGCGTTGTCATTTTTCACACTGTGCAGCCAGCGGCGGAAGGTTGCGGCGTCCGCGCACAGCACTCCGGCGTTGCACAGATCTACAGCCCGTTCTTCTGGCGTGGCGTCTGCCCATTCCACAATCCGCTCTACAAGGCCGTCCTGCGCAATCACCCGGCCATAACGGCCCGGTTCTGCCGGGCGCATGGCCAGCAGGGCCAGCCCGACTTCCGGTGCATGGCGCGCTTCCAGCAGGCGTGTGAGGGTTTCAGAGGAAATCAGGGGGTTATCCGCATACAGCACAGCCACATCCCCATCGCCAAAATAGGCTTCTGCCTGCAACGCGGCATGTGCCGTGCCCAGCCGTTCATGCTGGATCACAACCGGGTAGGGTGCGGCGAGTTCCGCCACATCGCCCATTTCCGGGCCGATGACGACGACCAGCCGGTCAAAAACCTCTGATGCACTGGCAATCAGGTGGGCCAGCATGGGCCTGCCTGCCAGACGCTGCATGGCCTTTGGGCGGGAGGATTTCATACGGGTGCCAAGTCCGGCAGCAAGCAGGACGGCAGTGGCGGGACGGGATGCGGAAGGAGACGTCATGATCCCTTTGCGGTAAGCCAAGCTCAGGCAGGTGTCAAACGTCTGGCCGGGGAATAATGTTATGGGTGTATCATAAAACTTTTCGAAAATTTACAGAAGGATAAGAGCGTATGACGCAGTCAGGACTGGCCGTGTTTGATATGGACGGCACCTTGCTGGACTCCCTGCCGGATATTGCCGACTGTGTGCGGGAAATCCTCGCCTCTCATGGTCTGCCTCCGGTTTCGGATGCTGCGGTGCGCGGCATGATTGGCAATGGCGTGTACGCACTGGTGGAGAGCCTGATTCGTCTCACGGATCCAGATGGACGCGCCGGACTGAACGCCGAACAGACCGTGAGCCAGTTTCTCAGCCTTTACACGCCCCGCGCAACACGGCTTTCCCGTCTGTTTCCCGGCACGGAGGAGGCGCTGGAGACATTACGGAAACATGGCTGGACGCTTGCGGTTTGTACAAACAAGCCGGAAGCGGCTGCCCGGCATATTCTTGACGCCTTCAATCTGACTCCGCTGTTTGCCAGCATTGGTGCCGGGGATAGTTTTCCAGCGAGAAAGCCTGACCCGGCGCATCTGCTGGGGACAATCGCGCTGGCCGGAGGGCAGCCCGCCTCTACCGTCATGATTGGAGACATGATGCCCGATCTGCTCGCGGCGCGGGGCAGCAACGTCCGCTCTCTGTTTGCTGCGTGGGGGTATGGTGACCCTGCTTTTACCCGTGAAGCCGATGCAAGTGCCGTGGGTATGGCGGAAGTGCCCGGAAAGGTTATGGCTTTGCTGGGGTAAAAGGCTGCCGGACGCGCCTGCCGTCTATGCAGGGCCGCCGGGTGTGTCAGTCCGTCAGGCTGTCAGCGCGGCAAATCGGCTCAGGACAGCTTCCCCGGCATGGATAAAAGCTTCCTCACTAAAATGGGTCAGCACATAGGTTCGTCCGGCCTGACCCATGTCCGCCAGCCGCTCGGGCTGAGCCAGGGCGATTGCGAGGGCTGTTGCCAGCGCATCCGGGTCTTTTGGAGGGACGGTCCAGCCGGTAACGCCGTTCTGGATGGAATGGGTGAGTTCCCCGACGGCAGAGGCAATCACAGGGAGGCCTGCCTGCATGGCCTCATGCGCCGCCATGCAGAATCCTTCCCAGTGGGAGGGCTGAAGGTAGAGATGTTGTTGTGCCAGAAACGGCCCGGTCTGGTCACAAAAGCCGGGCAGGGAGACGTGGTTCTGCAACCCGTGCTGCCGGATAAGGGCTTCCAGCGCCGGGCGTTCTTCCCCTTCGCCTGCCAGTGTCAGATGGAAAGGGGGAATGCGTCCGGCCTGCCGGAGGCGGGCCAGCGCAAGGCAGAGCGTATCAAAGCCTTTTACGGGATGCAGGCGGCCCAGAGAGCCAAGACGCACAGGCTCTCCCTGTTGCCATGGGCGGGCCTGAGGACCATCGGCGCGGGCATGAAAAATTGGCCAGCACATCAGGCGGTCCGCCGGGATGTGGAGTTGCTGCCGGGTGATATCCGTCACGTACTGCGAATCCCCGACCCAGAGGTAGGAGGCGTTGCGCCTCAGCCGGAGCAAGGTGCCGTTAGGGGGGCGCAGCCGTGCAGAATGTTGCCAGCTTGCGACCGGGATGCCCCGCATCTGCCCGATGATCTGCCCCAGCAGAGTCGCCCGGGTCAGAGATGTCCATAAATGCGTGGGCTGCCAGAGGTCCATCTGGCGTTTCAGCCAGAGCAGGGCCGCCAGATGGTCCTTTCGGCCCCCTTCGCGCACCCGCACCTCCAGCCCGGCATCCTGCATGGGTTTGATGGCTCTGCCATCCCGCCGGGTCAGCGCAAAAACAGCAACCTCATGCCCTGCGTTGCGCAGCACGCGGGTAATGGCAGGCACAGGGAAGGCGGCCCCGCCGCCTTCGGTCGAATTGATAAGGTAAGCAATGCGCATGGCAGATCAGGGGTTCGCTCTGGCGTCCGCGGCAATCAGCTTTTCCGTCAGGTCCAGATCAGCCGGTTTATCAACGTCTACGGCGGCCCGACCGTCTGAAAGCGGAATCAGTTCAGCCGTTGTGCCCGTTAGCGCACCAATGCGGTTGCACAGGGCCGCGCGTGTGAGTTTTTTGCACAGGGCGCGCAGCAAAACGCCGGGGCCAAGGAGCCAGGCTATCCGCAACGGATGTTTGCGGTTTTTTTCAACATGCTGCCAGAGTTCCGCAACCGCTAAGGACGCGGGTGTGTGGAAGAGGAACAGATTGCACCCGGAAAACGCCATATCGGCCAGCCGGATGAAGGTGCGGCGCGTGCCGGGCACATCCCGCAGCACGGCAGCTTCAGGCGCTACGGCCGCCGCGACATCCGTATCAGGGCCGCATTTGTCCAGAAATTCGCTGATCCATGCAGGGCGGAGCAGGGCATTGTCCGCCGTGGTGACAAGCAGGGGGGTGCCCATCTGTGTCAGACCCGCCAGCACACTGGCGCTGGGGCCGTGCGGGCTTGCGGGGAGAATATCAATATCGGGCGGGATTATCCCGGCCAGCACAGCCGGGTTATCAATGCAGACAACAATCCGCCCGATCCCCGGTGTGGCCTGAAGTGCCGAGATCACCCGCAGGATCATCGGCGTGCCGCCTACGGGCAGAATGGCTTTGTGGGAAACACCGGCGGCCTGCGCCATGGGGTCCGGCGCACCGGGGCGCGTGCCTGCCAGAATAAGGGCGGACAGAGGCCCGTGTGCCGTTGTCATGCAGCGTGCTGGGACGTATCGCGCATCAGTTTGGCTTCCGGGCGGGCACCGTCGGGCCGGTCCCGCGGGGGAGAGCCTGTCAGATCCATCACCCACGGAAAACGCTGCGCTTCTTTGACATCATAACCGAGATTGAACACCGTCGGGCTGCGCGGGCGCGCTTTGGCGTCCAGATAGTAGCTGCCAAACACGCGGTCCACCACAAAGCTGGTAATGCCGAAATTACCGTCTTCATCATGGAAGTGGTGCAGAACATGGCGCGCCTTCATACGCTGGATCCATGCGGAGCGCGGCTTGTAGTTCAGATGCTGGATGCAGTGGAAGAATTCATAAATGCAGGTGATGGCTACCCCGGTGCCAAAAGCCGTGGCCGCAGCGCCCCAGCCGCCAATCAGATACCCGATGGGTATGGTGATGACGGCAATGGTCGGCAGGGTGGTGACGGGCGCACCAAACAGAACGTCCAGCAGATGCGGGTCCTGATGGTGGTCAAAATGGATGCGCTTCCACAGCGAGGCCGTCCATTTCATTTTGTAGAGAACGCGCCCGTGCAGCACGTAGCGATGCAGCAGGTACCACGCCAGCGGATACACCAGTATGACGGCCAGAATGGAAACCAGCGTCGGCCCCCACCCGGCAAAAAACCAGGTTGCCGCCGCAACGCTGGCAATAACCAGTGCGAAATATAACAGAATGGTCGGGTAGGTCAGATAAGCGATCCACAACTGGCGGAGGTTCATCTTGCCAAGATCAAAACTCCGGCCCGTGCGGATGGTCGCGTTATTCAGAGTGCCGCTCATTTTGCTTCGTTCCTCAGGAGCGCGGTGACTGCCCCCAGAGTGAAAATAATCAACCCAGGGATGGTCGCAACAGGTGGGGGCAGAAGTCCGGCGTTGCCCATGGCCCGTAACAGCCCTTGCGCGATAATAAACAGCAGGCCAGCCCCGAGACACCAGACCGGGACCCAGCTTCGTGTGCCTGTCCGGGGTGGAATATAGATTACCGGCATGGCAAGCAACAACAATACCATCATGGCGGCCGGGCGCAGGAAGCGTTCCAGCAGGCCAGCCTGAAGGAAGCCGGGACTGGAATCGGACGGCAGCCGCCCGCGCAGCATGCCGATAATGGTGCCGGAGGACAGAGGCGGGTTTTCAGCCGAAAGACGGATAAAGTCCCACGGATGCAGCGTGGTCTGCCATGAGGTATCGTCCTCCACCGGGAGTCTGGCGGTCTTATCCCCATCAACCTGAACACGGCGGATGGTGCGCAACTGCCAGCCATGCGCATGGGTATAATCCGCGCGGTCCGCATGCAGGGCTTCCTGCAGCATGCCATCTGGGGTGTGGGTATAGAGATCAAGCCCCGAGAGCATGTTCCCGCCATCCGCAACATACTTTACATGGCCAATGCGCCCGCCTTCATGGAACCAGAAGGCATGACCGTTTTCCGGGTGCGGGTCCGTCCGGTTCCACCACGCCGCCAGAGCCTGTTCTGACCGGGGGGTGACCTGATCATCCAGCATCACGCCCATCACACCAATCAGCAGCGTGGCTGGCAGAAGCCGCTTGTACAGGCCCCACATGGAAAGGCCCGAGGCCTGAAGAATGGCCATCTCGCTGGCAAGGGTCATCTGGGAGAGCATGACAAGCGCGCCAATCAGCACGCTGAGCGGCAAAGCACCTGCCATCAGGAAGGGCAGCCGCATCCCCGCATAGGTCAGGATACCCGAAATACCCAGATGCCGCTGCAGGATGGGGGTCGTCTGTTCAAGCAGAGCCAGAATTTCCATCAGCCCGACCAGAATGGCGCAGCTGAACAGGACACGGTTGAACAGCACGCCAGAGAGATAGCGCAGCAGAACATGGGTCGGGGCGTGTGATTTTGTTTTCACGGCGCGGCCTTCTGACTGTCGGCCAGTCTGGCGCGTTTTTTGCTCATCCACTGGGCTTTAAGTGTCTGGAATGTGCCGGACTTGTGCAGCAGCAGCAAAGAACTCATCGCGACAAAAATGAGGGCTGGCCCCCAGATAATCAGCAGAGAGGCTTTTTTGGTGGCGACCATACTGTGCCCGAACTGGAGCATGTGATCGAACCCGACCATGATGATAAAAGCCAGCACAAGACCAGCGCTGCTACGCTGCCGCTTGCGCATAATGGCAAGGGCGGCGGCAAGAGCCGGAATAAATGGAATGGTGAGGCTGCGGGCCAGCCGGAAATGCACTTCCGAGCGCATATGCGGGCGGGAGATCGACGGGTCCTGATGCAGCAGTCTGCTGACAAGTTCAGGGGAGGTCAGTTCCCGCTCGTCCTCACCACGCTCACGGAAGGGGGTGATGTGGTTGGCGCGGGTCAGCAGCCGTGTGGCGTGCTCAAAGGTGGTCAGGGTGGGCACGCCTTTGCCGGTGTCGGTCAGGATTGTGCCGTTCTCCAGCGCAATTTCCACGGCGGAACTGTCTGACGCCAGCCGGATATGGCCGTGGCGGGCGGTAATGTCGCGTTCCTGATTGTCCGAGGTATCCCGGATAAACACGCCATGCAGATCGGAGCCGCCCTGCGTCACCTTGTCCGCCACAATGGTCAGGGTAGAGGACGGGCTGGCAAACATGTTGGATTGCAGCCGGGGGGCCCAGCCGGTGTGGCTGGCCATATAAAATGTCGCCCGGAAGTCATAGCGCGCATGGGGCTGCACAAAGCCGTATAGCAGAAAGGTCACGAGACTCAGCGCAGCGCCCAGCAGAATGTAGGGCCGCGTGATGCGTGTCAGAGAAATGCCGCTGCTGGTGATGGCATCAATTTCCTCATTCTGGCTCATGCGCCGGATGATGGAAAACACGCCCACGCAGAGGGCCGCCGGAATGGCCAGCCCCAGATAATGCGGCAGGAGTGTTGTCAGCAGTTCAACAAAAACGCCCAGATGGTTATTGCCCGCGGCCAGCAGGTTGAACAGCACCAGCAGGCGCTCAAGCAGCAAAGCCGCCATCACGACGGACAGGGCGACCATAAAGGGCGGGATAACCTGCGCAATCAGATAGCGGTCCAGAGTGCCTGGAGTGAAGAACGCTTGCAGTCGGCGCAACAGGGGCGTGTTCGGCATGGAAGGTGTCATAGCCGGATTGATGCGGAAAGGCGATGGGGTGTGAACGTGTGCGTGGGGCCATCCCGCATGATGCCATCCGTTCCAAGTTCCCGCCGCAGAACGGTAATTGCCCAGTGCCCGGCCTGCGGATGGACGGCAATGGCGTTCCATCCGGCTGCGGTGTCCGGGCTGCCCGCACTATGCGAGGCGGAGGTCGTGCCGACAACCGGAATTTCCGTGTGCGGAATGCAGGCGAGAGTCGCGCGGTGCGAGTGTCCATGCAGCACCAGTTCGGCGCCTGCATCGCGCAGAACAGACTGCAACAGGTCCATATCGTCCAGCCCCTTCCGGCGGCTGACCAGATTGGCCACCGGGGGGTGATGAATCAGTACGACGCGGCACAATCCGTCCTGCCCTGCCTTAAGAAGGACCGCATGGAGCCGTTCAGCCTGCGCAGCCCCGACTTTGCCGGACGCAAAAAATGGGCGTGTAGGGACGGCGGAGTTCACCCCGATCAGGGCAATATGGTCTTTGACCAGCAGGGACGGGAATGACGTCCCGGTTTTAAGCCAGTCTGTCCACAAAGCCGCTTTTCCGGCCGCGTTCTGGCGGATCAGGGCATCATGGTTGCCGGGCACCAGCAGGGTGGGGGGGAGTGCCTGCTCTTGCATCCATTGCCGGGCGCGCCGGAATTCCGAACGCAGACCAAGATTGGTGAGATCCCCCGTCAGAGCGACCAGTTCCGGTTGAAACCGCCGGATATCGTCCATCACCCGTGCCAGAGGGGCGGCCTTGTGCAGATGG
Organism: Acetobacter sp. P1H12_c; assembly: GCF_018811975.1. Classification (NCBI taxonomy): domain Bacteria; kingdom Pseudomonadati; phylum Pseudomonadota; class Alphaproteobacteria; order Acetobacterales; family Acetobacteraceae; genus Acetobacter; species Acetobacter sp. P1H12_c. The sequence continues at coordinate 7,049 of NZ_JACRVR010000003.1, read as the reverse complement.
CGGCGTTTTAATGTCCAGGACAGAAGGCTGAGGAGACGTTTGAAGCGAATTTCATCCAGAGCCGGGTATTCCGCCAGTGGCAGATGGGGGTCGGACAGGTGCGCAATCTGAAAAGAGGGCAAGGAAGAAAGTCTCCGGCGCAGGGGGCCTGACAGGACAGTATGTGACAAGTGTGCTGACTCTAATTATACCACCGCCATAAGCCGGGGCAAAAGCGCTGGCACCGTATCTGCAAAAGCAAGAGTTTCCGAGTGCCTGATCGTTTTGCCTTGATTCACAATTCCCGCAGCAGACGCAATCTCAAGGCGGATGGTCGTTATCTGGACTGCGCCCGGCGCATTCTGGGGCCGCTCTTCTTTTCCCCGGACTCTCAGGACGCACTGCATGACGTCATAGAAGATCTGGCGCGGCAGAACGTGGGGTGTCTGGTGATTGACGGAGGGGATGGCACGGTCGGCAATGTGCTGAGTGCGCTCTACGCATCGTCTTACCCTAAAGACAGATTACCCATGATTGCGGTGCTGCCGTCCGGCAATACGAATCTGATTGCCGCGGATGTGGGGTTTGGCCTGCGGGGGGAGGAAGCCCTGCAACGGCTTCAGGACAGGGCTCAGTCCGGTCGTCTGGTGTCAGACGTCAAGCAGCGTCAGCCGCTGGTTGTCTCATGGCCGGGGCAGGACCGTGCCGCGGTTCTGGGTTTTTTCGGCGGCCTTGGCGCTTTTACGCGCGGCATAGAAATTGCCCACTCGCCTGCCATTCTTAAAAATTATGCGCATGATACCGCCGTATTCATCACGCTGGCGGAAACGCTGCGGCAGATTATCACCCCCCGTCTGCGGCAGAGCTGGCTGGACGGCACCCCCGTTGGGTTAAGTCTAAACGGAGGGGACGCAGAGGCTCACAACCGCTTCCTGTTTCTGTGCACCGGCTTGCAATGCCTGCCGCACGGGCTCTGGCCTTTCTGGAGAGCGGAAGGGCTGGCGGATGAAGGCATCAGTTATCTGGACGTCGCGGCCAACCCCCAGAAGCTGCTGCGCGCACTCTGGAGTCTGCTGCGCGGGCGTAGCCCGGCATGGCTGAGGGCCGATCCGTCTTACGTCAGTGGGTCGGTGCAGCGTCTTGTGCTGAACACAGAGCAATCCTTTGTGCTGGATGGTGAGGTTCTGGAAACAGGCCCCGCACATAGTCTGGAAATTTCCGCAGGACCGATTCTCTCTTTCCTACAGGCATAAAATGGCCAAGCAGCAGCGTCCTGAAGAACCTCTGTCCGGCCAGCAGGCCAGCGCAGTCCGGTTCCTCGATGAACAGATCCTGCGTGAGCTGACAACGCGCGTCAGCCCCGCCGTTCTGGATTTTGTGGAGCAGATGGTCGGCACGGCCGAGCCGCTCGGCGTGCTGTTCTACGGCTCCGGTCTGCGGGGCGGCATACAGGATGATACGCTGCTCGATTTTTATGTGATTGTTAAAAAACAGTCTGACTGGCCACGCGGGCGGCTGGCCTGCCTCGCGAATGCGCTTTTGCCCCCCAATGTCGAATATCATGAACTGACTGTTAAGGGACGGCCTTTACGCGCCAAGGTTGCCATTCTGTCCCTTGCCCAGTTCCGCAGACTGACCGGCTTCAGCGCTATGGACACAACGGTCTGGGCCCGTTTTTCTCAGCCTGTGCGGCTGGTCTGGCAACGGGACGCCGCTGCGGCCCAGACATTACGCCGCTGCGTCATGCGCGCCACCGTGACCGCCGCCCGCTGGACAGCCTTTCTCGGGCCGGAAAAAGGGCAGCGTGAGGATTTCTGGAATGCGCTTTATCGCCAGACTTATCAGACAGAGCTTCGGGTAGAAAAGGCGGGGCGCGGTGCCGGGATCGTCGCCAGCTATCAGGAACGATATAGGGATCTGCTGCTGCCGTGCTGGCAGGCTGCGGGACTGGGTTACGAAACGGACGGGGGGGAAGTCCGGCCGCGTCTCTCTTCCGCCCAGAAATTCCGGGAAGAGCAGGCGTGGCAGGTGCGGCGCAGAATGGGGCGTCCGCTCAACATCCTGCGGCTGATCAAGGCGGCTTATACCTTTACAGGCGGTGCCCGCTATGCCGCGTGGAAAATCGAGCGACATAGCGGGATCAGGGTGCCGCTGACACCCTTTGCAGAAAAGCACCCCCTGCTGGCCGCGCCGCCCTTGCTCTGGCGGTTGTGGCGCAAGGGGGCGTTTAAACGCCCTTAGGCGGCTGCCGGAAGTGCTTTGGCGTCCAGAGCGGCCTGCTTAAAGATCTCAATTGCTTTATCAATCTGCTCAGCCGTGTGTGTTGCCATGACAGAGCAGCGCAGCAGCGGGCGAGAGTCTGGTGTAGCAGGCGGCAGGCTGAGATTGACGTAAACCCCAAGGTCCAGCAGGCGGTTCCACATAACAATGGCCTGCCCGATTTCTTCCAGCGTGACGGCAATCACCGGGCTGACCTGCTTGCTGGCATTCAGGCCAAGTCCGTGGAACCCGGCATGTAGCCGTGCCGCGTTGTCCTTCAGCTGCGTGCGCAGTTCCGGGTGTTCAGCCATATCTTCAAGCGCTGCCATGGTCGCGGCAATGACTTCCGGCGGCAGGGATGCGGTGAACATATACGGGCGGCAGTTCAGCCGGACCAGTTCCAGTTCCGGATGATCGGAGACGCAATATCCGCCAACCGTGCCGAGGCTCTTGGAGAAGGTGCCGACAATAAAGTCCACATCCGCTTCCACCCCGGCCTGTTCTGCAATGCCCAGACCGCGTTCGCCCATCACCCCGAAGGAGTGGGCTTCATCCACCAGCAGATAGGCTCCGGTTTCACGCTTGACGGCGACCATCTCGGCAATCGGCGGGACGTTGCCGGTCATGGAATAAATACCTTCCACAACAATCAGCTTGGCACCCGGCGTACCGTCCAGACGCTTCAGGCGTTTATAGAGATCATCCGCATCATTATGCCGGAAGCGGATAACCTGCGCGGGGCTCAGGCGGCTGCCATCATAAATGCTGGCGTGGCTGTCTGCGTCCAGAATCAGATAGTCGTCCTTGCCGGCCAGCGTGGAGATCATGCCCAGATTGGCCTGATACCCGGTGGAGAAAACCATGGCGTCACGGCGGCCAAAATAATCGGCAATGCGACGTTCAAGCTGCCGGTGGAGGGACTGCGTGCCGTTGGCAATGCGGGAGCCGGTTGTGCCGACACCACAGGTCGCGGCGGCGTCCTGCGCAGCCTTGATGGCGCGTGGGGACTGGCTTAGCCCCAGATAGTTGTTCGTGCCAAAAAGCAGGGTCTCACGGCCTTCGATAATGCCAACCGTGGAAGAAACCGGCTTTTCAATGACGACAGAAAACGGGTTGCGTCCGCCTGCTTCTAGCAGAGACCCAAGGGCTCCGGCCGTGCCGTCAAATTTTGAAAAAAGAGACGTCATGCGCGCTCAGCCTTTGTTTTTCAGATCAACCACGCAGGCGGCAAGGTCGTTAATGGTCCGGATATCAGCCAGCTTGTCGAGCGGCACGGACACATCCATGCTGTCTTCCACTTCCATGACAAAATTCATGACAGCCAGAGAATCAAAAGCCAGATCGTCCATGATCTTGCAGTTACCGTCGATGTCGCGCGGCACTTTCGGATTGGCGAGAAGTTTCTGGATGATCAGCGCAGAAACGCTTTCAACAGTTTCGCTCATTTTAAAATCCTTAATTTCCCGCCTTAGCAGGCAGAAGCTGCTTCAGGTTGCGGTTCAAACATGCCGGTCTGGAACATCTTGCGGGCTTTGGCGCGTGTCAGTTTACCGGATGAGGTTTGCGGCAGGGCATGCGGCGGCACAAGAACCACGGAAACATCCACGCCATGCAGGCGCCGGAACAGGCTGGTGGCTTCGGCCTGCAGGGCTTCACGCGCTTCCGGGGACGTTGCGCGGCACTGGATAAGCGCCACAATTTCCTCATGGTCTCCTTTTTCCATGGAGAACACGGCAACATCGCGGCTGCGCAGGGTCGGGATATGGCTTTCGGCCGACCATTCCAGATCCTGCGGCCAGATATTCCGGCCATTGATGATAATCAGATCTTTGGCACGGCCTGTGACCACAATCTGACCATTCAGCATGTAACCAAGGTCACCTGTGTTCAGCCAGCCATCCTGATCCAGCACCTGTGCCGTATCGGCGGGCTTGCGGAAGTAGCCATTCATCAGGCTCGGGCCACGGACAAAAATCGTACCGGTCTGGCGGTCTTCCAGAACACGTCCTTCCGGGTCACGCACTTCCATCTCATGCCCGGGCAGAACTCTGCCGCAGACAACAAAGGTTCTGGTGGGGGTGGAAGGATCAGTTGCCGCACGCGCCACCCCTTCGCTTTCCAGCGCCGGGAGATCAATCGTATCGGTTTCAATACCAGTATCAAGCGGCACAAAGCTGATGGCCAGAGTGGCTTCCGCCATGCCGTAACTGGCGACAAAGGCTTTGGGGTTAAAGCCAACAGCTTCAAACCGCTCAGAAAATTCTTTGAGGATATGCGGGCGGATCATATCGCCGCCAATCCCGGCGACACGCCAGCAGGACAGGTCCAGTTCGGCGGAGGCGGGGCGGCGTGCGCAGAGTTCGTATCCGAAAGACGGGCTGTAAGCGATTGTCCCGCGGTTGCGGCTGATCAGGTCCAGCCAGACATGGGGCCTGCGGGCAAATTCACGGGTCGGGAGCAGATCAACCGTTAACTGGCAGGTCATGGGTGTCAGGAAGAACCCGACCAGTCCCATGTCATGATAAAGTGGGAGCCAGGAGACGCAGCGGTCGCCGGTTTCATGCACGCACAGGCCATCATGCGCGATGGCGGCCACATTTGCCATGCCAGAACGCTGGCTGACGCACACACCCATCGGGGAGCGGGTGCTGCCGGACGAGAACTGAAGGTAGGACAAAGCTTCCGGATGAATGGTTGGCAGAACCATATCCGGCACCGGGCGTTCCATCAGTTCAGTGGGGGAGCCAGCAAAAGCCAGTCCCATGCCGCTGACGATATCGTCCGTCCAGCCTTCAATAATCTGCGGAATAATCACCGCGCTGGCCCCTGCGCTGGTAATCATACCGCGCAGCGTGGTCAGATAAGTCTCTTTCCCGGCAAAGGCGACGGGCAGGGGCAGGGGGGCTGCAACCAGACCAGCATACTGGCAGCCAAAGAAGATACGGGCAAAGTCACCATCGCTTTCCGCGACAATCGCTACGCGATCGCCCGGCTGCAGGCCCATTCCAAGAAGGCGCAGCCCGGTTTCAATCGCCTGCTCACGCAGTTTGCGATACGGCAGGGCTTCCAGCAGAACGCCTTTGCCGGAATAGATATTAAAGCCAGCCTCACCCTGTGCCGCATAGTCCAGCGCTTCGGGGAATGTTGCAAAATCGCCATAACGGCGCTGCTGACCAGAACCGGTGGGAACCGGTTGCAGAGCCTCTTCGTTAGAAGGTGAAGATGCAGGATTTAAAACGTTCATCAGCTGGCCATTCGAAGAAAATCAACAATTGCGTCGGCCCCTACCGGCGCGGTTGGTTCGTCTCCCGTGAGATCGAACGTGTCGCGTATATAGTCTTTTTGGAGATTTACGAAAGCATGATGTGAAGAAAATGCGGCATCAATGTCTTCCGAGAACGTCTCAAGCTGGTTCAGAACAGGGCCTAAAGTCCAGAACCGATAGTTCTCATCCCCTTGCCAGGCAACGTCATGTGCGTTCAGGAAAACACACGGACGAGGGTGGATTAAAAATTCTGCAATCTGGGAACTGGCGTCGCCCAGATAGAGGTCCGCAGCAGAGGTATAGGTCATATCAATGCTGCGGGTGCTGCCAGTATCGACAATCATGTGGGGGTGGCCGCCAAAAGCACGCTTTAGCTGAGCAGCCTCAGTCCGCCGGTTATCGAACAGCCGGTAATGGGGGGCAAAGATCAGGTTGTAGCGATCCTGATTGGCAAAATGACTTAGGATATTCAGACCCATATTGGGCCAGGACGAAAGGCGGGCATTAAAATGCGGGTTATAAAGAATGGTCGGCCGGTTGTTATTAAAGAGGCGTGAGCTCGTGCTGCGCATCCGGCGCACCATGTCGAACTTTGCGTAGACACCCGTATGATAATGGCCGGGCCGGATGGCGCCCTGAGCCAGAAGGCGTTGCTCAACCTTCTTGCCCGCCATCAGAACGTAGTCAAAGTTTTTGACATCCCGCGCAAAGCCAATGGCCCGGTCACCCGCCCCGTGGCGGGTCCAGATCAGGCGGGGATGACGGACGCCAAGCTTCCTTAAATAGAGTGAGGTACGCTCCGGGACGACGATGCCCTGAAACGTAGAGAAATATTTCTTGTTGAAGAAAAGGCTCGCAAAGCGGGAAAAAACGGTGTGCCCGTGCCGTTCAACGCGCTCCCGGATCAGGTTCGGGAGGTGCAGAAGCTCGAAGCTGGCGCGCGATTCCGGATAGTAGGAGGCGAGGGACTGCGCATAATCCAGATGTGCCTGTGTGGCGCAGGCAATGTGGACTTCTGCCTCAGGGTGTCTGCTGGCAATTTCCATTGCAATCGGCAGAGAATGCAAGGTTTGGTGCGGCTGTGCGATGTAAGGGAAAAGAACGCGCATCAGTAGAATAACACCTCTTGAGTTGAGGCATGATCCGCCGTGTCTGCTTGCATCATCGGGTGCCTCATCAGCCTGTTTCTATGCGGCAGGATAACCTGCTCACATGCACAAATCGTGGCAGCCTCAATATAGTCAAGGCCGCCCGGAGCGGGGCTGAGCCGCCATCACAGGTTTTTCGTGATCACACAAGCGCGGAGATCAGCGTGCGCGAGACCCTCAAACGGCCTCATCTAATATGCGCCTCATATGCAAGGGGCAGGGTGGTGGGTTTGTGTGGCTGAGGGTGGCAAGGCTCAGCATCTCAGGTGCTCAAAGTATGATTGCTGTCATCTGAGCCGACCTTTTGCGGATGTCGGAGGGGTGGAGCAGGTCCATCAGCTTACTCAGGCAACAGCAGTTATGCCGCTAACGCATTGAGAACTGGCGGGGAACTGGGG
>NZ_JACRVR010000029.1:0-37932 GCF_018811975.1 Acetobacter sp. P1H12_c | reverse complement strand
ACGCCGCTGTCCGGTGTGCCTTGAGGTGTGTTGCATCGATCATCAGACGCTTCGAACGGCCAGCCTGTTCTGTCAGGGCAACAAATATCCGGTCAAAGACACCCAGACGGCTCCACCGGATAAAGCGGTTGTATAAAGTCTTGTGCGGACCATACGCTTTCGGAGCGTCTTTCCACTGAAGACCGTTACGGATGACATAAACGATCCCGCTCAGAACACGCCGGTCATCCACGCGTGGCACGCCGTGCGTCAGAGGAAAAAACGGCTCAATCCGCTTCATCTGGCTCTCAGACAGCATAAACACATCACTCACAGGCCCACCCTCCATCGGTAAGCCTGTGAATCATAACCGTTCGCTCAGTTCAATAAATTAATAGGTCCTGAGCCTAGAGTCTCCATCATGATAGGCCCTGTGTAAGGAAGAGATATATAAAAGCAGGAAACACTCAGTTGCCTGTTTTGGAATTGCGTATTCTCAGAGTTTTCTGGCCGTGGTGCCCTGTGCAGTGCTTGCCAAAATCCCATCAATGGAGAAATGACCGGGCCCGGTAGCCGCAAGAGCCAGAAGCCCGCCAGCAATACTGAAGTTTTTGTAGAAATGGATCCACATGTCGTATCGTTCCATTCCAGAGAACGTCCAGTAATGGTGGCCAATAAACGCCGTGGCGAATGTGTAAAGTGCCAGAAGAATGGCAATGGGAGAGGTCAGGGCGCCCACGGCGATGAACAGACCAAAACCCAGTTCAACCAGAATAGCGATAATAGAAGACAGGTAAGGCAATGGTGTGCCAGTCGTGGCCATATAAGCCACGGTGCCAGAGAAACCTGTCAGTTTGCCCCAGCCCATAAAGACAAAGAGCATGGCAAGCAGCAGGCGTGATGCCAGCAAAACAGGATCGCGCGGGAGAGACAGGCTCATGGTGGTGGATCTTTCATCAGAAAAGCAGCGTGTTATTTGCTGCCGCTGCTTGTTTTTAGGTTGGCCTAATTGAGCGATAAATAGAAATAGACTAAATACAATATTTCTATTTTTTACATTAAAGGTTTTATGACGGGCATAAGCTTTACAGGCGTTGCTGTAGGGGTGCGGACGAACGAGCATAAGGCAGGCGAGCAGATGTAATAATTGCTTGAATGCCTGACGCCCGGAACGCAAGACCGCTCTATCCACATGGTCAGTGCGCCGAGATTATTCGCATAATAAGCAGTTTATCGAAGAGGAATAAGATACCGTATGAAAGAAGAGCTTCACGTTCTTCTGACACGGCATCTTGGCTGAGGCCTTTTCCACAAGATGGAGAGACTTTCTTTGCATCCCTGCATCCGGATAGGCGGAAACTGATCTGCGTTGCCTATGAGCAATTCATGTTGCCATGCGTTGGTCCTGAAGGACGGTACGCCATAAACTGGCTGCCGTACAGAATGCTGAGCGGGGATTGGTCTTCTGGGACCTTATACGAAGAGCGCACCAACAGCGGGAGTAGCAGGGCAAGACTGAGCAAGAGGCCGATCACATAAAAGTAATAACCATTTATTATCGTGGAATAATAAAAATACTAAAACGATAGATAATTATTTGACAGGGTCTCTCCGCTCAGGCTAAGTGGCGTGATTGGAAGAGAGGATGTGATGACTTTCCAGAAAGATCATCTGCTACCAGTCGCTATGGTATTGCGATGTTGTATGGGCGGCCGATAACAGGAGACTGTTTTCGACAATATGGTAACCTGATCTGTGCAGCAGGGTACTGATCCCTTTTTCCTAATCTGACTGCTTTTATTATGGCTATAAATCTTTTGTCCTTCGCTCAGAGTGCGGGGGCGGCCCTGTCTGTTCCTGTCCGGACGGTGCTGTTTTTGCCTGAGTGTCTCAACTGACAAAACCACAGGCTGATTCTCTTTGCAGATGCAGAAAGAAGTCAGGTCCAGAAAAGAATCTTTAAAAATGGTTTTGGAAGCGATGGCTCACAATGGGAGATCAGGCTTATGCGTCGAGCAAACAAGAAATTGGAAACAAGTCTTTATCATCGTCTGTCAGCGCGTCTGGAGAAGCTGGTGCTCAGACTATATGGGGTATCCTGAACAGGGAGCCGAACCCATTTTTAAAGGAGCTTATTGAACACCATAATATTGCAAACGCAGATCCTGATGCGTGCTTTGCGCTTGCGCTGTCTTCCTTACTGTCAGGAAAATTGTCTTCTAGCGCAGAGAGTGATTTGAATTTCTTTAATCTTTTCATAAAATATTATCAGGTTTTTCCTCACCTTTCTCTAATGGCGCAGTCAGATTTGCATGTGTTGTATGATCGTAATCCTGCGGTGCATGATTATGGAACAGCTTTTCTGAACTTTAAAGGATATCATGCCCTGCAATGCTATCGGGTTGCGCATACGCTATGGATAGAAAAGCAAGAAACCGCAGCCAGATTTATTCAGAGTCTTATTTCCGAACGGTGGGCCATTGATATTCATCCGGCTGCTGTTTTGGGTGAGCGCCTTATTCTGGATCATGGAACAGGTATTGTAATTGGAGAAACAGCGCGTGTTGAGGATGATGTTGTTCTTTTCCAAGGTGTTACTTTAGGTGGCACGGGAAAGGAAAGCGGTAAACGCCATCCAACAGTATACCAGGGCTCCATAATTGGTGCGGGCAGTAAAGTGCTCGGCGCAATTGAAATCGGCCGAGGAGCCAAAGTGGGTGCCGGTTCAGTAGTTGTAAAAAATGTTCCCGCGTTTACCAGTGTCTTTGGGAACCCGGCGCAGGTTGTGGGACGCCATACCCATCTGCCCGCACTGACATTCGATCAGTCTCTTCCTGCCATCGACTATATATTATAACAAATATAATAGTGATATAAAAAAGACACTTAATTATATCGTTTTTCTATTGATTTTTGATATGAGGGTGTTACGGTCAGAGCCACGGTTGCCTGTTGAGGTATATCGAAAATACGATGGAGCGATAAAATGGTTTATCCGGTTCGCCTTCCGATTCGATGTTGTTAAATAAAACCAATAAATAAAGAATTCTCTTTTATATTTTTAAATTATAAGGTCTGGCAGTTCATGACTGAGATTCAGCCTACGTCCGCTGGTGCATCTGCGCTTGATCGTAATTTGTCTGCAAGGCAGCTTTCTACAGCACATGTTACGCGTGTCCAGAATCTGGAGCGTACGCCGCGCTGGCTACACCGTCTTTTGCCATGGGTGAATGTAGGAGGCGGTGTTTTCCGTGTGAACAGACGCCGCATTGTGTCGTCTCGTTTCACTGGTGTGGTATTTTCCGGCAATGATCGTACGCTCGCCCCTACTCCTGAAAGTCTGTCTTTTTTCCCCGGCTTTGCGGGGCAGACGCCAGAGGATATTCAGGCCGTCAGTAAGGCATTTAAATCGCATAAGCTGTCTGCAGGAAAAGAGCTTTCGATTGATGATGGCAGCCTGCTGATTGTTGTGAACGGGCAGATTCAGCAGAACGCAACAACACCGGAAGGGCGGCAGATCAGGCATCTGTTTCTGGCCGCGGGTCAAAGCGGGATTGTGCGGCACGATGTGCACCATGGCCCGCTTGTCGCCACGGGTGATACAACGATCGTGACACTTTCTCCGGCTCTGGCAGAGCACTATCCCTGGTTACCAGGCGCACTTGATCAGATTGATCAGCAAGGAGAGCCGGCGGTTGGTGTCAACCAGTATGGAGAGTCCGCCATTCAGGTGCTTTCCAGTGTTGATGGTGAGCCAAAACTGCCCACAACATTCGTCGATTATCAGGATCACCCGCGCGAGTATTACCTGCATTCCCTGCAAACTGTTCTGCGCACCCACACCCGTATTACCGACCTTTACAGCAACGAGTTTGATCAGTTGAGGGAGCAGGTCAGGGTGGTCATAGACGTGATTCGGGAACGTGAGGAATGGGAGCTTCTGAATAACCCGGAATTCGGCCTGCTGCGTGAAACGGCGATCGCGCAGCGGGTTCCCACACGGGGCGGTCCCCCCACGCCGGATGATCTGGATGAACTCTTAACCAGAGTGTGGAAAAAGCCTGGGTTTTTCCTGGCACATCCCAAAGCAATTGCTGCCTTTGGTCGTGAGGCGACGCGCCGGGGCGTCCCGCCGCCAACAGTCACCCTCTTTGGCTCCGCCTTTCTGACATGGCGTGGCATTCCTCTTGTTCCCTCAGACAAAATTCCGGTTTCTGAATTTGGGGAAACCAGTATTCTGCTGCTTCGTGTTGGTGAGGAAGAGCAGGGCGTCATTGGGCTGCATAATACGGGGATTACGGGCGAGGTCGAGCCGGGCCTTTCCGTGCGCTATAGCGGGACGGATCAGTTCTCGGTCGCTTCCCATCTGATCACACGCTATTTTTCGGCGGCTGTTCTGGTTGAAGACGCAATTGCCCGGCTCGATAACGTGCTGATTGGAAATTATTATGACTACGCACCCTGATGCTGGCGATGTGCCGCCCATCACGGCGCATCAGACTCTTCTTGCCCGTGCCTTTCAGGATGTTCTGAATGAGGGGGCGGCTGACGCTGCTCCCTTTGGTCATCAGCAGCTTACGGCGCCAGCGTTTGCGTCAGGAGCAGATGCGTCCGGGTATGAGCCTGTATGGTCAAGAACGCCGGTAACAGCACCGGCGTCGCCAGACACTCAGTTTGGCGCTCTTTCGGACAAAGCCGTTTCCCCGTTTTTCTCTGGAGCATTCTCGCTGCCATCCCGGCCTTCCGGGCCGCCTCTGTCAGAAGAGGTTTCAGCTACACCGTATTTTCTGAAGGATAAATCACAGAATACGGGAAAAATACTGTCTGCGTATGACATCCGGCAGATTAAGAACGATTTTCCTATTCTCAACCAGTCGGTCAACGGACATAAGCTGATCTGGCTGGATAATGCCGCGACAACGCAAAAGCCACGCGCTGTGATTGATGCGACCTCTCATTTTTATGAGCGTGATAATTCAAATATCCATCGTGCAGCGCATACTCTCGCAGCACGCGCTACAGATGCGTTTGAGGGGGCACGGGAAAAGCTCCGGCGTTTTATTGGTGCGCGTGAGGCCGCGGAGATTGTTTTTGTCAGAGGCACAACGGAAGCCATCAATCTGGTAGCGCAAAGCTACGGTCGGGCCAATATTGGTGCCGGCGATGAAATCCTGATCACCACAATCGAGCATCACGCCAACATTGTGCCGTGGCAATTGTTGGCCAAACAGACAGGAGCCGTCTTACGGGTGGCTCCTGTAAACAACAAAGGCGAGCTTCTTCTCGAACAGTTTGCAGGCCTTCTGTCCGGGCGCACGAAAATTGTTGCGGTGACGCATGTTGCCAATGCGCTGGGCACTATCAATCCAATTGAGCAGATTATCCCGCTGGCCCACGCATATGGTGTGCCGGTTCTGGTGGATGCAGCGCAATCCTCGCCCCATTTGCCACTGAATGTGGCCGCGCTGGATGCAGACTTTCTGGTGCTGTCTGGCCATAAGGTCTACGGTCCGACCGGGATTGGCATTCTGTATGGCAAACGCGGGCTCCTTGAGGCTATGCCACCCTGGCAGGGTGGTGGGCACATGATACGGGATGTTACGTTCACCCACACGGAGTTTCAGGGGCTTCCTGAAAAGTTTGAGGCTGGCACGCCAGACATAGCCGGGGCTGTTGGTCTGGGGGCGGCTGTGGAGTATCTGGAACAGATAGGCCTGCCAGCTATTGCCGCGCATGAACATGCCTTGCTGGAGTATGCTACTTCTGAATTTGAGCATCTGCCGGGTGTCAGGATTATCGGCACTGCTGCGGCCAAGGCGAGTGTTTTGTCTTTTGTGGTCAAAGGGCATGATGTGACGGACGTCGCAAAATATCTGGACAGTTATGGCATTGCTGCGCGTTCCGGGCATCACTGTGCGCAGCCTGCGCTCCGGCGCTTTGGTGTGGAGGCCACGGTCAGGGCTTCTTTCGGCCTTTACAACAGTTTTGAGGATGTAGAGGCTCTGGTCTCAGCACTCAGGTCATTGATAAGGCACTGACATGACTTTTGCAGTTCTGACTGCATTCGGCGGCGGTCTTCTGATAGGGAGTGCCGCCGTTTTTTTGAAGGCGACGACGGGGCATATTCTTGGTGTCAGCGGTATTCTGGGGAATGCTTTTTCACGCTCCGCAGGGAGTTGGCGGTGGGCGTTTCTCGCGGGTGTAGTGGGTGCCGCGCTTGTCATGCGCGGTATAGGCGTTCTGGTGCCAGCAAGTTTCAGCCAGTTGGGGTGGCAACGTCTGCTGGTCGCGGGTCTGCTGACGGGGGCCGGGACCAGACTGGCTAATGGGTGCACCAGTGGTCATGGTGTATGTGGGTTGGGAAATCTATCCGGGCGTTCTTTAATTGCGGTTCTGGTTTTTATGGGAATAGCCGGGCTTGTTGTCTTTTTCCAGCATAGCGGGAGCTGGTTCCCATGAAGACTGTGGCAGCTGGCTTCTGTGGCTTTATTTTTGCTCTCGGCCTGATGGTGTCAGGGATGGCAGACCCTGCAAATGTACTGGGCTTTCTGGACGTAACCGGTGCGTGGAACCCTCTTCTGGCTTTTGTGATGGGAGGTGCCGTTGCTGTCACGCTCCCCGGTTTCTGGTGGCTTCGTCACCCGCAGGTTACAGGCCCCGCGTCTGATAAGGCGGAACACTGGCCGAAGCGCTGGACGCCGGATGTGGCTCTTGTGGTGGGGGCAATCCTGTTTGGTATTGGCTGGGGGCTGACCGGCGTGTGTCCCGGTCCGGCCCTTGTTCTGCTCGGACTGGACGGCTGGAAAGCGTGGCTGCTGGTTGCAGGTATCCTGCTGGGCTGGAAAGGTACGCAGTATTTACAGACTACCCGTGCGCGATAATGCAACCGATTGTCTGCTGTTACGTGCAGCGGAAACAGACAATCGGAATGAGGGGCAGCACAGACCAGACTTTAGGGCTTTGGTCTGGCCGTAAAATCCGAGGCGTCATGACGCTCCGGTAACTGGTCTTCTGCCGGGCCGGTAATGCGGTTAACACGCCGGCCACGCTGGACAGCAGGGCGCGCCAGCAGGCGGTCTGCCCACGCCTTGACGTGCGGGTAGGCCTGCACCCCCAGAAACTCTGATGCGCCGTAAAGCCATCCTTCTACCAGACCGCCATACCATGGAAAAATGGCGATATCCGCAATGCTGTAGGTCTCACCAGCAACATAGGGCACTTCCTGAAGGCGGCGTTCCAGCACGTCCAGTTGCCGTTTGGTTTCCAGAGTAAAGCGGTTGATCGGATATTCCAGCTTTTCAGGCGCGTAAGCGTAGAAATGGCCAAAGCCACCGCCAACATAAGGCGCACTGCCAACCTGCCAGAAGAGCCAGTTGAGGCATTCGGTACGGCCATGTAGATCTTGCGGAATAAAGGCCTGAAATTTGTCTGCCAGATACAGCAGGATAGAACCGGATTCAAAAACCCGAAGCGGCGGGTGAACGCTATGATCAACGAGAGCGGGAATTTTTGAATTCGGGTTAATGCTCACAAAGCCGGAACCAAACTGATCCCCTTCAGAAATACGGATGAGCCAGGCATCATAATCGGCGTCCGCATATCCCGCGGCCAGAAGTTCCTCCAGCAGAATGGTGATTTTCACACCGTTGGGTGTGCCAAGAGAATAAAGCTGGAGCGGATGCCGCCCGACAGGCAGAGGTTTCTCATGCGTTGCTCCGGCAAGAGGCCGGTTTGTCGCAGCAAACCTGCTGCCGTCCGGGCCCTCCCATTTCCAGACTTTGGGGGGCTGATAGGGTGTGTGCTTGTCGCTCATGCAAAGAGTCCATTGTAGGGTGTAGGCCATCAGGATGGCATGCGCCTGCGCACAAAACAACGAATTAAACCGTGTTTATAAAAAACTACAAAAATAATATGATTTAACAGATTGACTACATTTCTAGTTGGTGGAATCATCGGTTTCGGTTTGTGACACTCTGATGTCTCCAGCGGAGTCAACGCATTATGCACAGCAGATACCGAATGTCGGTTTGGGGCCGATGTAGCCGCGATCGGTCGTCAGACCGGGGTCCGGGCTAAATTCGCCGACGGAAAACTGTCGGTTCCGCAAGATGCGCAGAAGGCAGAGTGTGATGGTGGCATCCCACGTTCTCGAAATCGATGGTATTTTTGTCGGTTCTTTCATTCAGGATTGCAAGCCATGCCAGCAGCGTTTTTACGCTGTGCATGAGGCTGTGAAATCCTTTCATAATCAACGTCTCGATCATTCCGGGTCTCTGAGTCGTCAGATTACCCGGCAGTTCCGTCGGGCCAGAGCGTCTTCCGCGTCGGCCTGAGAGAGAGATTTGATCCTATTCAGAAAAGTTAAAAGATCATGAGCAAGTTTCGTCCTTTGCAGGATCGTGTTGTGCTGCGTCGTATTACCCCGGCCGACAAAACAGCCGGAGGTATTATTATCCCTGATACGGCTAAGGAAAAGCCTGTTGAAGCTGTTGTCGTGGCCGTAGGGCCGGGCGCGCGTGATGAACGCGGGCAGGTTGTACCTCTGAGTGTCCGGGCAGGGGATCATGTGCTGTTTGGCAAATGGTCTGGCACGGAGGTCAGTATTGATGGTGAGGATCTGCTGATTGCCAAAGAAGCTGATCTGTTCGGTATTCTGGAAAACGCCTCGTAATTTAAGATCTGTATTGAGAAGAGAGAAAAGAAAATGGCTTCTAAAGACGTAAAATTTGCCACCGACGCCCGTGCCAGCCTGCTGAAAGGCATTGATATTCTGGCAGATGCCGTCAAGGTGACGCTTGGCCCCAAGGGGCGCAATGTTGTTCTGGACAAGAGCTTCGGTGCGCCACGCATTACCAAGGATGGAGTCTCTGTCGCCAAGGAAATTGAACTGGCTGACAAATTTGAAAATCTCGGGGCACAACTGGTGCGTGAAGTGGCCACCAAGACAAATGATCTGGCAGGCGATGGCACAACCACCGCCACGGTGCTGGCTCAGTCCATCGCCAGAGAGGGGCTAAAGGCTGTTGCAGCGGGCTTTAACCCGCAGGATGTGCGGCGTGGGATTGAGCACGCTACCAAAGCCGTTATTGAGGAACTGCGTAAGCGCACCAAAGCGATTTCTGGCCACGAAGAAACCGCTCAGGTTGCAACTATCTCAGCCAATGGCGAAGTGGAAATTGGCCGTATTATTTCTGACGCTGTGCAGAAAGTAGGCAAGGATGGTGTGATCACGGTTGAAGAAGCCAAAGGCTTTGAGACAGAGCTGGACGTTGTTGAAGGGCTTCAGTTCGACCGGGGCTATATCTCCCCCTATTTTGTGACGAACACCGAAAAGCTGATTGCTGATCTGGAAAACCCCTACATCCTGATTCATGAAAAGAAACTTTCGTCACTCCAGCCGCTTCTCCCGCTGCTGGAAACAGTGGTGAAATCCGGGCGACCGCTTCTGATCATCGCGGAAGATGTGGATGGAGAAGCCCTCGCGACACTTGTGGTGAACAAACTGCGTGGTGGTCTGAAGATTGCCGCTGTGAAGGCACCCGGCTTTGGGGACCGGCGTAAGGCCATTCTGGAAGATATTGCTATTCTCACAGGGGGTGAGGTTATCAGTGAAGAACTGGGGATCAAGCTGGAAAACGCCACACTGTCCCAGCTTGGGCAGGCACGGCGTGTGGTAATCGACAAGGACAATACCACCGTTGTGGACGGGGAAGGGCAGGAGGACGCCATCAAGGCGCGTGTCGGGCAGATCCGCGCGCAGATTGCGGACACCACCTCTGATTATGACCGTGAGAAGCATCAGGAACGTCTGGCCAAGATTGCCGGGGGTGTTGCGATTATTCGTGTCGGAGGGGCAACCGAGACGGAGGTCAAAGAACGGCGTGATCGTGTGGATGATGCCCTGAACGCCACCCGCGCTGCGGTTGAGGAAGGTATTGTGCCCGGCGGCGGGACGGCTCTGGCCCGTGCGACAGAGGTAGTGGCGCATTTGCACTTCCATAATGACGATCAGCGCGTTGGCGGAGATATTGTGCGCAAGGCACTTCAGGCCCCGCTGCGCCAGATTGCTGCCAACGCGGGTGAAGACGGAGCTGTGGTTGCGGGAAAAGTTCTGGAAAATTCCGACTACAATTATGGGTTTGACGCGCAGCTTAGTGAATATAAGGACCTTGTTGCTGCCGGGATTATCGACCCGACCAAGGTTGTCCGGACAGCCTTGCAGGATGCGGCCTCTGTTTCCGGCCTTGTCCTCACCACAGAAGTTCTTGTGACGGACAAGCCGGAGCCCAAAGTGCCATCAGCACCGCCGGGGGCAGATCACGGTTTCTGAAGATCGTTCCCTGTGAGCGGATGAGAGAGGGCATCGCTTTATGGCGGTGCCCTTTTTTATAGTGCTACACTGTAAATGCTTCCATTCTTATGGGTTCTGAAAAATTAGTGTGAGATGAAATCAGGAAAGAACAAACTATTGATGATAGAAACCAGAAAGAGCCCCAGCCAGATGAAAGGGTGTGATGTTCGGTTTGATGAGACTGATCTGGGCTGGATTGTTATGAGTATAGGCATGGCAATTGGGGCCGGGATTGTTTTTTTGCCTGTGCAGGTTGGTCTTGTGGGGCTGTGGGTATTTTTGCTCTCTTCCGCCATTGGCTATCCCGGAATGTATCTCTTTCAGAGGCTGTTTATTAAGACACTCTGTGGAGCCAGAGAAAGCCAGAGCTATCCACAAATGATAGCCAGCTACCTTGGGAAACGCTGGGGTCTTGTCCTGGGCCTTGTTTATCTGATGATGCTGACAATATGGATGTTCGTTTATGCAACCGCTATCACGCGTGACAGCGCATCCTATTTAAAAAGCTTTGGCCTGACCGACACGTTGCTTTCTCAACAGGCATGGTATGGCCTCCTGCTTGTCACCATGCTGGTCTTGCTGGCTTCGCGTGGAGAACGCCTCCTTTTTCGGTTTTCATCTTTTATGGTGCTGACAAAACTCGCCATCGTCGGGATGCTGGGGCTTTTTATGGTATCGCGGTGGAATGCGTCTTATATTACAGGGCTCCCTGCGTTTGGGCCTCTGGTAAAGGAAACAATTGTCACGCTTCCGTTTACGCTGACGTCAATTCTGTTTATCCAGACACTCAGCCCGATGGTGATTGCATACAGGGCAAAAGAGAAATCTTTGGAAGTGGCGCGTTACAAGTCTCTTCGTGCAATGAATATTGCATTTGGTGTTCTTTTTATAACCGTATTTTTTTATGCGCTGTCTTTTACATTTTCTTTGCCGCATGAGGCCGCAGTTGCAGCCTACAAACAGAATATTTCCGCACTTGCCATCACCGCACAAAATTTTCCCGGAAGCTGGGCCAGTATTATCGGAGTCGTGTTGAATATCTTTGCGGTCATGACAGCATTTTTTGGGGTTTATCTGGGGTTTAAGGAAGCATGTTATGGGCTGATTGCGCCAGTTATAAAACATTATAACAGTAAAAAGGAGTTTCCTGAAAAACAGGTTACTTACGGTATTATGCTATTTTCGATCCTTCTCTCATGGACTGCCATAGTCGGTAATTTTCCTGTCCTATCTTTTACCGTTTTATGCAGCCCCATTTTTGGTATCCTTGGTTGTCTGGTTCCGGCATGGCTTGTCTACAAAGTGCCGGAATTAAAACCTTACAGAGGCTATGGTGTTTATTTCGTGGTTTTTATTGGACTCCTTTTATGTATCTCTCCCGTTTTTAAATTCTGGTCATAAAAAGCACGACCTATAAAAATTTTATAGGGCGTTATTTTTTCAAAAATTTCCATTCTGAGAAAATGCTGTGTCTCATGAGTTCCGGAATTATCTTTTTGGATAGGTATAAGCGGGAAGAAGAATAAAGCCTCCCAAAGAGAGAAGGGCAATAATCTCCAGGAGCAGGAGACCGCCTGAATACGAACCAGTCTTATCATAAATCCAGCCTATTGCCGGCGGAGAAAGCGCTGCGACAATTGCGATCAGGGAATAGAGACAGGCATAAATTTTTCCAAAATGAGACAACCCAAAATACCGGCCTACAAAATAGGATGTCATGCTTGTCTCACCCCCGGATCCTAACCCCAGTAAAAAAGATGCCGTAAACAGAAGGAGAGGGGTTTTGGAGATATGAATGACAATCAGACCGATAAAAGCCATAAGTGCAAAAGGAACAATAATTTGGGGTCTGTCCTGAATATCCAGAAGCCAGCCAACCATAATCTGGGCCAGAATAGCCCCTGCAGCAACGCAGGAAAGCAGAGTCGTCGCTATATTCAGAGAGAAACCTTTATTCAAAAAAATGCTGACATACTGTGAGAAGAGTGCCTGATCGACAAACATGGAGGTTGCAACTGTTACAAACAAGAGCCAGAAGGTCGGTGTTCTCAGAGCATAATGCAGGTTTTTTCCCGGCAGCGATGGGTTCTTTTGCTCTGAACTCCTCGGAGGGTCCTTCAAAAAAGAAAACAGAAAGGGCAATGTCACAAGAGAAGTTAGTCCGAGCACCGCATAGGCGTTCTGCCACCCTACGGCGTTATATAAACCGCGGACAACCTGAGGTGTTATCATCATCGAGAGGAAAATGCCGCTTCCAAAGCTGCCAAGGGCAAGTCCTCTTCGGTTGGAAAACCATCCTGAAAGCAATTTGCTGTAGGGCGCTATGCCCGGTCCAATAATGCCTAAAAGCGCATAGAACAGCCAGAATTGCCAGATATCTGAGCCGGTTGTTTTGATAAGAGTTAAAATAATTCCAGACAAGAGTGCCAGAGGAAGTACCGTGCGTCTGATCCCGAATCGGTCGATCAAAAAGCCGATCAGGATGCCTCCTGCTGCTCCGCTCCAGTGTTCAAATGTTATGGCAAAAGAGGCTTTTGCCTGCCCCCAATGATACGTCTGGGTAATAGCAGGCAACAAAACGCTGAAAGCACTTGCGGACAGCGTTCCTGCCCCCATAGACGCACCAATGAGTGAAACAGCAATAATTTTTGGAGTGTGATGCCTCTCCTGATGCGGTAGAAATGTTCCGGCCTGAGCCTGCTGAGCGTTGGCACTCATTTTGCCAGACCAGGTGGAAAGCTATTGGGAGTAATTTCTTCAGGCTTTTCTCCGAGCGCTTTCAGGGATCTTGGCAAGCGTTCAGTATTGATCGGTTGACGGTCACCAATCCAGAGACCTGCAACGATGTGATCTGCCAGAGGGTCATCCGTATTCGGATGAATGAGAATTCTCAGGCCATTATGGTTGAGGCTAAGCCATGAAACAATTTCTGAAAACTGCTCCTTGGTGAAGCCGAAATACCAGGACGGGGATGTGTGTGGACCAAAGGCCTGACTGTGCCATGGGCCAATTTCGACAACAAAATTTTGCGTAACCCAGTCGCGGATGATGCGGGACTGAGCCGCAGTACTTTCGTCAAAATAGATATGAGCATGCCAGCTTGCAATGTCATGGATTGAGCGAGGCTCCAGGGAGAGCGCATCTTTCGTCATAATTGTATTCTCCAGACTAGTTCTCGCACATTAAATACATTTTTTTATCGTGTTGTCAAAAAACAACATTAAAAATTAAGAAATATAAAAAGATAACAAAAACAATAAGTTATATAGAAACATCAAATCGGATTTTTGCCATTTTTTGCAAATTCCCAGCCTAAGTTCAAAAAAATATCGCGATCTATGAAAAAACCACTATTGAACAGAGTCATAAAAAAGAAATACGAACACAAAAGTGAAACAGGGAACCAAAAGAGCCGGACCCTGGGATGGCACAGTGACGATGTTAGGGGCTTAAAGCCCCATAAATGTGGAGCGTTGGCGAGTGGAAAAAAGACATAGTCCTGTACTGATTGGTATTTCTATAACGTTCTGCTCTGTCATGCCCGTAGCTCAGGCTTTTGCTGAAGACGGGAATGTTTCTTCAGTTGCAATTTTTAGCAAAAAAGAATTAAAAAGCGGGAAAAGCAAAAAAAATAATGTAAATGAAGAGAAAAATACAAATAGAGACAAGAATGATGCTCAGTCCGCAGAGTCTGTTGTTGTAACCGGCACCAGAGCCAATGGACGCACGGTGCATAACAGTGCAGCTCCGATTGATTTAATTAGTCAGAAAGATCTCGCGCAAACTGGTGCAACCAATATTTTGGAAGCAATGGGTCGGCTGCTGCCGTCATTTAACGTGCCGGCGCTTGTGCAGCCAGATTTGGGGAGCATGGTGCGTGGTGCGCAACTTCGTAACATGGACCCGGCTTATACTCTGGTTCTTGTAAACGGTAAGCGCCGGCATACGACGGCAGTTGTGAATGAGGACGGCTTTCCCGGTTCCGTTGCTACGGATTTGTCTCTGATTCCGACCGCAGCAATTGATCACATTGAAGTCTTGCGTGATGGAGCATCAGCAATTTACGGCTCAGATGCTCTGGCCGGGGTTATCAATATTGTCTTGAAGAAAGATACCAAAGGGACATTCAGCGGGCAGGGTGGCTCAACGTATGATGGAGGAGGCACCAATGGTTATGTGAGAGCAGATAAAGGCTTTTCATTTGACCATGGAAAAGGCTTTGTTCATCTTTCTGCGGAATTTAACCGGCAGGATATGGCGTCCAGAAATTTTCCACTTAAATCTGGTTATCTGTCCTACCCTGCTGTTAGTAATACAACCGGCGCTCTGGTTGCGCTGGGGGCAGGTAATACGCTGCCTGCCGGAACGCACCTTAATCCTAAGGAGGCGGGAAGAAATAATACACCATGGAAAAATGTCGGCTCACCGTCCAGCACTCTTGGGGAGTTTGCGTGGAATGCTGGCTATGATCTTACGAAAAGCATAACATTTTATTCCTTTGGCACATATTCTTACCGGGATGCTGCCTCAGTACAAAATTATCGTCTGCCCAATACCGTGTTTAAATCTAATCTCGGATTATACTCAGTCTATCCGGATGGATTTAACCCTTATGAGACGATGAAGGAGAACGATTTCTCTGCCACCGGCGGCATAAAATGGAAGACCGGGAAATGGGACTGGGATCTGAGTGGTACATATGGGGAGGATGACATAGATGTTGGTGTTACCCATTCAGCAAACTATTCTCTTTCCTATCCCGGTTCACAGACAGCTTTTCATGTTGGAAACCGTAATTATGGGCGTTTTACGGGTGATCTGGATGTAAGACGGTCTTTTAATATTCCATTTTTTGCCAAACCTCTCGACTTCAGTAGCGGTTTCGAATTTCAGAATGAAACCCAGTCTCTGGGAGCTGGTGAATATAATTCCTATGTCGGGTCTGGCTCTTCTGGTCTGGTCGGGTATTTGCCGGTTGATGCAAACAGTTCATCGCGCCATAGCTTTGCTGGATATGTCGGGCTGGCGAGTAAAGTTACAAAAAACTGGACTGTTGACCTGGCAGGAAGAATAGAGAGTTACTCGGATTTTGGAAAAAATTTCTCGGGCAGATTTTCAACCCGTTACGACATAACGAATAATTTTGCGTTCCGGGCGACAGTCAGCAATGGCTTTCATGCTCCCAGTCTGGTGACTGAGTCTTACTCAAATACATCTGACCATAACGGTACGTCCTATATGCTGGCGCAACCCACATCGGCTGTGGCGCGGGCATTAGGAGCGTCTCCGTTAAAACCGGAGACGTCTCGTGATTTCACGGCGGGTCTTGTTTATAGCCCCGAAAAATCAGTCAATCTCAGTCTGGACGTTTATGAAATTGATGTGGCCAATCGTATTGGCACGTCTGCCGATATTGGAATTGACCGGAGCACGGGTGTTGCGCTGGATGGGAGTGGTAATGAATTAACAACTTCTCAGGTGAATCAAATTGAGACGTTGCTGAACAGCGCGGGCATATCAGCCGGAAACGGTCTGATTGCGCATTATTTTACAAATATTGGCAATACCAGAACGCGCGGTCTGGATTTCACTGCTGATGGTCATCATGCTATCGGCGGTGGCACATTCCGATGGACTGCGGGTGTGAATGTTAATGACACTGTCGTCACCAAAAGAAATGCCATTCCATCTGTGCTTCAGGGGTTACCTAACATTGGTATTCTCTCTAAATCGACAGAATATACATTACGATATCGCTCTCCGCCCGATAAAGAAATTGTTTCCTTAAGCTATCAATATGGAAAGTTCTCCATATTTGTAAGGGAAACTCATTACGGTGCTCTTAAACGCTATAATGATGTGACTGGCGGAAGCTATAATATTACGCCGTCTTTCGTAACGGACCTCAATATTGGGTACGATGTAACAAAGCGGGTCAATGTTACTGTGGGTGCTAATAATCTGCTGAATCAGTATCCAAGCCAGATCCCTAAAAGTGCAATCCCAGCCTACAATTCGCAATTTACCGGCCTGTATGACAATAGCGGACCGCTGGGTGTGCTTGGTGGCTACTACTACGGACGCGTATCCGTAAAACTCTAAAAAATTCTCTGATTTTTGAAGGAAAAACTGATGTCAAAGTATGATCAGCCTCAGGCAGAAAACGTGTCCCCGACAGCTATCGACGATATTGATCGCGAATGGGCTAATCTGCTCTCGCCGGGACGGCGGCAATTATTGGGGCGTGGAGGGTTGCTCGCTGGTGGTGGGCTTCTTGCGTCCGCGCTGGGCGCAGGAAAAGCATTGGCTCAGGCGGTTCATGGGGAGGGTGCCGCGCCGTCGCCCGGACCTTTTGAGGTTCCGCATTTGCCGGGGCATAGTCCGTGGGGTGAACATCCTGAGCTGGAAGCGACCACCCGCCCACCGGGCTTCCGACCGAATGAAGACCCTCTTCCGTCAAAGCCGCGACCTTATACAGATATCAAAAGCTACCATGCTCATATTTACTTTAATGAAGATAATTATCAGAAAGCAGCTCTGCTCAGAAAATGGTCGGCTGAACGGTTCAGAGTTGAAATGGGGCACTGGAATACAAAGCCAGTTGGACCGCATGTTACACCCTCTTTTTATTTTGGTTTTAGTAATGAGCAATTGCCAGTGATCGTGCCGTGGTTGCAGTTAAATAACCTGGATCTGACAATTCTTATTCATCCCAATACGGATGATCCGCGCTCAGACCATTTGTATTATGCTTTATGGGTAAACAGAGCTCAGCCGGTTAATGCATTTGGTATGAAAAAACCCGGAAAAGGGCAGCCTGCGGTCGAGCAGATTTACCCCAATACTCACCCCACTCTTAAACCCGAAGTCTGAAGGGATCTGGTTGTCTGAGGTATGAGGGGTATTTTGTCTCTCATGCCTTTCTCTATAAGTCTCCTATCTTTGCGACTGAAGATTGAGTTGGTTGTGATGCAAGAAGTCACAGGCACATGGAGGGGCGGGAGATTGGCCGGTCTCCTCGCCCTTTCGCTTGATTCTACATACGCCGAAGGAGGCTTAACCTTCCTGCTAATTATTCTTTTGTTAAGCGCGTGGGAATCTGGGAAAGAGCAGGGTGCGATCTTGGATCTGCGTTTCCGTCCGTCACTGTCTCGATTATATGTTGTTGCAGAGGACGTCTGCAGGCTCCAGAAGCTATCAGAGACCCTGTCGGGTAAAGAGTGCCTTAGCAAAGTGGACTTTGCACCGCGAGGCAAAGAGTGCTGCTTGTAGAACGGGGGAACGAGCATTAAGCGCACTCAGACCATTCGCTGTCGGCAGAAAACGGTTTTGGCCCTCCGAGAAACCTGATTTTTCTCAGGAGGCATAACTATATATATTTTGGAAAAATTTGCGCATGAACCATTTTTGAAAAAATGGTGTCCCGTACGGGATTCGAACCCGTGTTGCCGCCGTGAAAGGGCAGCGCGAAACAGGCAATTTCAAGCATCTAGGCACAATTATACACAACTGAGCGCCACACCAAAACGACGAAAAACAGCCCCGCGCAACTGTTTAAAGGTCCCACTGGACCACAACGATTTTCCTGCACTTAGCGCCCGCTTCATGCCTTGGTCGACAGGCCCGCCATCATCTGCTGCGCACAAAATAGATCGCAAATTTGAAGGAAACAGGATCATGTATGAAGACCGCGAAATGCGCGAAGAGATTCGGGCCAGAATGAAAGGCCGCATCCGTTTTAACGCCGGCACAGATGCGATCGAAGTCATCGTAGGGGAAGACCATGAAGTACCCAGATGGCAACCGATCAACCGGCACACGATGGTTCAATACCTGCCTCCACTGGTCATACAACGTCTATGGGACATGTTCGCCGATGCCGCTGGGAGCGCCTATTATGCCGACGATCGTTTGGCGGGCGTAAAATTTCTTGGTTTGCATCGGGTCGCAGAGCTCATTGAGCAGGAAGGATGTTTCCAGATCGAGGAAGACAACGCGCCACCTCTTTCCCTCCCTTCGCAGAAGGCTCTTAGCGTTGAGAGCTTTCTGTCTGGAAAAACGAAAACGACATTGGCAGAAATCGCAAAGAATGTGAGTGACTCTCCCTCAGAAAAAGATCTTGCAGAAATCCTAAAAAATGCTGGATGGGAGTCGAGAAGGACCGCCACTGGGCGCTTCTGGCTGAAAATCAAGGCATAAATAATCGACGTCGGATACGCCCATCCGGCCTGGAGAGGCGTATCCGATGAGAGACTGGCCCAAAAACGCGGGACGAGCGTATGTTCAAGGAAGCGCACATGGTGGTTGTGCTTTCCGGGGCTGGGCCATATCCTGCTTTTATGGCACGAAATCCGTCTGAAAAGTCGAGTTCCCGCGGGTCACAGAAAGTCGGCACGACTGTCACGAAGGATAATCTGAAGGCGCTTGGTGCGGACCGACTTGCGGACCTGCTCGTCGAACTGGCAGGGCAGGACGTCGCGCTGACCCGTAAGCTCCGCATGGCTCTGACGGCTGTTCATGCGAAGGACAAACTCGGCAAGGAGGTCGAAAAGAGGCTGCGCACGATCCAGCGTTCTCGTGGGTTTCTGCCTTGGGACCGGATCCGTCCTCTGGCTGCTGAACTTGATACCTTGCGGCAATCCATCCTGGGTGACGTTGCCTCTGCCGATGTCGGGCAGGCCATTTCAGCCATGAGGCTGCTTGTGGAGATTGCCCCATCCGTGTACGAGCGCTCGGACGACAGTTCCGGATACCTGTCGGACGTCTTCCGGGAGGCCGCTTCTGATCTTGGCGTTCTCTGGGGACGACAGGCCAACCGGGATCCCGCCATCGTTGTCACAGACCTTCTCACGCTTCTCGATGATGACGGGTATGGCACCTGTGATCGTCTGCTCGCCGCGTGCGGCACGGCATTGGGCGAAACGGGCGCAGCCATGCTCAGAACTATGCTTCTGGCACGACTGCGCGACCTGCCTGCATCAAAGGGGAAGGGGGATTATCATACCGACATCGCGCGTATGCAGGTGATCAGGTACCTGCGGGATCTTGCCGATGCCATGGACGACGTCGATGCATATAGTGAGGCTGTCAGCCTGAGTGACCGCCAGTATGCCTATACCGGCGACGTCGCACGCCGCTTGCTGGACAAGGGGCGCGCCCGGGAGGCACTTGACTGGCTCGACCGGGAAACTGAAGAGAACTCTCACTTTTACAAGGAAAACGACGATCTGCGGATTGAAGCATACGAGGCCGTTGGAGACCGAGACAAAGCTCAGGCTCTGCGATGGAACGTTTTTCGGGAACGCCTGAGCCTGCCGCACTGGAAAGCCTATCAGCGTCATCTCAGCGATTATGATGCGATCGACGCCGAAGAGCAGGCGCTCGATCACATCCGGAATTTTCCGAATAGAAGCGCGGCCCTGTCTACTCTTCTGGAATGGCCAGCGCTCGACGATGCTGCCCGTCTCGTGCGGGATCACACAGCGGAACTGGACGGACGGGATTACGGGACGCTGCGTCCGGCAGCGGAACGTCTATCTGAATCTTATCCCAACGAAGCGACACTGCTTTACCGCCTGCTGGTCGAGGCTGTGCTGGACAGGGCGCTTTCCCGTTACTACGCCTATGCCGCAAAGGATCTTGCGTCCTGTCTGCGACTTGCACCCATGTTGACCATGGCTGAAGGCATGGAATCCCATGAAATGTTCATGACCCGGCTGAAAACCGCACATAAGCGCAAACTGGGATTCTGGTCATTGATCGCCGTGCCCTGAGATCAGGCTTGGGGGAAAATGGTCTGGCCAGTATGGCGAGCGAATTCCATTGCTACCCGGCAAGAGTTTGGATATACTATCGGCATATCCAAAGTGGAGGTTACGATGCTGACCCGCACGACGCTCTTTCTGTCCAATCGCTCCCAGGCCGTGCGTCTTCCCAAAGCGGTTGCGTTTGACGTCAACCTGAAAGACGTCGTGATCATCCCGGACGGTGCGCGTCGCATAATCGCGCCTGCGAATGCCGCCTGGGACGATTTCTTTGCCGCGCCAGGCACTCCACTGCCTGAGCGCGATCAGCCGAGGATGCAGGAACGCGAAAGCTTCTGATGCTTCGTTATCTTCTGGATACAAATTTTTGCATCCGCGTCCTGCGCGATCGTCCGCAAGGCTTGCGTGAGCGTTTCAATGATAACGCCGAGGCGCTCTGCATCTCGGATGTCGTGCTTTACGAACTTCTCTATGGAGCCGAAAAATCTCACGATCCGGCAAAGATTCGACGTGAGGTTGAGCATTTTGCCGCACGTCTGTCTGTTTTGCCGTTTGATGATGACGCCGCAGCCCATACAGCGGAAATCAGGGCAGAGCTGGAAAAGCGTGGCTGTGTCATCGGCCCATACGATTTGATGATTGCCGGGCACGCTCGAAGCAGGGGTCTTGTCGTTGTGACCGGAAATTTACGAGAATTTACGAGGGTAGACGGGTTGCGATCTGAGGATTGGACGGCCGGTTAGGGGTAAGTGGAGCTGCTGCTTCTGCCTCATGGGAGACGAAATCGGAATTGCTGGAGTTTTCTGAAAGCAGGCATATATCGAGATGATAATATGCGCATGGAAATATGCATAAATATGTGCTATGTTTCAATTCTCATGTAAATAGGATCAAAGCTATGGTTCGTGTGCACTCCACCAGTCCGTTGCGTCGTCCGACTAATGTGACGTTACCTGCTCAGTTACTCGAAGAAGCCAGATCGCTTGATCTCAACATATCGCAGGCCTGTGAACAGGGGTTGAAATCAGCGATCGCTTCGGTTCGTGCTCAACAATGGCTCGCAGAAAATCGCTCCTCCCTTGAAGCATCCCGACGGTATGTCGAAAAGAATGGTCTTCCTCTGGCGGATTATCGGAACTTCTGAATGGCCCGTTTTGATGTGTATTGTTTGGCCGGACGAGGTGAAGCGCGTTTCGTTTTAGATGTGCAGGCAGACCTGCTGGACGAGTTGGGCACCCGCATCGTGGTGCCGCTTTTATCACAGAAAGTGGCACCCAGGCCGGCAAAGAGACTGAATCCGGTTTTCGTAGTCGATGACCAGTCGTTCGTTATGATGACACAGTTTATGGCTGCTGTGCCTGACCGTGATCTGAAAAAAGTCGTGACGTCATTATCTCTTTATCAGGATGAAATCACTCAGGCTATTGATCTACTTTTAACTGGTTTCTGAGAGACGGCTTTAGTCAGCTTCCGCCTTCATCCCGGACATACAAGCCCCCATTCGCCAAGCTCCTAAGCGGACAGTCCGCAATCACCATGAGCTGATGGAGTTTCCTCCCACCCGAGTGCATTCTCCGCTCGGCTGCATAAAAGCAGCCCCTTCTGAGAACGTATCATAGAACAAGACATGTCAGATGGGGTGGAAGGCCTCCTTGCGGCATTGATGTGCCATACCGGCATTGATAAACCTTCTGAAGGAGACCGCCCACCCCAACTGACAGCTAGCGGCGCGACCACGACTGGTGGTGGAACGACAATTGGTGGTCCAGCATAAATCCACGGCCAGGCCTCCGCCGGAGCGGCACTCAGCATGGTCGCGGCGAATGCCGCGGCCAGCAACTTCCATCCGATGCTATCAGGCATTGTTCTGGTCCACTCTGAACACGCGAACGATTGAGGACGCCCAAACCTGCCTTTCTGCATTTTTGATACCTCTTGACACCATGCACGGAGTGCCCAGATTGAATCTGCCGGCCGCCAAAGGGGTCGGCAGACAGAACTATCAGTTTTGATCTTGTGTCCATGTTGCTCAAAGGAGGATATGGCTATGAGAGCCACCGTTGATTTTGCTCCCCTGTTCCGTTCGAGCGTGGGTTTTGACAGAATGCTCAACGCCCTTGATCTCGCCAGCCGGATTCCAGCGGTCGATAACTGGCCGCCTTACGATATCGTCAAGACCGGTGAGGATGATTACCGGATCGACATGGCGGTTGCCGGACTTGCCGAGGCCGACCTTACGATCACACAGGAGCGCAATACTCTTGTCGTGACAGGACGAAAGGCGCCGGAGCCGCAAAGCGCCGCCGAATATCTCCATCGGGGTATTGCGGGCAGAGAATTCGAACGCCGCTTCGATCTGGCCGAGCATATGAAAGTCACCGATGCGCACTTCGAGAACGGACTTCTGTCCATTACTCTGAAACGTGAGATACCCGAAGCGATGAAGCCGCGTCGTATCGCGATTACGTCCTCTACAGCACGTGCGGAGGAAGCCGTGCCCCAGATTGAGGCGCGGAAAGAGGCAGCCTGATGGCGTGACGAAAACTCTTCCCCGGCCATTCATCCGGCCGGGGAAGAATCTCGAAAGGTCATGAGCATGAAGAGGATGAAAATATCTCTGTCGTGCGCTGCTCTGAGCTTGTCTCTACTGAGCCAGTCGGGCGCACATGCTGGTGATGTTGTCCGGACGACTGCAACATCGTTCGATGCAAGGGCGACTGAGGGAACGTCCACAATCCCCAAAACCGGGGCTCGCACTCATTACGAAGACGGCACAGGTGATATGCTGGTCGACAGCTTGAACGCAAGCCAGTTGGATCAGAACTACAAGGGGCCGGTCTACTCTCCCGGACAACCCATTCCGCCTTTCCGGCCCATCGACACAGATCATCTGGCACCGTCAGGGCCAGAGACGGCGAAGAAGACGTCCTCATCGCACGAGACATAGTGGGGATTGAGTAAAGGCGGCGTTATAGACCGCCTTTACTTCGATCCTTCAGGATGAAGACCGTTCAGGCTCACAGCGGGCCGCAGAATTATCTTTGAGATGCGCCTGTTCCCTGGCATCGCGCGCGACACGCGCATCCTGCTCGCGGACCAGCCAGTAGACAATGCCCAGCGCCAGAACAGCCGCCGAGAGAGCGAACAGTTCCATGGCAGTCACATCATGCAAATCCAGCAGGATGAATTTGCGGGCAATCGCCAGGAGGGCGATCAGGACGATGGTTCTCACCCGGATGACGTTCTCATGCTGTGCAAGAACGACCAGCAGGGAGTGTTTGAACTCAAGAGCGATGATAACAGTAAAGATCGCGCCAAAAATCGCCTGGAAGATCGTCTGGTTGATCGGATCGATTCCGACATCGACGACCAGATGCCATACCGCGCCAATCAGATGAATCGTTGCGATGGCAGTGACCAGCATGATGAGCGTAATCAGGGTCAGAATGATCGCCTGTTCAAAACGCTCGTAGAATGTCAGGCCCCTGAACAGCTTGATGAGGCGAGACCAGTCCCTGCTCTGCCAGGAACGTTTCATGGAGAGGTCTTCCATAGGCGTTTTCCCATCTATTAATTGCGTTATAGTTCTCATGTCCTGGGTCTGGTTTTTCTTTTGGCGACGGAGAATGTCCTCATGCAGGACACGTTACGGATCATAGGCGCTCACCACCCGTTCGAACCGCTCGATTCCTCAGATGACATTCCAGTCATACGCCGGTCCTGGCTGGCCCGCGTGTCGCCCGATGCCAGAGCCGTCGCATCCAGAGGGCTGACGCTCAAGCCCGAAACAGTGGCGGTGACGTCGACATGCACGGACCCGAACAGATGCAGGAGGGCGGCCTGAGGTGTATAGGCGCCCTTGACGGCTGCCGAGGTCCGGCCGTCCATAAGGATCGGGTCGACAAGGACCGGGCACCCGGTCTGCCGGCTCAATATCTCGATGGAGCGGGCCAGTGGCATGGATGGAATGTTTACCGGCTGCTTTTCTGTGTCGCACGACAGCACATCATGCGGCGCATCAGCCGATGCCGGCGAGGCCATTCCGACCAGCAGCATGAGGACGAGACCGACAGCGACGTGTGGCCTCCTCTCCCTATGCCGAAGGCACCGAGGTTGCTTGGCCGTCTGTTCCGCGGAGTGCGACCAAACTGGCCGCATGGTCCCCCGTGAACGGGGCACGGGGCACGGGGGGATGGTTATTCCAATAGTCCTGAAGCGCCTTCAGGTTGAGAAAATGGATAAAACTCGACATCTCCCTGTTCTCGCTGCTTTTGATTTCATCTGCAGAAACGCGGGACCTCCGATGGAAGGCCCCGCTCCACCCTCTCATTCGTGCGGTCGTTCCAGAAAAGATGGCGCTTCCGCTCGGAGAAGGCGTTTCCAATCTACCGGGCGCGGTCGGTGCCTTACGCGGCGACCGAAACTGGCGGTGCGGCTCTTGCCCGTAGGGGGAGACGGAACGCGAGATCAGACGCCAGGGGATCACACCCGGCAGGGGCGATCGCGCCCGTCTGGACCAGACGTTCCAGCGTGGCGCGAAGTCTGATCCCCGGTATACCGGTATGGGCCACCAGTGACGTTAGCGTCACGCCACGTCCGTCATGACCGAGGCGGCGGAGCACGGAGAGCACACGCGGAGCGAGCGGATCGTCTCCAAAAAGGGGGCGCGTTACCATGATACGCCTCCCTCCAGTCGGTTGCGCCATCTCCGGGCGGCTGTGCGCAAGGAGCGGCGATAGCGGGAATAAAGTCCTTTCAGTGTCGACATCCACATCCTCCGATTAAAGCAACATGGACTTCAGTTGTCTGGCTCACAGAGCCTATGCCGGACGCGATGGCGTCCAGCGAAAGAAAAATTGGAAGAGATGCCTGCCTCGTCAAGAGGACACGAAATGCAGATTCTTTTTCATGAATAATTTTATTATTTATATTTGTATTTATTTTATGTGGCGGTGTTGCGGGTGGAAATTACATGGAGGTGTTTATATTAGTCAAATATCATAGCGATGATCGCAGAAAATCAATATATTTTCCTTCTATAATGGTGGCCCAGGGTTTTCCGGCCACCACCTGTCTTACAGAGCGCTTCCAGCGTGTCCGTTCGTCGGGTCTTCCGTCAGCGTCTCGACGGCGGGCGTCAGAGCCGTGGAACCAGTCTTTTGACCTCCGGGATTGTCAACTGCCATCGACGCGGGGAGCGCGGCACAGGACTTGCTTCCGGTGCGTGACACATGAACGATTGGCGCCGCCTGACCGTTTGATGTGATCGTGATTGTCTGCGTACAGGCGGTGGGTCCACCGGTGCTGACCGCCTCGAAACGCTGCCAGGACATGCTCTGTTTCGGGAGGTCATGACCAACAGCCGGAACGGCGCGCAGGACGCCGTCCAGCCGCGAGCCCAATGTCCGATCGACCGCCTCCATGAGAGCCATATTGCGTGCCATCATGCGATCAACGGCCTCGAACATGTCGATATCAGGCATTGCCGCTGTCGTCGCGATGCCCTGGACCGGGACCAGGATACCGATCTGGTGTCCCCGTGCATCAACGACGCGCAACGCATCCTGAGCCTGCGCAGGCAGTGCAGCCGCGCAGCAGGCCAGTGTAGCAACAAAGGCGCCGGCCTGAATCATACGAGAAAAATGCATTTTGGAATCCTCCGTGTCTGTTAAGCAGTGTCGGACGACGGCAGGAATATGGGCTGGGTAAATAGCGCCAGCAAGAGGTGGAGGAAGACTGCATTGATCGTCTGATCCGGGTATGAGCGTGTATAGGCGTCCACACCAGAGGGATCCGGATCGGTCCACACCGTCTCGTCGCATTCGCAGTCCGGGCTACCGACCCTTCGGCTTGCGGCCGCCACAGACGACGTCATCACCACGCGCTCCACACCACTCCGGATCGCCGCACGCAGCACCCGTCGCCCTCTTCTCGATGGCCAGCCTATAAAGACGGGCAACGTCGAGCACATGCGCTGCAGGCCAGAAATTGCTCCCATCTCCCACATAGGCGCAGGTCCCATTTGCACGAAAAATCTCGATCAGCGGTGTGATGAGCCCCTGCTTTGCCCTCTCGTGAACCTGGGGAAGCCGCACCACCGAAGCGCGGATAGAGACGATATGCGCGATCGTGCAGTGGCAATGTCAGTAACGTTTTGGTCTGCCACGTCCTTGGCTGATTGAGTTTTCGCATGTGCAGCATGGACGGATCTCAGGTATTACGGCGACCAATTCTCCAATGTGGATGGTCGTTGTCAGGGAGTCCAGCCAGATCAGGATCGATCATCTCACGATCCGCAACCCGGCCTCGTGCAGCAGACTGTCTCGATGACCGATCCCGTTGCTCCAGTAACATCAACGACCCCGCATATTCATGATGTGACCATAACAGATCTGACTGCGATAAATGCCAAGACAGCCGGCGTTGGGTTAGGTTTGCCCGAGGCAGCGATTGAGGGGATGACCTTGAGACATGTTCGGTTATCGGCCCAGAAAGGCCTTCAGCTTAGTCATGTTAGCGGACGTTCCTTTGGAGGCACGCTCACAGTCCAGACGCCTCCAGTTCTTCAGTGTGGATCTGCTGTGCACATGGAGGGATCAGGCCTGTGCTGTCCGGATGAGAGACGCGTTCATGAATGGGTTTTTACTCGACATAATTGACCGTCTGTCGACTCAGAAAAAACAAAGCAGACAGGCGGCAGTCGCCTACATGCTGGACATACGTAATTCAAAGAGACTTTCCGCAAAGCCGACACGCGATAGCGTAATCTGCTACCGCAGCATTTTTCGTTCATGGAAATACAGTGGAGGCCGCAAGTCGTTCAAATAACGGGCCTGCGCAGTGCAGATTAGCCAGGGCCCCTCCCCGAAGAGCCGCACAGATAGCATGCCGGGCCTTAACCTCAGTCTTGTAGATATACCGACAGGGAGTAGTCTAGTCAGAGATAGCAACCGTGATTTTAGAGGACGGTGAGAATTGAGCGAGGCACTACCGAAACTTTTCGCGCATGGGGCGCAATGGGTGAGGGCGGACTTTCATCTGCACACGCGGGCCGATAAGGAATTTCGCTATGACGGCGAGGAGGATCGCTTCGTCGCGAGTTATATTAATGCGCTCGAAGCTGCCGGGACGCGGCTCGCTGTCATCACTAACCACAATAAGTTCGATCTCGACGAATTCAAAGCCCTGCGCAAGCGGGGACGCAAATCGGGAATTGGCGTGTTGCCTGGAGTAGAGCTATCGGTGAAGGATGGCGCGAACGGCGTACATACGCTGGTCGTATTCTCCGATGCCTGGCTGGCCGATGGTCAGGATTATATCAATCAGTTCTTGGGGGTCGCCTTTTCTGGCAGGGTGCCTTCGCAGTACGAACAGGAAAACGGTCGCAGCAACGATGATCTTGTTGATACGCTCAAGATGCTGGAAGGATATCATCGTGATTTCTTCATCATTTTTGCCCACGTCGAGGCAAATAGCGGGCTATGGAAGGAAATTGGCGGGGGACGAATGGGAGAGCTTGCTACAGAGCCCTTGATCCAGAAATATGCCCTTGGTTTCCAAAAAGTTCGGACGCACGACAAACCTGATGACGTATGCCGCACTAAGGTTAAGGGTTGGTGGCGTGAGCACTATCCTGCCGAAGTCGAGGGCTCTGACGCAAAAGCAATTGAGGACATTGGCAAGGGGCGGAAGGTCTATCTCAAGCTTGGAGACCTCGGTTTTGATGCCGTCAAATTCGCTCTAACTGATCATAATTTCCGAGTTTCGACAGAGATTCCGGTGGTCAGCCATTCTCATATCAATGCTATCCGCTTCGAGGGCGGATTGCTGGATGGTAAACGTATCACATTCTCCCCGCACTTGAATTGCCTTATCGGCATCCAAGGCAGCGGAAAGTCCTCAATCCTAGAGAGTGTGCGCTATGCGCTCGATATCCCCTTTGGCGAAAAAGCGCAGGATAGGGAATATAAGGACAGGCTTTTGCCCCACGTCCTTAAAAGTGGCGGCAAGGTGATTGTCGAAGCGACTGACCGACATGGAGCGCAATTTGAAGTAAGTCGTATTTGGGGACAATCGCCAAATGTTTACGTCGATGGCACGCTGCGTCCAGGTGTCTCTATTAAGGAAACCATAATCGCCAAGCCGCTGTACTTTGGACAGAAAGATCTCTCGGCTGCCGGAAAAGGTTTTGGGCACGATCTTGTCGAAAAGCTCATGGGTGATAGCCTAAAAGGTGTCCGTAAAAAAATTGAAGAACGCTCGGACGACCTGAGGAAGGCGATAGAAAGCTTCAATTCGGTCCGCAGCGATGCCGAAAACAAGCAAGCGCTGGAGGATGAACTCAAAGATGTAAAGTTCAATCTGGAGCACTTCGACAAACACGGCATCAAGGGCAAGCTTGAAAAGCAATTGGCCTATAGCGAGGACCTGACTTACTGCGAGGGCGTCGACGAGACGGCGCAAGGCTGGCACAAGGCAATTGATAATGCGGCGACCCAAGCCGAGGAAGATTTCAATCTGATCGAATCTCATGTTTCCGATCACAACGCCGATTTCTTCACGCGCTATGCGGCCAAGGTACAGGAACTAAAAGAAACCGTTGCAACGGCTAAGACCCTTGCTCTGACGATCAAATCCAAGTCCGGTGACCTGGGTACGTTGCGCCAAGAGCTTGAAAGTATTCGCGATAGCCTAAAGGAGGAATTTGCCGAGACGGAACGGAAACTTGTTAAGGCGCTCGAAGAACAAGGCATCTCCTCGATCCAGCCGGATGCCTATATCGAACTCACACAGCGCAAGCAGGAACTAGAGTCACAGATCGACGAGCTTACCAAGCGCACCGGCAAGGAAAAATCCAATCTTGATGCGGTCCTGACAGCCCTGATTTCGCTAAATGATGCTTGGCATGATGAGTTCAAGCTTATCGAAGCAGCGTTGAAGACCATCAATGAATCACAAAAATCGCTGAGGGTGGAGGCGGTATTCAAAGGGGACCGCAGCGCCTTCAAAAATCACATTGAGGGGCAACTTCGTGGCAATAATCTCCGCAAGGAATATTATGATGCCCTCACCGCTGCCTATACGGATTTTGGCGAGATTTTCCAAGACCTCGGCTCGGCTTCAACCCATGCGAAGGCAAAGTCCGAAGAGTTCAAGAAGCTCTTCATGGCAAACTTGTACGCACTTACAGGTTATCAGGTACCAAACAGCTACGTGGTAACATACCACGGAAAAGCGCTGTCATCACATTCTCTCGGCCAGCGCGCCTCCGCCATGATGCTCTTTCTTCTAAGCCAAAAGGGGAATGATCTTTTGCTAATCGACCAGCCGGAAGACGATCTCGATAGCCAGACTGTTTATGAGGAGGTGGTAAAGCTGCTTCGCAAGCTCAAGCCGGACCAGCAATTCATTTTTGCAACCCATAACGCGAACTTCCCGGTTCTGGGCGATGCGGAGATTATCACCACGTGCAGTGCCAGCGATGATAAAATTACAATATCGGTCGGCAATATTGACGAAGAGGCTTGTCAGGCGAGCGTTATCTCCATCATGGAAGGCGGTCCAGAAGCCTTTGAACGGCGCAGGACGATCTATCAAATCTGGAAAGCACGAGCCGTTTGAGGGTGATTGTAAGAAAGTCGGGAGCATGCTCTAGGCCGGAGCGACTGCGGGTGGAGTGACTTTGAGGTCAGCATCCGCCTTCATCTCGGTCGTTTGGACCACAAGATTATTTGTCAAATAGCGGACATCAGCGCTTCAAAGCCTCGTTGTAGAGGCTTGTCTGGATTTCACTGATTACACCTATTGAATGATTCCAAGACACAGGCAGTCCCCCAATGGACGTTACGGTGAAAATTTCGGCGATACGGACTTTTGATCGGATCATATGACAAGCACATCCTTATATCCTTGTCATACTGCCCCATAGTATGAAAGGATACTCAAGGGCAGTATATTCGGAGTAAACGTTTCGT
This sequence comes from Acetobacter sp. P1H12_c, assembly GCF_018811975.1. NCBI lineage: Bacteria > Pseudomonadati > Pseudomonadota > Alphaproteobacteria > Acetobacterales > Acetobacteraceae > Acetobacter > Acetobacter sp. P1H12_c. The sequence goes on along the minus strand of NZ_JACRVR010000029.1, from coordinate 7,864 downwards.
GCCGCACACACCAGCTGAGAAAAAGCGCGTTCTGACCCGCGTGCGCCGTATTCGCGGGCAACTTGATGCGCTGGAACAGGCTCTGGAGAAGGGGGCTGATTGCGGTCCGGTACTGCAACAGGTTGCGGCTATCCGAGGAGCGATCAACGGATTAATGGCCGGTGTTCTTGAAAGCCACCTGCGGGAAGAATTTGTTGAATGCGCCGGTGATCGTGATGCTGCCAGTGGTTCGATCGAGAATGTGGTGTCACTCGTTCGATCCTATCTCCGGTAATGCTCACGACGCTGACTGACAGGTTATTTGGAGAAAAAATCATGAAATCACGGGCCGCAGTTGCTTTCGAGGCGGGTAAGCCCCTTGAGATTGTCGAGATCGACGTAGCGCCTCCTCGTGCGGGTGAGGTGCTCGTGCAGATCACACATACGGGTGTCTGCCACACCGATGCGTTTACTCTGTCAGGGGATGATCCCGAAGGACTGTTCCCGGTCGTTTTGGGTCACGAAGGCGCGGGAATTGTGATCGAGGTCGGGGAAGGGGTGACCAGCGTTGCCCCCGGCGACCACGTCATTCCGCTTTACACGGCTGAATGTGGTGAATGTCTGTTCTGTAAGTCTGGAAAAACCAATCTCTGCATTTCAGTGCGCGCCACACAGGGTAAGGGTGTGATGCCGGATGGTACGACGCGTTTTTCCTACAAAGGTCAGCCGATCCATCATTACATGGGGTGTTCGACGTTTAGCGAATACACGGTTGTCGCCGAGGTTTCTTTGGCTAAAATCAACTCCGCATCCAATCCAGAGCATGTCTGTTTGCTGGGATGTGGCGTCACCACCGGGATCGGTGCGGTACACAACACGGCCAAGGTACAGCCGGGAGATACGGTTGCCGTCTTCGGACTGGGCGGGATCGGTCTAGCGGTGATTCAGGGAGCGCGACAAGCAAAGGCTGGCCGGATTTTCGCTATTGATACCAATCCGGAAAAATTTGAACTTGCTAGGGCGTTCGGCGCCACGGAGTTCCTTAATCCTAAGGACTATGACAAACCGATCCAACAGGTTCTGGTGGAAATGACCGGCTGGGGCATCGATCATACCTTTGAATGTATCGGCAACGTCAATGTCATGCGCGCGGCGCTGGAAGCCGCCCATCGTGGGTGGGGGCAGTCGATCGTCATCGGTGTGGCTGGGGCTGGTCAGGAGATATCAACCCGTCCCTTCCAGCTTGTCACGGGTCGTTCGTGGCGCGGCACGGCTTTTGGTGGTGTCAAGGGGCGCAGCCAACTTCCCGGAATGGTCGAAGACGCCATGCGCGGCGATATCGAGCTTGCGCCTTTCGTAACCCACACGATGCCGCTCGAAGACATCAATACGGCCTTCGATCTGATGCATGAAGGAAAGTCCATCCGTTCCGTCATTCATTTCTGAGGCGAGTTTCTCACGACGCAACATCATTCCCACGAACGGGAAATTACAGGAGAACGATCATGGCAGTTATTTCCGGTGACGGTGTTTTCTCTCATGTTTTTCTTGGGGCAGTGGACATTGCGGTATCCACGAAATTCTATGACGCCGCGCTTGCGGCTCTGGGCATAAAAAACCTGGGGCCATTCGGGCATGGGTGGATTCTGTACGGCCGCGAAAAGCCGGCCTTCATCATTGCGCGTCCTGGCAACGGTGAAGCGCCCTCAAGCAACGGTGTTACCATCGGTTTTGCAGCAGCGACACCCGCCGAAGTGGAGGCTTTTCATGCCGCAGGTCTTGCCAATGGGGGAACCGATGAAGGCAAACCCGGCCCGCGAAGCCACTTACCGGGCGCTTATGCTGCCTATCTCCGGGATCCAGCAGGGAACAAGATCTGCAGTTATACCTTCACGGACGGTAACTGACATGCGCAAAAGGCAGTGAGAGTCATGGAACGCAAGGAAACGCACGCCTCTTTTGGGGGCGTACAGGAAGTCTGGCGACACAAGTCCGTGTCGTTGGGTGTGGAAGCAAACTTCGCGATTTACCTGCCGCCGCAGGCAAAAACTGAAAAGGTTCCCGTTCTTTACTGGCTCTCCGGTCTGACGTGTACGGAGCAGAATTTCATTGGCAAGGCTGGCGCGCAACGCGTCGCCGCAGAACTGGGCATCGCCATTGTCGCGCCAGATACCAGTCCACGGGGTGTGGAGGTGGCTGATGACGATGCTTACGATCTTGGTCAGGGAGCCGGATTTTACCTCAATGCGACGCAGGAGCCGTGGGCTGCGCATTATCGGATGTATGATTACGTCGTCACGGAACTTCCCGTGCTGATCGAGGCGAGTTTTCCGGTTACGCAGCAGCGCGGTATTGCAGGACATTCAATGGGTGGATTTGGCGCCATCATGATCGCGCTTCGTAATCCTGGCCGCTATCGTTCTGTGTCAGCCTTTTCACCCATTGTGGCGCCAACACAGGTACCATGGGGTGAAAAAGCATTCAGTGCTTATCTGGGTCCGGATCGTGCCAGTTGGGCAGCCTATGACCCGCTTGAACTTGTGCTAACAGCGAAGGAAAGACTGCCTGTTCTGATAGATCAGGGTCTGGCGGACCAGTTTCTGAAAGAACAGCTCAGGCCAGAACTCTTCCATGAAGCTGCACAGAATGCAGGGCAAGAACTCATCCTGAATCTTCGTCCTGATTACGATCACAGCTATTATTTTGTAGCCAGTTTCATTGCAGATCATCTCAGACATTTCGTCAGTAAACTACGATGAACAGATTGTCAGATTTTTTGGATCCGCGCTTTTCTGGCTTCGGGTGGAGACGAAATCTGTTAGGGGCGTCTTTGAAACTGTGGAATTAACTGGCGGCTTTCTGCATCTTTTGTCCGGAAGCAGACATTCCGTTTGCCCCCCTGATCTGCCTGCCCGCTCAGTGACAGAGGAGCAGACAGGCGGCAATCGCCTCATCCTCGACATACAAGGCGCGATAAAGATTTCCAAAACCGGACATGTGCGCGTGGCAAGTCCGACATACTCGCGTATACCGTCACCGTTGTTCCCGTCTGCCAGTAATTTCCGCTCATGTGCCTCACGATGCTGCGCATATTGGTAATTATACTGTAGCAAAATGAACCGACATCTCTGGACAAACACCTGAGCGAGCGTATGGTTAAGTGGTTCAACTTGATGGAATGATGCCCCGCATGCGCCGCTGATTGACGGCGCGCTTCATCACACCTCAACGCCACTTCAGTCCTGCGCGGCACGACGATCAAATGCGGCGCGGGCCTGTTCAAGGGCGGGCCGGTTCTCGCGTGCCCAACTTGCCAGGGCTGCCAGAGGTCCTGTCAGGCTTTGCCCCAATGGGGTCAGACAGTAATCAACCTTCGGCGGGACGGTAGCATAGGCTTTGCGAGCTACCAGTCCATCGCGTTCGAGCCCGCGCAGAGTGATGGTCAGCATCCGGTGCGAGATGCCGGGGATGCGGTGCTTCAACGCATTGAAACGATGGGTGCCTTCTGAGAGATGGCCACAGACCATGACCGTCCACTTGTCGCCAATGCGTGCAATCACCTCTGCCAGGCCGCGACATTCCGCTTCTACATTTTCCATTGCTACTCCTTGGGCCGACAGGACCCTGGGTGTTCTTGACGCATGAATTCATGCGTACTTGTTAGCCACTAGGAACAAATTTATCCTAAAGAACCATAAATAACCATGGAATCTGATGATGAAAATAGGTGTGAGCGGTGCCAGCGGCCAGCTCGGTAGCGCAGTTGTTCAGGCGTTGGCGGAAACGGTTGCGGCCGAAAACTTGGTGGCGATTTCGCGCACCCCCAAGACCGATCGAACCTACGCAGGTCGCTTAGGCGACTACGACCAATCCGAGACATTGGTGGCGGCCTATCAGGGCCTGGATCGCCTGTTGTTGATTCCAGGGGCTGATCTGCGGCCGGGGATTCGTTCGCGCCAGATGTTGGCGGCCGTGGATGCCGCTGCACAGGCCGAGGTCGGTCACGTTTTCCTGTTGTCGGCAACCGGGACGCAGCGTGAGGGGGAGTCCGCCGTTGGGGCGGCGTATTGGCACAGTGAGCAGGCGTTGATCAAGAGCGCGATCCCCGCATGGACGATACTGCGTATGAGCTATTTTTCCGAGACGCTGGTCGAAGAGGTGCGGATGTCTTTGACGGCAGGCGGGCTTGCGATGCTTGAGGACAGCCGCGTCAGTTTCGTTTCGCGCGGCGACGTGGCCAAAGCTGCCGCCGCCGCATTGACCAGCGAGGGCCACGAGGGCGCCATATATCAGCTGACAGGCTCTGAAGCCCTGCGTGGTGAAGCGGTCTGCAGACTGGTCGCACAGCAGATCCAGCGGCCCTTTGCCTTGAACGTTATGCCCGCCGAGGTGTTGCGAGCCGGGTTGCTCAAAACGGGTCTGCCTGACGTGGTTGCCGATGCCGTGGTATCGATGAAGGCGCGGCAGGCGCGTGGCGCCTACGACATCGTCAGCGGTGACATCGTGCGTTTGACCGGAGGCACGCCGTGTTCCCTGGCCGAAATTCTGGCGAGTATCGCCGGAGGACTGGGGCAGTCGTAGCACCGCACTTGCTGGGTGCTTTGCTGCGCCATTCGACGGAGGTCCGCGCCACCGGTGCAAGTAGGCTTGGAATTGCAGGTACATGACCACGTTGGAGGCGTAGTTCAGCAAGAGGTCAGGTCCAACTGGATGTCGGCGTTGCCAGGGCACTCGACCAGATGGCTTTCCAGGGCGATGGCGTCCGGGGCGGCTAGCAACTGTGTTTGAGCGGCCTCTCGTCACAATCACCAACGCTATCCTCAAAAGCGGAGTGCCATGGCGCATTAGCTCCGCCGCTTAAACACTGTTGCTAATTCAGACCGTCACGAGGCTCAACGAAAGTGCTATTCCTCTCACTGTCGAACCGATCGCGTGCCGTTCTGAATGCCGCAGCGTTGTCAATAATCCACCGCCAAAGAGGCATCATTCCTACGAGCAGCCCCTTTCCCAACGGAGTGAGAGTATAATCCACCCGTGGCGGGACCTCACCGTAATCATGGCGAATAATGAGACCGTCGCGTTCTAACTGACGAAGGGAGCGCGTCAGCATACGCTGTGTAACCCCTTCAAGCCGCCGCGCCAGCTCAGCATGCCGCAGTGTGCCAGCGACACCGAGAAGATGGACAATACCGAGTGACCATCTGTTGCCGGCATGCGCAAGCACTTCTCGCTTCAACCCGCCATCATCGTCACTGAGAGCGTCGCAGGCAGCCTGTGACTGAGCCATCACGGCATCGAAGTCCAGATTATCGAACGGTATCATTCGTGTACCTTCTTCTCATTGCTACATCATGTCTTATTTTAACTTCATAATTATAAGGAATTCCTGATGCCAGAGATGAAGACCCCTGTCACTGAAACCCTTGTCATCGGCGCCGGAGAGCTTGGTCAGACCGTCATCACCGGCCTGCTTGAACAGAACCCGGAATGCACTCGGTCAATCAGCGTTCTTCTCAGACCATCAAGCGCAAGCACCAGAACGGATATTGCGCGACAATTAAAGCAAAAAGGCCTGCAGATCGTTTATGCTGATCTTTCGACGGAAACGGTAGAGGACCTCTCCGCCCTCTTCGCCAAGTTCAGTACAATTATATGTTGTACCGGGTTTGTTGGTGGCCCCGGTACACAGCGTAAAATTACCAGTGCTGTCCTGAAGGCTGGGGTGGACCGTTATGTGCCGTGGCAGTTTGGTGTCGATTACGATGTTGTTGGACGTGGTAGCGGGCAGCCAGTATTTGATGAGCAATCAGACGTAAGGGTCCTGCTGCGCGGTCAATCTGCGACCCAATGGATAATCATTTCGACAGGAATCTTCACCAGCTTTCTGTTTGAGCCAGCTTTCGGTTTGGTGGATCTTCAAGGCGCCAAGGTTCGCGCACTCGGCAGTTGGGATAACCGTCTGACGGTGACCACTTCCGAAGATATAGGACGACTTACAGCGAGCATCCTCGCCCATAAACCGCCGATCCAGAACGAGGTGGTTTACGTTGCCGGGGATACGTTCTCCTACGCTCAACTCGCCGAAAAGATGGAGCACTACCTTGGCCGCCCTGTCATTCGGGAACTGTGGGATATGGATAGGCTACGCGCAGAAGTCGCCGCACACCCTGACGATGGAATACGGAAATACCGTCTTGCGTTCGCACGCGATACTGGCGTGGCATGGGACAAGAAACAGACTTTCAACGCTTTACAGGGCATTGAAGTAACCGACGTCATGACCTGGCTAAAACACCAGAAACATCATGTCGCGTAAATCATTCATTGTTTGCGGCATCAGCATTCCGGGCGACACAAGGCGAACATCCATCCTAGCCATCAGCCCCTTGGTTTACTTGCAGAGCGTGGTCGGACCATGGCGCGCTGCTAGCCTCTGATGGAAGTCGGCATGAAGTGCTGCAAGTGTAATCTGACCAAAACACGCCAGAAATTGGGCCTTAACATCGGCCAGGACGCTACTCATGGCGTGGTTAACGGCTTCTTCGACTAGGCACTCAGTCTCCTCACTCCGGTTCCCTATGGCGAATAATCTTGGAGCATCAAGAGCCTCGTAAATATCTCGCAGCGTTACCCGATCCAACTGGCATGAAAGCGTCCACCCCCCGCCGTGTCCTTTCTCGGAGTGCACATATCCATGCTCACGCAGACCGCCCATAAGACGTCGCACAACCACAGGGTTGGTGTTAAGGGCGCGAGCCAGGGCTTCTGACGTCATGGGACCACCTGCTTCTGCCATATGCAGGAGTACGTGGAGCACACAGGATAATCTGTTATCTTGTCTCATGTAACTTCATGTGTTGCTAGAGTGCGATTTCGTCAGTATATCATGAAACTCGAAAAGTGACATGAAAGTGTGCGCGAACATTCTGACTTCGAGGACATGCTGTATGAATTTGCTCGAAATTCTGACAGTCGGCGTCGTGGCGACTGCTGCATCCGATATCTGGCAACAAGCCCAGAAACCATTGACTGGAATTCCTGCAGCCAACTGGTCTGTCACCGGCCGCTGGGTCATAGGGTGGCGTGACGGCAGGATCTATGACCCAATGATTGGAAAAAGACCCTCCCTGAAAGGAGAGGCGCCTGTCGGCTGGGTATTTCATTACCTAATTGGTGCTGTTTATGCCGCACTGTACCTCAGTTTTGTGGCGGTCATAGCAAAGACAGTCCCCACACTGCTAAATGGTCTACTCTTCGGACTTGTTACCCTTTTAGCGCCTTTTCTGTTTATGAAACCTGCTCTGGGCGGCGGTTTTTTCGGGCTTAGGGCTCCCAATCCTGGAAAAGGACTATTCCTCAGTATCAGCGCTCATGCTGTCTTTGGAATGGGACTGTATTTAGGTGAACTTTTTTACCAAGGTGTTTTCTGAAACCTTATTCATAGAGTGATTACAGTTTTCTATAATTACGAGGACTGACACCTGTCACTCTGCGGAAGACCTGAGCAAAGTGACTTGGACTGTCGTATCCGATCCTCAAGGTAATCTCGATAATGGAAAGATTGGTCTTACGAAGCATTTCTGATGCTTTCTGGACGCGGCGCTGCATGAACCAACCAGAGGGAGTTTGTCCCGTGTGACGTGCCCCCTTTTTTGTATCCACTTAAAAGGAGAGTTCCCGTTTTTTATGGCTTGGGGTTGATGGAATGACAAGGGTCTCGGGGGCATGCCCCCGAGACCCTTGTCTGGCGATCTGATCCGGTGTCCTGCCATCCAGCTGGGAATGGGGACGCACCGTATTGTAGTCTTCCCGCCAGTCAGCCAGAACCTGTCGGGCATGGCTGAGAGACGTGAACAGCGTCTCGTTGAGGCATTCATCCCTCAAC
>NZ_JACRVR010000028.1:0-40463 GCF_018811975.1 Acetobacter sp. P1H12_c | reverse complement strand
TACCGATCCATCAAGTTTCTCAATCGTATTCGTGTTATAATTAAATACGACTTGCGCTTCCTGGTAACTGGTAAAATGCGCGCCGGTTTCTTGGATAATTCCAGGCACACTGCGCAGTGTTGTGCTGGACGTTCCGTCGAAGCTGCTTATTTCCCAAAACGTCAGTCCTCTTGTAGCACCCCAAGGCAGCTGTGGACCGTAGCCTATTGCGCCATGCTCGTATGACGCTCCACCACCGGCGTCTGGACCACGGAACGTAATTGCCGCGTAACCGTTGGGGGCAAGATTTTCAAAAGCCAAAATGTTGCCGCCCGGCGTTGTTACCCGGAACGTCAACTCACGGTAATTGGCATAATAACCAACTTGGAAAGGCCCAATGGCCGGGTCTTCCCGCATCGGGATGGCAAATCCATTCTTCGTAAACTGGCCTACGTTTGATTCGTCTAGGGGCACAAAGCCGCCCGGCTGACCGGCAGAGATTTTTTGCAAGGCACCTGCTGCTGCGACTGCAATATCCCCAATTTTCTGCGCATCCTGCCCGGAACCGACTAGGCTCTCTGGGTGCAAACTGTCAGTCCGCAGTTCCTCAAGATACGGCTTGCCAAACGGGCTTGCAGGCATCTGATTATTTGACATCTCTTTATCCTCTTCAGCCTGCAGCCGTGGTCTGCATAACCACGCCGCCGTTGCTCACATATCCATCGGGTAAGGGGGTGGGGCCTGCCATGATGAGGCCCCCGTTGTTGGTGACGTCCACCGGCAGGCCGCTCTTGCCGAGCGCAGCGAGTGCCACATCAGACATCTTGTATTGACCAATCGTCGCATGGCTCAGGTCGATTTCAGGCAGTCCACCCGACCCAAGTTTTTCCAGCGCGCCTTTGGTCGCGATGTCAGACAGCGCCGTGGCATCCACCGTGCGCGTGGTCCCGTCCGTCATCGTGACAATTGCTTGTCCCGCACTGCCGAGGGCAATAGTGTCAATCCCCAGACCCGTATCGCCCTTGGTTCCCGGCGCGCTGCCCGCAATCAGCACATTAACCGGCCCGTTACTCTGTGCCGGATCAATCCCCACACTCATTGTGTCACCCTATCCACGATCGCAATCGTGACCGTGCCTGTTTGTATGATTGTGCCGTCCAGACGGCTGATACGGACGTCCGTGCGCAGCAGCCCCAGCGGCCAGCCCGACGTGTCACCCGGATAACTCAGCGTGTAGGTGCCAGGCTGATCCGCCACCGGAGCAGGCACCAGCGGGGCAATCAGCGCGTTCTGGCTGTCCCGCAGTTCCGCCGCGATCACAGCCCCGCCGAGATCTTCCGGCGCGCCAGATGCATCCTGATTGATGCAGGTTACGAGGAACGTGGTCCCGCGCTTGAAAACAAAATCAGCCATCAGACTGCAGGCTCCGCAGGCAGTGTAGCGCTGGCCGTGTCTGTCCCATCCGCAATGGCCTTCAGTGCGGTCTGATATGCGATCCATGTCTGCGGCACAGAAACACCCATGGAGCCGTAATGTGCCCAGGTCGCAGAGGCCGCTGCTGTGAGCGCGTTTGCTGCCTGTGTAGCAAGCGGCACGGGGGGTGCGGGCGGCGTGTAATCAATAATCTTGCCATCCTGCACCCCCCGTCCGGTCGGCAGACGGAAGGCTTTTGTATCCGCCCAGTCCTGACTGGAGACAGAAATCAGCGCACTGGTGGCCGGAACGCTGGTAACGCTGGACAGTGTCCATGTGTCATACCATCCCGTCACGCTTGTGGGCTGCGCCGCCGTTGTGTCGTAGGCAGCATAATACCGGGCCGGATAGAGCAGAGCGCCACCCTGCACCCAGATAGCCTGAGCCCCATGCGTCAGTGCCCACTGGTCTTCAGTAAGCGCGATCATCGTTGCCGCTGCAGGAAGATTTTGCACTACAGTCTGGACTGACTGGACGTCATACAGCGCTGTTACCTTTGTGACGCCCGTCGCTGTCATATCATAAGCGGCGTAATATCGCGCAGGCCATGCCGCAGCGATCACCGCTGCACCAGTAAGAGATGCTGTCGTCATTATTTGGGTCCGATCGCAATAACGGTAAGTGTCGCGGCATCAGTGCTGCCAGCGGTTGAATTGCCGTGCACGGAGACAGCAATGTCAAAACCCGTAGCGTCCGGCGTCGTATTGTTGGAAAGTGAGAAAGACCGGCTCTGGCTGTTATCATTGCCATTGAATACCGGCACTGCTGCCCCGGAAAACGCCTCAGGGTAAGTGATCCTGTGTGAATTCGTGCCGTTTGTCGGCACAGACACAACAAAACGCTGGATCTTGTTCCCATACGCCAGATTGATCACCTGACTATCAGATGTGGAAAAATCTGAAGCATAGGTGGACGATGGCACGTAGCTGGACAGGTCGGACTCGAAAGCAACAAGGCCTTTGGAGGTCTTGATGTTGCCGTTCCACGCAAAATTCCAGTCATACCGGGTCCCGGCGTAATCGTACCCGAACATATTGATGCCAGAGTAATTATCACCGGGGCTGCCTAATAAGTCGGTAATTTGGAATGCGCCCATGTATGTGTTTGTCGCACCATCTGGCGCTCCAAACACCAGATGCCCATTTGACCAGCGTCCCTGTCCATTCGACGTTCCTCCAGACCATCCCGTCCCTACACCTACAGAGACGCTTCCTTTGACGACCTGGTCCCCAGAAAGCGTATTGCCTCCTCCCAAATTTGCCTTGGAACTTTGCAGGTTGCTCTCAACGGTCGTGGCGCGGGAGATTTCAGCCTGCAATCCCGAATAGGATGCGACCTGAGTCCATGTCCCGGATCCATCCTGAAAGGACGGTGTTTTTGTGCCACCATCTATTGTCGCACTGACAATCCCGCCGTTCGTTCCACCGCTGTTTGCGATGAACTTTCCATTCGCCCACGTCTGAGTAGCAAGCACCCCATAATAGTTGCCTGCAATATAAGCTGCGAGGCCGTTGGTGCTGTTGCCGATATTCACTTTGTCGGCGGTCAGGCCAGTAATGCCGCCCTGTTCTACAGGCGTGAAGCCAACAGCCGCTTCTGACGCGCCCGCAGCAACCAGTTTCTGCACGGCTGCATAGACCTGCGTCAGATCATCGTTGCTCGGCGTCAGTCCAGACTGGGAAACCAGATAGACCAGCTCATTGCGGACCTCATTATGGTCCGTGGCATCAATCTCGGTGCCCTTAATAAGGGCTGCATCATCCCGGTTGGCATACTGTCTACGCCCTTTCGCATCAGTCACAAAACCGTCTGAATTCGTGTAGTCAACCATCAGCTCGCAGCCTCGGAATATTTAAAAACCAGCGTCGTGTGCGCAGGTGCCAGCCGCTGCATCGGGCATTCCAGTCGGGTGTTTTTGTTGGGAAGGGTCACGATCCAGAGGAAACGCAGATCGGACGTGCCATACCGGGCCGTGCCACAGCGTGTGCGTCCATGCACAGGCGTGTCCGGCTCCTCAATCGTGATGGTAAAACCAGCAGCTTCTGCCATCGCGATGAAGAAAGCAGGCGTCACACCAGCCCCCGCCACCCAGCGCTGGCACGCCAGCGCCTGCCGCTGCGCAAGGGTCAGGTCGCCCTGATCGCGCCCACACGGATCCGGCCCCAGAACCGCTTCATAGTCCGCCAGAAGGCCAACAGCCGTGCCAGGGGAAATCTCCTGGGCCAGCCCGTCAATATCGCTTTCCAGTGTGGCGAACGGTCCGGCAAAGGCCTGCAGAAATTTGGCCAGATTGCCATCCGGGCTGCGCTCAAGCGCACCGGGCGGCATCAGGTCATGCAGCCATTCATTGCGGATCTGTTCTGGCGTGCGGCTCATGACGCACTCCGCCAGTCAATGGTGCCCAGCACAGCCATGGCATTATCGGCCAGCTGGTCGTCCGCCGTAGGGGAAACCAGATCATTGCTGGTGCCGTTGATGGTCGTCAGCACCGCGACGATTTCTGAGACGTAGAGCTTCCCACCAATTCCCTTGGACGGATAGTAGGCCGTCAGCTCCGCCGTAATCTGCTGGCGGGCGGCAACTGTATCCGGGTTCAGCACAATAGCTGGGTTTTTCTGCACCAGCTGTGCCGCCACAACCGTGACTTTTGCCGTTACGGGCCGCCGCGCATCAAGATAAGCCTGCACGGCAGCCACCTGTGCATCTGTCGGCACAGTCGGACCAGGCATGGCAATAACAACACCCACAGTGCCACGCCCGTAAGCTTCCGGCAGCACGTTGACATAAGTGGCCCCGGCGTCCTTGGCCCACCCTTCATAATCCGTGGTTGTGCCACCCGCGACCGGGTTACGGATCTTGGCAATAATCCGCGCACGCCAGCTTTCGACAGATTCAATGTCCGCGCCACCGGCCAGCCCCTGTGAGTCCACCACCAGAGACGTAACGCCCGCCACGGGGGAGACCAGCGTCAGTTCAGTTCCTCCTGCCAGATTGCCAATGGCTCCTGCGACGTTGGCCTGCACAGGCACGGGGGCTGTGGTTCCTGCCGGGATTGTGGTGGCCGTCGTCACCAGCCATTGCACACTGCCGTCAGACACAATCGCCGTGCCAATAGGCAACGTCACGCCCGCACTGACAGAGGTCAGCACGTTGCCAATCGCCCCCGTCGCCGGGTTGCGCGGCACGCCCCACATCTCGGCATGCTGCGGCAACAGGCCGTCCGCCGTGGCGGTGGTCACCATCATCTCAAGCAGCTGATCGCGGATCGCGCTGTAAACTTCGGACAACGCCAGCGTCCACACGACACCCAGCACCTGTTCGAGGGTCTGTGGCGCATTTGGGTCCAAACGCACCACTGTGCCATCTGCCGCCACAAACTGCTGCGCCAGCATAGATGCCGCAAGTCTCTGCGCCAGCGTGCGCGTTGTAGGAATAGGCCAGCTCATGCTGCGGCACTCACTGTGCGGGAGACAGAAACAGCACCAATCTGACAGGCAATTTGCAGGACACTCCGGCCAGACAGCGACGCCATGGCTGTAGCCGTAACACCCCACCAGGCACGGATACTGACCAGACACTCGTCTGCGTAGGCAGCGCCCAGCAGGCGGTCTGTCTCGTCGTATTTCCCGCGCGCCAGCAGCCAGAGCCGGGAGCCGAACCGGGTGTCCAGCAGGATATCGCCAACCCAGCCGCGCCGGGCCAGCAGGCCGCCAGACTGAGCAGGCAGCAGGGCAATCTCATTGGGGAGGGTATCGTCAGGATCGGCACGCCGGTCACACTGCAGCGCCAGCAGGCCAGATGTCGCCAGCGTCGTGTCCACCGCCAGCGTGCCACGCCCACCAGCTCCCGCCTGGACCACAAGGTCCAGCCTTCCGGTTGCGTTTGAGCGCATCATGAGCGTGGTGGGCATATCCATGCCCATCTGATGCGGGATTTAACGGGATGGCAGCAGGGCGGAAAGGTTCGCCCCCGGCAACGCAGGGCCGGTGGGACTACAGCGGGGCGCTGGTCGGAGACCCTTCCTTACCACTGGTATGGGCATGCCCCTTCAGGCTTTTCCCACCCCCAACAACATCCTGCTGGCCAGTCACGGTGCCGGAGGCTGTCATGTCACCCTGAGCAATGATGTCTTTGCTGACCCGCAGCGTGCCCGTCAGACTGGCACCGTCCTTGTCTACCGTCAGGATACTCTGTCCTGCAACACGCACATCCAGCTGCTGCACAACATCCACCCTGATCACTTTGCCGCCAACCAGATAGATTTTCTGGCCCACAGCGTCATAGAGTACCGTCTCGCCTTCCGGGAGATTGCCCATCCTTGCAGCAGAGGGGTTACTAGGTGGGAGCGCAATCGGGTCCGCATGATCGCCCCCGGCAGCCACAACCGCCGTCACCGCCCCATCATGCGGCGCGTGGCTGCTAAACCCAAATGGGAAATGCACCGGCACCTTGCCGCGTGTTCGCCCGTAATGGGTGTCCAGCGTCACCGTCTGGTTGCTCCCGGTATCGTCAATATCCCGCACCACAGCCCGGCTGACCAGCCCGCGCAGCGACATATACAGATCCCGCACAGACCGGCTCATCCGGCTTTCCCGTTAATCAGCCCACTGCGGCGCGTGCCCTTCTTGACGCGGTCATTGTCGCCGGTGAGGTCATAGGTATCCGGGGGCACCACGCTGATGCGGGTCTTATAACCGCCCTCATCGTCCACATAGGTCACGGCCCCAATCAGCATGTCCTGATCCAGCCCGCTGTAGGGGTCATGGACATAGACCAGCGCATTCGGCTTCCACAGGTCTCCATTCCGGGCAGACAGTCCGGCCACCGTGTAGATCCGCATCGTGCCGTGCGCCCGCGTGGTACGCATCCGCCAGTCGGCCTGATCCTGCAGCGTCCACGGGCTGGCATCTGTTCTGGGCTTGCTGGCCTTGCGGGACGCGCGACGTGTGCCCGCGTGATAGGCCATCGGGGCAGGCCCGGCATCCGCACTCAACCCCTGCGCGGTGCTGTCCAGTGGCACATCCGTTGCCGTCTGGGTGGCTTCTGAACCACCAGACTGCGTGGCCGCCAGATACACCGCAGGCCGATACCGCCGCACGGACGGATCAACAGAATGCCCATACCGGACCACGGCCGCACTTTCCGTTTTGCTATGCGAGGGGGCAGCCGGAGCGTTGCCCGGCTTATCCGTAAGGGGTGCTGCAGATGCATCAAGAGCCGCTTTTTTGGGCCTTAAAACGCTCTTAAAAGCCCCTTTGACCCAGATATCCGAGTAATGCTCGCGCACATCAATCTGCGCATCCACCTCAAGGATATTCTCACCCATGCGCAGATCTTCCGGCGCACGGGTTGTCCCGGCTTTGGTCAGGCGCAGGCCACCAATACCGTCCGAGACCACCAGCACACCACGCTGGCGGGACAACTTCTCCACCGTCTGCATGGTGCGCTCCCCCGGATCCACGGCCACCAGGGTAAACGGTGCGCCGGGGTCAATTTCGCTCTGCACAGCAATCCCGTATGGGCTGGCCAGCTTGCCCACTACGGACACCAGATCAATCTGCCGATACTCGCCGGGGCCAGTCGGGTTGGAGCAGCAATCCACCATGTCGCCGGTCATATCCCGCCCGGAAATAATGGCCTCCAGCTGGCTGTCCGCCATGCGGAGCTGGATATTGTCCACGTAGCCCTTCAGGATCACCTCACCACGGAGCTTGATCGTCACCGGGTCATGCTCACGCACCCGCGCAAACTCCGGCGCATCGCCACCCAGAGCCTCAAATGCCCGCGTCGTGTCCAGATAGGTAATCCGGAACGCCCCCGCGATATCCGCCAGATCCCGCCCGACCTCACAGGCACTCCACGTCTTGAGCGTCTGGCCGTTGATCTGCACCGTCATCAGCCGGTCCCGGACGGTTGTGATGCTCTCGCTCATGCTGCATCCTCTGGTTTCAGGACGCGCACTGTGCCGGGTCCGGACACAGCAGGCAGACGCAGCCCGTTGCGCTGCACCATATCCGTCCACACAGCCTCAACATTGGCCGGGACATCACCGGCCACGGCGTAAGCCACCAGCCATGCGCTCATCTGGCGTGGCACTGGCACCGCAATCACCGCAGGCAGACGCCCCAGACGCTCGGAGATATCCGCCGTGATGGCCGCCTTGCTGTCCCGCAACGCCCCCAGCATCCCGCTGATCGGCACAGCAGCTCCATTGGTTCCGGCCAGTGTCTCAATGTCGTCAATCAGATCATCCAGCATGGCCAGCAGGCGGTCACGCCAGCTGAGCGCATCGTCCTGGCTGGCATAGGTCAGAGAGGATGCCGCAGCGACGGCCTGCGCCGCCGTCAACAGCGTGGCCCCCAGCATCAGCCCGCGCACAGATGCCGGATCTGCCGCCTGTTCCGCTGCCGTCTGCCCGGCAGTGCGCAGAGACTGCACCGCGGTAATCAGCAGCGTCGTGGCCACAGCCGGATCAATGTCATCCTCATCCACGCCACTCACGGCATCTGCCGGGGCAATCGCTGCGGATGCGGTAGGAGAGACCGATTGCGCCACAGCAGCAGGCACGCCCGCCAGAAGGGTCGCAACGCTGTCCGCATAGGTCGTGTCGCTATTGGTCGCCGGCACGCTCACCCCGCCAGCAAGAGCCGCCAGCGGAGCAGACGCTGCAGTCCGCACCGGCAGGGCAGCCGTTGACCCTGTCACTGCATCCCATACGCCATGTGCTACGGAGACAACATTGGACACAGCACTGACCAAAGCCAGAGGCAGGGTGAGAACAGACAACACAGACCGCATCGCCATAACGGCAGAATCAACCAGCGCATCAGCCTGCGTCAGCACACTGGTCAGGGTGTCGGCAATCCGTGCAAACAGCCCCTTGCTTGTCGGGTCAGGCGGCACACGCACAAAGGTGGCCTGAAACCGCGCCAGGCGGATCTCGCCATCCGAAAACGAAATACTGCCAGACTGGACCAGCCGGCACTTTATCGCGCCCCACCACGGGTGGACCAGCGTGCCATTGCCAGCCTGCATCAGCGCCGTGCGCATGCGCTTTGCCCGGATCACATAGTCATCGCCAATAATCAGACCGGAGACGCGGATCGGGCCGTCCTGCGCCCCAAAATCCTGCGTCCGGAAATCATCGCGGCCCGGAAACCAGATCTGCAGCATGCGGCGTCCGGCCTCGTCCTGAGACGACGGCATCCAGAAGGTAACGCCCCGCCATGCCGCAACGGACATGGCTCCCCCAACGGCACCTCCCAGCAGGCCACCCAGCGCACCTGTCTGGCTCCCCAGAGACCCGGCGCCAAGGCCGGAAAGAGAGGTCAATCCGGAAAGTGCGCCGCTCATGGCACCGCCACCATGCGCCCACGGTCAGGCGTGATACTGACCAGACCCGGATTTCCGGACGTCCGCCGCACGGTGAGGGCCGGGTCATGCGAGACATGCAGCCCAAACTTCCCGCCATGCGCATCAGCTGCCCCCGGAGCAGCCGGAACCGCCGCAGGCACAGCCGGATGCGCCAGCCATTTGTCCATGGCCTGCCCAATGGATGAATGGTCAATCCACTGATCCAGTGCATGCAGCGGAGCCATGATGTAGCCGCCGATGGTCTTCGCCCATCCGCTGATCCAGCTTCCGAGACTACTCAGCATCGGCTTGATTTTGTCCCAGTTGCGCCACGCCAGATACCCGGCTGTGACTGCTGCTGTGATCCCGATAAGGGCAAGTGAGACTGGGTTCAGCAGCGCGGGAAGAGAGGCCAGAGAACCGAAGGACAGCAAGCTGCGGATCAACACCAGCCCGGCCCGGAGAGGGATCAGAACAGCCCCCAGCGCACCAAGGGCCGCCGTGATCGCCAGCACACTGCCCACGCCTGCTGTCAGGCCAGAGGCAAGACCGAAAGCATTTTTGTCCACCCAGTCAAAAGCGATGGTCAAACCATGGAGCGCCATGGTCGCCACATTCAAAACCGGCACAAACGCCGTCCCAATCCGGCGTTCCGTCTGACTCAGCGCGTCCTCAAACGCATGCAGCCGGATCAGAGTGGATTGCAGCCCTGTTTCAAAATCTTTGTTGATAACTTCCGGCGTTGCGGAAGAGACACGCGCCTTGATCTGCTGATACTGGTCCATGTGCATCAGGATCGCCTGTGTGAAGGCGCGGTCCTGCTCATTGTTGAACAGTTCCCCCAGGGCCTTCCGGTCCTGACCGCCGTGGGTAATGCGATTGACCTGCTGCATCACGGCCTCAATCGGATCCAGACCGCCTTTGCGGGCATTTTCTTCTGTGCCGAACAGATCCACACCGAATTGCGCAAACCGCTTCGCCGTGTGCGGAGAGGTAATCGCCTGAATAAAGGCCCGCGTGTCTGTTGCCGCTTCACCTTCCGTGCCTGTGCTTTTGCGCACCACGGCCATGGCGGCAGCCAGATCATTCACGCCGCTTCGCCCGGTTACCCCCAACTGGCCAGCCGCAGCCGCAACCTGCGGGAAGAGCGGGGCCAGTTTTTCAAATGGCAGGTCAGCGCTTTTCCCGGCCAGCGCAATCGCCGCCAGAGCGCCAGACGTATCGGTGTCTTTGATCCCGAGGTTTTCCTGCAGGGCGAAAGTGGTTTTCGCCACTGCATCAGGGGCCGCATTATAGGCCGTGGCAATACGCGCAACCTGCGGCAGAACGGCATCCAGACGGGTGCTGGAATAGCCCTCACGATTAAAGAAGCCAGCCGCAGCAGCAAGCTCCGGACTGGTCTGCCCGGTATCCCGTGCCAGAGCATCCAGCCTTCGGCCATAAGCGGCCATAAACTGCTGATTTGCCGCCCCGTGCAGATCCAGACCGATACCAATATGCGCCAGATCGTTGTCATATTCAGCTGCCGCATGGATCGGGGCCAGCACACCAAATCCGGCAGCCGCAGCCCCGAAGGCGCTCCCCATGCCACTCTGCACGGCATCATGGAAACCACGCCCGGCAGCCCCAACGCGGGCAAAATATCCTGGACCGCCTGCGCCAGCCCCTCCCTCGGTATTGGATGCAAAACCTGCAGCCCGATAAGCCGCCTGTGCCCGCTCCATGGCGGTTGATACACGGGTGGCTGCTTCTTCCGCCTCAATCCCCATGCGGCCAAGCCCGGTCGCGGCCTGAGTTGCCCCTTCACCGATTTCGTTGAGTGCGCCGCCAAGGGCAGTCACGCCTTCAGCTGCAGCTTCTGTTGCGGTGGTTGTGCGGGTGACGGCTTCATTCAGCCGTGTCGTGGCCTGCGTTGCACGCGCCACCGGTTCAGTCAGCTCTGCAAACGGATTGGTCGCCTGACGCAGCTTTTCCAGACTCTGATCAATGCGTTCCAGAATTTCCCGGACGGCAGTCAGAGGCTCTGACGAACCAACGGCAAAATCCAGTTCAAATTTTGCTCTTAGTTCGTCAGCCATTTTGCGCCTGCTTTATTGCGTCTGCGCGGCGCTCAGCCAGCTTGCCAAGCGCCACAGCCCAGAACGCAACCCGTCTGGGCGTCATGTCCAGAAGCTCCGCCTCTGAAAACCCCATCTCACTGCCAATAGCCGCGAGAGTTACTGGCCAGTCGTCTGGCCACTCGCCAAAAAAGTGCTGGCTACACCGACCAAGAAGAGGAAGTCGGGAGCATCCACATTCTCCATGAACGCATCACCCTTCGGCCCCACGAGATCCACAGACGCCAGAAGCAGCCTTTCCAGACGCGCACCTTCTCCTGCGGCATCAAGCATGGATACCATAGAGCGCCCCTTGAGCCGCCCCAATGTGACGGACGTCAGTGGCGGTTCATCTTTGATCAGCTGCACTGGTTGCATCAGCTGCACAGTGTATGATCCGTCATCATTTTTCGTGACGCGGGGATCAGCCAACGGGTCATTTTTGGTCAGTTTGGAAGTATCGCTCATCAGCTCACAATTTCCTGAAACAGGCCCGCATTCCAGGTCACCGGCGCTTTGCCGCCCTGGTCGGACAGTGTGGGGTTATCGAGAATAAATGCGTCCGGCAGCACAAAGGCCTGCCCGGTATCGCATTTGACCTGCAATTCGCCTTCATCGTCTGCGCTAAAGGCGCTCAGCTTCATGCCGGTTTTGAGAACAGGCGTGGCCTTAACCTCGCCAGCCGCAAAGCTCTGGTAACGCTGCACAGTGCTGCCAGTGACCTGCGTGTTGTTTTTATAACCGGGCAGTTTGATGGTGCTGCCGGTCACGCATTCATACTGAACGCCTTTCCACCAGATCTCTATGATGCCAACCGTCTGGGCCATATTACACCTGCATTTCGAGGGAGTTGGCCACCACCATCAGGCTCCCCATACGTTGGATAATCAGAGTGGAATTCACGCGATTACGGTCGGTGGTATCCCGCTCAAACACGGCCTGCGGGCTCAGCGTGGCTGTGCCGTCAATCCAGCCGGCATTTGCATACAGGGTGGACTGCCCAACCCATGACAACGCCAGAGTATCCGGCGTCACGACGCCAGCAGCACTGACTTTGGCCAGAGGAGACCCATTGTCTGCCAGCTTTGCGCGCGGATACGTGGACCGGATGTATGCGTTGAATTCATACCGCACCCGTGTGGCCACCTTGGGGGACATGATGTCCGTCCAGATGTTATCTGCCACACCGCTGTCATCCACCAGATTGGTGGTCACAACCCGCTCCAGCTCCACGGTTCCGCCCTGCAGCACGTTGAACGTGCTCATGCCGTTGTTGAGCAGCACGTTGCGGCTGGCATCGTCATAATCGTCCGCATCATCCGGGCCACGCCCGGCCAACGCCGTCAGCGCCAGCGTGTGCAACTGGCGGGCCGGGTCGGTGTTAAGCGATGCGGACGCTACGGCACACAGAGACCCGGCAGCTTCCCACGGCGCAAACCGCGCCCGGTTAGCCGGCAGAATGCTCACGAATTTGGAATTCTGGGTTTCAGAAAGCGCCAGTGCCTGACCATAAGTGCCGCGCAGGCCCAGATAAACATGCGTATCCAGCTTGACCATAGCGTTGAACCGGCGTGCCGCTTCCGTGGCAAACACAGCAAGATTGGGCTGGTCAGCCGTAATCCACGCCATATCCGTATACCAGGTGCGGCTCACAGCCGTCAGCGCGGGTGTCACGTCAGGCACACCGGCACCTTGCGTTGTCTGCGCGATCGTCAGAGACGCCCCGGAAACCCCATCGCCGTAACGGGTGCTTTCCCGCACGTCGATATCGTTGGTCCATGCCCCCTTGTCCGTGGCCGTCAGCGTCAGAACACCTGTGGTGGCATCAGCCTTGACCGTGCAACCGGATGAAATTGACAGCGCGGTCGTCCATGCGTCAGCCAGTGCAGCACCAATCTGCGCAGCCGTCATCCCGGTGGTAACCGCCGCAGGCACACGGTAACCATTCACCTCCAGCGCCACGGTGCCTGATGCTGTGGCAGGGGCTGCCGGTGTAATCGTCCAGACGGCAGCCGCTGCATCACTGGCAGCCGCAACCATAATCAGATCCACCTGCGTGTAAGGCGCATCCGTGAGGAATGCCGAAACCATCTGGCTGGTTGCTGTCCCAGCTCCCGCCAGAACGGCAGCGCGGGAGGCGGTGATATTCGGATACACAGTCAGCGCCGTGCCTGTCCCGCTCGCCCCCAGCACACCAACAAGCAGCACCCGCAAGGGCATGCCCGCCAGTGTCGCTGCATTATTGACGCCAACAACCTGCGTATAGCTGCCCGGCACTTTCCAGTTGGCAGGCACCTGATCAACAGTAATGGTCATTTCGTGGCCACCTTATTGCTGGCATCCGGCAGCACTACCGCTGCGCCAGACGTCTTCGGCTTCACCAGTTCCAGATCGCCACTGCGCAAACAGCGCGCCCAGAAAAAGTCCTTTTCATCGACGGAAAATTCCCCGTCCGGGCATTTCCGGCCACGCGGGTCACGCACAACGCGCCCCTCGGCCACCGTCACACGCACGCTCATGCGTCATCCCTCACATTTAGAGTTGCCTGTGGCTGGGCATCCCCATCCACATTCCAGATTTCAGATAGCCGCAGGAAATCAGGCAGCTGGTCGGTAAAGACGTCCGTATCCAGCGCCACGCCCTCAATCTGGATTTCCAGTTCCGCGAGTGCTGATTTCTCGTCCAGCCAGTCAATCCCGGCAGGGCACAACTGGCGCGTCACCCGCATGGTCGCATCCAGACCGGGAACCTTTGCGCCGTGCAGCCTGCCAACAGCCTGGGCAATCAGACCCAGAGTGCCAAAGCCCCAGCGCTCATTCGTGCCCAGCCACAGATCTTCAATCCTGCGATGTTGGATCAGCAGGAAAACCGGAAAAACCAGTGTCCCGCGAAATGTCTGACTAGTCTTCTGCTCTGGCACCCATCCGCCAAACGTCATGGCCACACAGGACTTGCCCTGCTGGATGCGTTTCCATGTCGACGCTGTTGGAGAGGGAGGCAGCACACAATGTTGATATCCCGCCTCAGGATAGGCATCCGTCAGCGCCTGCATGACGCCCAGAAATGCCGCCTTCAGGACATTCCCATCCAGAAAAGACGGGCACTGATCATCAGAAAACTGACGCTCTACCACAGGCCATTCCCCCGGATGGATGTCGGACGCGCCTGAACGCGGGACCATGTCTCGCTGGTATCTGCAACAGCCGTGGCATCCAGCGTGGCAGCACCAGAGCCGATATCAGAAAGCCATTTCAGGGCATCCTTGCGCGCCGTCTGGATCTGCAGGGCCGGTTCACTATCCGCCAGCTGGCATAGCGCATACCGCGCCAGAGCACAGGTCGCATCCACCACCGGCAGCTGGACGGGGCGCACAGGCACCGCATAGCGCCGCTGCAGGTAGCTATCCACCGTGGCAGAGGCGCGTTCCAGCACCTTGTTGATCCGGATCACGTCCATAACGTCCCGGTCCTGATTGAGGTCGCGCGTCGCATCAATCAACGCACGCTCCCCGAACCGGTCAATCATGTCCTGCACGGTGGCATAAGCCATGGCTCAGCCGACCTCGATAATTTCGAGCTTCGGTTCAGTCCGCAGCGTTTCAAGCTGATGTTTTTTCAGCTCACCGGACTTGTAGACCTTCATCGCCTTATGCTCGATCCCGGCACGCCGGAAGCCGGGGTCACGGCAGATCACAATAATCTCGCCGGGACCCACAACGCAGTTATGCCCGTTGGATGTCACGGCAACAGAGCCCTCAAACGCCTTTTTGGCGTCTTCCAGAGCCGGGTCAATCTCAGGCTTCTTCGGGGGAGTGGCCATATCAGCCTCCTACTTTCTGGCTGAGGCGCGGGGCCACCAGCAGATCACATGCGCCTTTCCAGACGTTCGCACCGGGAACCCACGTTTTCCCGTCCGGCGCTAAAACCGGCACCATGTCGCCGTTCAGCAGCTGGCGACCGGCACTCTCAAGGTTTTGCGGCACAACCATCACATCCGGGCGGATGCCATAGGGCGAGCCATCCTTACGACGCTGGGACGCCATTGCCGCCAGGGCATCAGCAAAAGTATCGCCATTCAGCGGACGCGTGCTGCGGTAGGCGAACTGATACATGCCCAGACCAGCATTGCACCGGCCATCCACGCCCCACAGGAACTCGTTGCCCGAGAACACATTCCCAGCAGTAATCTGGGTTTTTGCAGTCACCACAAACGGGCGACGCGGCTGGTAGATCATCGGCTTCAGCGGGCGACGCGTGCAGAACAGATACCAGGCAGGCCCGGCAGCTTCAGTGGCCTGCGGCACACCAAGGTTGGAATAGACGGTCAGATCGCCATTCTCGGTGTAGGTCTGGTGGTCCGTATCAAAATAATACTGGCCATCCATGCAGGCGGTTTTAACGCCCGTCTCAAGCGCATCATAAACCAGCTTGTCCGGCATTTCCGCTGCATCAGCGGCCAGCTGCTCAATCGCAGGCGTCAGAATGCCGAACTGGTCATCCTCAAGATCCTCACGGCGGATCCCCAGCGTTTCTTCAAACGTCTTGTTACGGATAACAAAGCCGCCCGCTTCAAGCCGATGGATAACCCGCTGGCCAACCCATTCGCGCAGCCCCGGCATTTCTGCCAGACGCGGATAGAAGTTCTCCCCGGCGTTGGACGGAATGGTCATGGTGAAGCGGCCATAGGTCGGCGCAGCCGTTTCAATGTATTTGTTGAACGCCTTGTTGATCGTCGTCGTCAGGGCGTTGATGTTGCCAATATTGATGTCCATGGGAGACCTTACGCAAACAGCACGTAGGCTGTGCCATCGGCTTCAAGGCCGGACAGCGTGCCCACCTGAAGACGGGCAGACCCGCTTGCTGGAGTTTCAGTGAGGGAGACGGTTTCATCGTCCACCGCGTAGACCGGCTTGCCGACGTCAGCCCATGTGGGCGCTGTGTCAAAGGGCATGCCAAAGCAGCTTTTTTCACACCACAGCGGCCCCGGACCGACCTGCGCACTCATCACGGTGCTGGTGCCGGTATTGTCCTGCGCATGCCGCGCAACCCCCGCACTGGCGACGGCAGGTGAAGGCGGAGCCGCCGTGCCAGCAGGCACAACAGATCCGTCCTGGCAGACAACGCAGAGGGAGCCACGGAACACGCGGTATCCGGCGGCAACACTCAGCGGGAATTCCGGGGCGTGAGACACTTTCTTCTCAGGCAGGATGCGGTCTTTTGAAAGCGCCATGATCAGCCTCCCGCCTTGTCAGCAGGGATAAGCGCTGACTCCATGGCAGACACCAGCTTGTCCGGCTTGTCGCCAGACCGGCCAGCCCCCTGAGAATGCAGCGAGAGCCGGGCCAGACTATCGTCAGGAACATCCTGCAGACTGTCCGCCAGATCCTCAGCCGATGCCGCGTCCTGCATATGCAGCGTAACCAGACGCGCTTCAGCTTTGTCGCTCACCACCTTGCGGCGCTTCAGGTCTTTGACCCAGCTTTCCGCAGATGTTTTCGCAAGCTGAGCCTGCAGCGTATCAAATGCCTTCTTCTGCGCCGTCAGCTGGCCCTGCAGACTGGCAATCTCCGTCTGCGCATGCGTGCTGACAACAGCCCCGCGTGCTTCCACGGCTGCCAGAACCGCTGCGTCATCCGCATTGGCATCCAGTCCAACAGCTTTCGCCACAGTGGCATGCAGCGTCACCGCTGCCTTACCGCGTGCAATGGCCGCGTTAATGTCATCTTCCGTCGCCGTCTCGGACAGACCGAGCGTGCGCCGTAGCTGTGCGAGGTCCATCCTCGTCTCCTGATTTTGGGAATGTAAATCCGCCACCCCAAGATTGGGGCGGTTGGTAAGGCTGACAGCCTCAATCCACTCGACCGTGCCATCTGGACGGGAGCCAATGGCCGGGGAGATGCCGCGATAGGCATGGTCCGCCATTAACTGGCGTCCGGTGCCGTTCCACTCAACACGTCCCCAGATGCCATCCTTGCGGGCATTCAGTTCCGTGACCCAGCCAACAGCATCAGACCGTTCCCCGCGCGCTGCGGCAACGTGTGTGCTGTGGTTGATGTCCACCACGATTTTGCCCCGTGCCATATCCATGGAGCGTGTGATGACATCCGCAGGATCTTTGAGCGTGAACGGCCCACGACCATCCTTGCCGCCAAACGTCCCGGCAGGTGTCAGGTGTATCCACTCAGGCGGCGTGTTGTCCGCGCTGTCTGGCAACGCCATGTGGATTGAGGTGACAATGTTCATGCCCCCAGTTGTGAGGCATGCAGACCGCGTCCGTCAGGGCGGAAATGTTCGCCCCGACCCTATGAGCGACATCCCCTTATATTTCGACGAGGAGGCGTCCAAAGCCATTTTACGGGTAATCGGGCCGCATGCACACCCAAACCGCACACAGACCCCTTTTAGACCCTTTTAAAAACCTTTTAAAACCGGATGACCTCTCGCAGGCATCATCCGCGCATCGCACGGGCCAGATAATCCTCCAGTTCCTCAATCAGGAATGTGCGGTCCTGGTCAGTAAAACCAAGATACGGGCGCGCTGGAATTTCCACATTATCCAGATGCCAGAGCCTCCCCCCCATCTCAAACGAAAGCCACCGTTTATTCTTTGGCTGGATGATCCCACCCAACTGATGGATGCGGGAGTAGATTTTATTGGAGCCCCAGACCAGGACATTCCCCTGACTTCTCCAGATCAATGATTGCTGGAGCTGTCTGCTCGCAATCAGAATTCTCGGACCTTTTTTGCTGCTGGCATAGTAGGGGTTGAGCGGAGCATAGCTGTCCCAGCGCACTCCGCGCGGGTCAACCCCGGCATTCATGCGCTGCTCCGTATGTCTGACGATACCCGCGCCCAGGGCGTTCAACACACTGGACGGATCACGCCCAATGTCTGCAATACGCCCCAGAGCATCCCGGATCTGCTGCGTTGACCCGAGAACGGAAACACCACCCATTTTCCTCGCCTCTCAATTTCCACTGTGGTAAAAGTGGAAAAGACGCACGGTGACACGGTGATACTCTACCTGCCGTAACACGTCGCAAGGCCCTCCCGAGCAGGGAGGTAACCTATACGATGGAGTGCTATGTGGGGTTGTGGTAGGCCCCACCCGTGCGTCATTTTCCCTCTTCGTTTTTTGGCTTGTCAGCATCCAATGGCGGCAGATCGCCCCATAGTGCGCTCCGGCTCTTGAGCAGCGCTTCCGCCCGTTCACGAGAGAACTTCAGGAAGGACTCAAGGAAGAGCATCGTGCCGTCTTTCGTGCGCTTGATTGCCATTCTGTAGTGCTGACCTCCCCGATAAGAGACCAGAACAAGGCTCGTGGGCTTCGTGTCCGCAACAATAGCGACAGGATCAGCAATCAGCACGGGCAACCGCAAATAATCCACCGCCTCCAGATCACGGTGTCGGGACAGATTTTTGCTTAATGTGTCACCGGATAGCAGCACGCTGTCAGTTTTAACATCCAGCGCCTCCTGCAACGCCTCAGGAGCCGTCCCAGCCTCGACCGATCCGGACTTCACTTTCAGAATTTCCTGTATCTGCCGCTTCTGGGTTTCCTCGCGGCGCGCAGGTTGTGCGTCTTCGCCTGTGGGTATGACCGGTGTCATACGTGTTGCCGCACGCTCTTTCTCACCCATAGCCCAGTCCCGGCCAGGGTTACTCTGAAAGCCGGGATCAATGCCATCCGGCACCATTACGGTCTTGCCAGTTGCCGGATTACGCCATGGCTTCTCATTGAGTGGCGGCGCATCACTGACCGTCCAGTTGTAGCGTTTCAGATCTCTGCGGGAGACAGGTTCAACCGTGCAATGGCAGCGCCATCCATTGGGTGGATAATGGGTATTCCACCACGGGTCGTCTGCAGGCAGGATCAAGCCATCCCAGGCAACATGCTGTGGACGCGGATGCTGGCAGGCATGATGCCGGTAGCGCCAGTAAGGAAAGATATCCAGAGCCTCAGGCGTGGTCATCTGTTTATAACGGCCAGCCGCATAAGCACTGGTCAGATTGGTTTCATAAATGATGGCAGATCGCCATCCAGGCGAACCATTATAAGACCACCCATGACGCTTCACGATGGTATCAAAATCCTTACGGAATTCTGTAAGCGTTGTGCCGTCAACAAGAGCTTTGTTTAGAGCTACCCGGAAGTCATCCAGAAGGGCTTTAGACGTCGCACCAGCTACAGCAAACTGCGTGCCATGAGCATGCGCTTCAAGCTCACCCCACCGCTTTGATGGCATGTTCAGCTTCTGCCGGAAAAAGCTGATCGCGTCAGAAGGTGCCAGACCGACACCCCGGATGACCTCATCCGCCATCGCGCATCTGTTCCAGAACTTCAGCTTCTCCAGCCAACTCCATAACCAGCACCGCCGAGGTCATCGCATTGGCAAAAGCCACATCGTCCAGATCCAGCCCACTCAGACGGCTTTCAAAATCCTTCAAAGATGATGATGCCTCCAGTTCTTCACGCACCTGATCTTGCATGCGGCGCAAAGTGCTGCTGGCACGGCGGGCCGTGCTTTGCGTCATCATGTCAATCAGCAATGGACCATTGTCCTGCACATGCAGGCTCACCAGCCGACCAATCTGCGCATGCAGCGTGGTTTCCGCCAGCGTCTGCTGCGCCTGATCATCGTCCTGCGGGTCATGCACCGTCGGCACCGGGTCACGGCTCGGCAGCTGCTTAGGCGGCTTCACCTGGGCAGGCTGATCACTGGCAGGCTGCGGCACCTGTGGCTGGGCAATCATGCCCACCACCACATCACCCTCTTCAGGGGGCTTCAGGTTCATCCGGCTATACAGGTCATCTGCCCGCACCTTGAACCCCTGCGGGCCAAGGTTCTGCACCGCGGAAATCACCTCAGCCAGAGGAGCCTCGTCCGGACGGCCAATCTTCACAACAGGATAGGTCCCGTCGCCCGGCACGCCAAAACTCATATCAATCATGGGCTGCACAAGCTGCTCATTGACCGTATGGGCCAGCAGCATCGCGTCGGAGCGCTCTATATCGTCCTGCACCTGCCTGTGCACCGCAGCCGCAGCATGCGTGCCCTGGCGTGCATCCGTGGTCCCTGTCTGCCCCAGCACGGCCTTGCTGGTCTGCTCGTCCAGCCATTTGCACCGGCGCTCATGCACATCATTGGATCCCGCGCCATTCTTGGGCTCTATAAACTCCATCATCATGCTTTCAGGGATCATGATACCCAGCTGCCCCGCACTGCTCACAATGGCCTGCCAGAGTGTTGCACGGTCCTCCGGTGTGCTGTCGCGCCCAAATTTACCCAGACGAATAGGGATGCCGAACGCCTGCACAAACACGCCCCAGTCACGGTTTGAAAACATCTTGAAAAGCGAGTTGAAGGCAATCGCGCGCGTCAGCCCCTGATCAATGGTCAGGCCAGACCAGGAGGGATGCCGGTGAATGACAGCGCTACGATCCGGAATGCTGGAAAACCCCATTTCTGGCACAGCCCCGGCCATATCAGGCGTCACGCCTGAGCCAACATCCTGCCGGAGCATGATGGTCTCCCCATCCTGATAGGAGAGGTCGAACCACCTCTGCGGTCGCCAGATCATC
Source organism: Acetobacter sp. P1H12_c (assembly GCF_018811975.1). Classification (NCBI taxonomy): domain Bacteria; kingdom Pseudomonadati; phylum Pseudomonadota; class Alphaproteobacteria; order Acetobacterales; family Acetobacteraceae; genus Acetobacter; species Acetobacter sp. P1H12_c. The sequence continues at coordinate 19,979 of NZ_JACRVR010000028.1, read as the reverse complement.
TTCTCCGGCCAGTAATTTCCGGCATCCAGATGCCACCGCAATGCCATCACGGAAAACCCCTTGGCAATGGCATCCAGCATATCAAACAGGCCGCGCTGCAAGATGCCTTTGGCAATCCAGTCACGGACAAATTCCCCGTGCTTTTTCTGCTCCGGGGATGGTCCGGCATCCTCCACAGTAATCGGTAGCTGACTGACGGTACGCTTGCGCGTGCTGAGCACGCCCAGATAGTGCAGATCCTTCTGCTCAATCAGCTCGCAAAATTCCTGCCAGGCCTGACTGTTCCCCTGACTGGCAGAGCGCAGCATCTCCCCGACAGATGCCGGGTCCACCCAGTCCATGGACATGGTGGTGATGGCAGACCGCGACCCTGTCAGGTTCGCACCCCCCACAGGCTGCCGCTGCAGCATCCATGCCGGGAAAGGTTTGTCCGTTGTGGGGTCAATCAGAGGCATGGATTATTTTCCCTCAGCCTGACAGGCGCGCACCTGGTCGCGCAGGCCAGCATAATCGCGCACAACCTGATGCAGCATGGGCGCGTCAGGGGCCGCGACCAGCTCTTCCGCAAGCTGCGTCTGCTGCGTCATGGAATAAGGCACCAGAGTGGGGCACACGGTTTTATAGGTAACAGGACTGCACCCACTCAGGAGCGGTGCCACAAGCGCCAGCGCCGCCAGAGCCAGCAATGCATTTACGGAGGCTGAGGTTTTCATCAGAGTGTTCCCGCCTTCAGGCGCGCCTGCAGCGCTGCATCATCAGCAGGTGCAGCAGCCTGTGCCGATGCCATACGCTGGGTCACATCCACAACCAGATCCTCCGCCGTCTTTTCTGCGGTGCTGTCTGCTTCCGTGTCTTTCTCGCGGCTGGCATGCCAGACCGCCCAGATAATCCAGGCAGACCCGGCAAACACAAACGCCACCAGAATGGTCACACAGATCCACTGAACATCGGTCATAGCCGCACCTTCCCACGCATGCCGGATGCATCCCGCATCCCGGCGCGCTCCATCATCAGTTCACGTTCAATTGGCCAGTCACCGGACCCCGCGCCTTCGGCCCTCATGCGCAAAGGGTTGGGCACCGCGGTAAAACCATATTCCATGGTGTCTGCCCGGCTGGCGGCATTAGCCATGGCCAGAGCAACGGCAGCGTCGCCATGCCGCTTACCTGTCTTGTCAGTCGTGCGGGCATCAGGCACGCGGGCCACACCACGCACGATACGCAGGGCGCGCAGATCATCCTGAATGTCCCGATCAACAGGAATATCAAGAGTGCCGTCTTCAAAAGCTGCTTTAAGAGGCGGCATATTGTCTCGATACCAGCCTTCGGAAAGCATGACGGCTTCAACACGGCTTCCGTATCTCTGCACCGCGACCTCAGCCAGATATTGCCCGTTCCCGCGCGCATCCATCTTGGCTGCCCGGAAGCGTGGCAGTCGGTCGATAATGTAAAACAGGATCTGCCGCTGCTGCTCAAACGGAACATTCCGCAACTCCACCACAAAAGGCGTGGTGCGCTTCAGGCTTTGCAGAATGGCCAGTATCCACAGAACGGTCAGATCCCCACTGCGCCCGAAATCTTCTCCAAGCGCATGGGGAACGCGGACATCAAGTCCGTTCAGAAGCGGCCTGAGTTCCTCCTCGCAAAACGCCTCTACTTCCGCCTCGCGCACATATGGCGGGGCAAGCGCAAACTCGCTGGTGCAGGAATATCTGATAACTTTTGCGTCTGGCGTCTGCCGCGCCTCAATCAGAGACAATGGCAGATAAGCGCCGGTTGTCGGTGAGGGAATGCAGAAAAGTTCTTCATCAGCACCGTCACCATACTGGCGGATGATTTTCTCACGCCATTCGGCTTCCGCTGCCTCTGACCACTCTTTTTTCTGGCGTGCGCAGATGGTTTTATACAGACCCTGCGCCAGAGCATCGTCAAAAGTAATGCGCATCAAGCCGTAATCAGGATGTTTCCCGGCACGGATCTCGGTGACCAACTCGTTAAAAGGATTGGCGTCGCCATTATGACTGGAGACAATCACAATGCGTCCGCCCCAGATCAGCAGGGCGAACGCCGCCTTAAGAACAGCAGCCAGATCATCAATAAAGGCTGCCTCGTCGATAATCACGAGCCCCTGCTTTGAGCGGAAGGCACGTGCGACAGAGGGCAGACCCAGAACCTCATAGTCCGACGCAAAATCAAGCCGGAAAATCTTCAGATCCTTGTCCGGGTTTTCCGGATCGATAAACAGGGTTTCACCAAGCTCTGAAACAGGAATTTCCAGAATTTTCGCATGGTCAGCCGTGTCAGACACAAACTGGCGCGTCATGTCCTTTTCAAAGCCCATGTAAAACACATCCATGCCACCCGCATCACGCGCACAGGACGCCACAAAAGCTGCCAGCCAGCTGATCCCCCAGGACAGACCAATACGGCGCGATTTCTCAATGACCGACACGTCATGCCGCATGATCATTTCATTCGCGTCCCGCTGGTATGGCAGCAGCGGCCATTTATCCTGTTCGTCGTTATGCTCGTTCATGATAGCCCCAGCACCTGCTTCCTGATCTGAGCGGCAACATCCTTGCTCAGACCTTGCTTTTTCATGGCGTCTTTGAGTTTTCCGTCAGTTTCCTTACGGACCCGCGCCTCAACCCGCTCTTCAATGGCCTTCTGATTTTCAATATCGGCCTTGGAACTCTTGGTCAGATGGTCAATGGCCTTGGCCAGCAGCATGATGCCTTCCGGATTACCCTTCAGAGCAGCCAGACCATCTGCATCGGCATCTTCTGATGCCAGGTTCAGATCCAGAATGACGGAATGGAGCAGCTCGATATTCAGCTGCGCGGAACGGGACGCCGGAGCATCCCCCAACTGCCGCACCAGAGCTTCGGCAATATTGCGGGAGTGACGTAGCTTCGCGCCAATCTGCTCCATGTTTTTGACATGCCGACCGAGCGCAGAGCGGCTGATGTCCTCCGCACCCAATTCACGCAGCGCGGCCAGTATTTCGTCAATCGTATGACCGCCGCCACGCAGACGCCCGATCTCTTCGCGGATCTCGGGCTCAAGCTGGTCAATGGATGAGGGCCGCGCCATAGTTCAGGCCGTTGTCCGGCGTGCAACACCCGCCACGATCAGCGTACCCTGAGCTGCACGTAAACCATCATCAGTGAGACGCACACACCAAAGTTCACCGCCAACACGGGGCAGCTTCTCGATTGCCACACAATGCCGTTTCTGCAGGAATGCCAGATCATCCCGCATCGTATCCCGATCCGTATCGCGCCCTGTTTCGCAGACAGCGCGCAAAATCACGTCTTCAGACAGCAAGCCATCCTGCATCTGTGCGAGTGCATCGAGAACTTTCCGCCGCCGATCAGCTTCGATTTCACCTGTAAAATTCATACAAAAACACTCCCTAACCCACTAGCAAAGCGACGAGTGAAAAGCTGAACGGACTGATCCATTTCAACCAGAAGTCTATGGAAATCCTCAATCCTGAAGTCACATCGTGCTCCACGGCCTTTCTTGAACGGTCCGTTAGAACGACGCCTAAATGTCGAACGCTTCTTGCGGTTTTTCATGATCTGTCACCCAAATGCCCACGGATGATCGTGTGCAAAAGTTCGTTGTTATTCTTTCCATCCCGCTGAACCAGTTCAAGCGTATGCCGGACCTGTTCAAGTGTGGCGGACTGCGCCCTGACCTCCGATAAGGAAGCCTCAAGAGCCACAACACGAGCCGTCAGCTTGCTATGGTTTCCCAACAAGGCCGGATAACGACCCAGAAGAAACAGTGCTGCTGCGCCGCCTAAAGCACTGATTACGGTCAGCGCATGCAACACGCTCTCCCAGGTCATCCGTTTAGCCTGCCTGCGTGTCGGTAGATGCCGCAGGCACAGCCTGAGTGCTGGTCACCGGCACAAAAATACCTGCCAGATCCGCAATGGCTGCTTTGACGTGCGTCACCACAACGTCTTCCTTGGGCACAGCAATGCCCAGATCACGCAGCAGGCCAACAGTCCCATCAATGGCTTCCTGCGCCACCGGATTACTGGCTTCCCACTTTGTGAAGGCGGTCTGAAGATGATCAACGCCATCATCAACCTTTGTCACAGCGGCCTTGACCGCAGTCTGGGCTGCCGTGTTGTAAGCCGCCATCTTGTCGCCCAGTGCAGCGGAGCCAACATTGCCCAGCAGACCAAACAGAGACGGCAGCAAGCTTGCAAGTTTCATGCTTATGTTTCCATCAGGGTTTGCAACTCTTACAAACCCAGTCAGCGCTGCGTCTGCGCCATTCAAAATACAAACCAGACGCGCCCGCCCGGCCTGTCAGGATCAAGTGGACAAGCTTGTCCGCTTGATTTCAGGCCACGGCGGCAGGCGCGCTTTGCGCGGCCAGAAGCTGGTGAGCAAAAGCCACACGGGCCTCCAGCCTGTTCAGCCATCCATCACCAAAAACCGGGAATTTTTTAAAACTGCGGTATGCCGCCTCCTGCTGGGAGGCCAGCGCATAAACCAGCATGACATCGTGCGCCTGTTGCGCGGCAGCAGCTGCCAGCGTCAATGGTCCAATATGGCCGTCTGGAGAAACCCCAAGCCATGACTGCAACTGCTCAGCATAATCATGCGATATGAAGGGAGCGATCGTGGCGGGCTGGATATGCTCCACCCTGAACAGGGTATCAGGGCCAATCAGCCCATCCGGGTTTTTGAAATCCACAATGGCCTGCAGATGCCGCACAGCCCGTTCCGGCGTGCTGTTAAAACCAAAATCAAACAGCATCACGTCAATGCCAGCAGGCAGATCGTCACACCGCATCACGCGCCAGAACCGCTCCGTGGCAATGTCTCTGGCCTGAGATACCGTGAGTTTACGCATCATGGATGGGGTCACAGCAGCAACAGACCCAACAACCAGAGCCATCAGAGCGGCTGAGATGCCGTATTTCGTGCCAGCCAGATTGCCACGGCCAACACGGCCACCGCTCCAGTTGCCGTCGTCAGCCTTGTTGCACTGATAGCCACCCTCGGCGGCCAACGTGAAATCCAGCGATTTTGAGAGGTTGTTTCGCATGCCCTCACGATAGGGGGCTGCGTTTTTTCAAAGCAGGGCGGAAATGTTCGTCCCCGGCAGTTCAGAGCCCGAAAATATCAAGCTGCCCGTCTGGCTGTCTTTGCCGCAGCGCGCGGTCCACAGGGGCCTTCTTCAGCAGTTTCTGGACGTTGCGCCACGATGTGCCGAGCCGGCTTGCTATCTCATTATTGCAGCAGCCCCGTTTTGCCAACATATGCGCCCGCCATCCACGCAACAGCGGCACCTGATAATCGTTATTCCCGTAATTTCTGTCTACCAGCGCCTGCGCCAGATCCCGCCCATACAGATCGACAAGATAGCTTCCATCCACCCGGCGCGGCATTTTCAAACGCCTACCAGCATTGCCGTCAATAAACTCCAGAGCCGCATCTTCTCCAACAGCATCCACCAGCCACGAGATTGATGAGGGGGCTTGCACCGGATCACGCCTTTCTGTTTTGGGGTGTTTAAATGCCATTCAAGCGGCTCTTAAAAAACATCAGAACCATTCTGCATAATGCACTGTACCGTTTTTCGTCCCCAGTATCCAGCGCATAAAAAAAGCCACCCCGAAGAGTGGCATATCTTGGATAAATAAATCGCATGAACATCACTCTAAATAGAACGAAATAATTTTCTTGGTATTGAGGTCATACTTGCAAAACATTGTTCTTTTTTCCTTCCCGCCAAACGCATTCGGAATCAGCGCACCTTGCTGAACAAGGGTGATTTGTCCGCTTTTCCACGAACTTTCATCATTCAGATGCGCCCCAAATTTTGGGCCATCAAAAACACTTGGCCACTCAGGAGGTCCATATTTGAGATCGTTATCAGCAGCTACCGTGCAGAGTATCCGTCCATCATTAACAGGAGGATAAAAATCAATCAGCTCTTTTAAATTTCGGCACTGTTTATAATCATTGATACAAGGGTGCTCTTTGAGCGTCTGTTTGTTTTCGTCTGAAACCGTCGCATATAGCCAGATACCGGCAATTCCGAAGATTGCTGGGATCAAAAGTAATAACTTACGCATAGAAATTCCTTTCTGCTGTAACTGTCTGATACTACGTCATCACAAGATATGGGAGTCTAGGGTTTGTCTCATTTCATGAGATAATAAGCAAAAAAAAATGCCACCCGTGTGGATGGCATCTCTTTATCCGGATCAGTCAATAGTCACAGACTTGGCTTCTCATGCGTGATCCGATGACTTTTCGGGATAACCTTCGTCTTAGGAGCACTTTCAACCTCGGCCATTTCCATGCTGTCAGCAAACGCCCTGCGGTCTGCACTCTCAGCATAACGATCATACCTACCCGGAACGCGCTCCACTTTCACGGCACGTTCAGAAATTTGCATAATCATCATCGCGTCCTTCATGGACATTGCATAATGGCCAAAGGCAACGGATACGACCGCTTTGCGTGTCATTGTGAATCCTCCAGTCTTTTTTTCCACGCCTTCAGCCCTTCAATCACGTGCCGGGCTTTTGGCTCGTCCAGAAATTCCGGTGCACTGACTTTCGTCATCCGCAGAACATAGGCCCGCAGCGCCTCACGTGTGCCACCCGTGCGCAGCAGCGGCCCCATTTCGTCCCACAGCGCATAGACCTTGCGGACCCACGGCTTCCCACTGGGGCGAGACGTCTTGAAGCCAACCCGCTTCATCTCCTTCAGGATCAGGTCCAATTCACCTTCTGAACACTGGGTAGAGGATGTCTTACCGGTGACCCGCTGCAAGAGGGCGCGGTAATCCGCGTCCTCCAGCCCCAGCTGCTTCCGCCCAACATGCAACTTGCGGACCATCCCCTCCCGGTTGGTATCCTGCCGCACTGGCCTGCGGGATGTGCGTTTCTGTTTCATGACACTCTCCCAAAAAACACCCGGAGACGAAGAACTGGATACATCACTGCCTGAACGCAGCGTTTGACGACATTCTCAACCTGCATGTCATAGACAATCTGGGTGCAGAGCTCGGCGCATTCATCACAGATAAAGACATCCGGCCCTGCAATCAGTTTCTTAACCTGATGCTGACTCTTTCCGCAGAATGAGCAGTAAAGGATTTTCGGGTCGCTCATCTCACACCTCACAGCGCCGAAAACTGGAGCACTACCGGCACCCAGTCATGATCATCAGACTCACGCTCGTAAAAGCGCAGGTAAGAGCGGCTGGATGCAACCTTGATGCTGTTGGCAATTGCTTCGCAGACATCGGGCCAGCGCGGATGGGACAAGCGCAGACGGCGCACTTTCTGCAACCGGTCTGTGTTAATACGTCCCGTGCGGGCGTCAGGCACAAAAGCATCCGTCAGCAGCAGACGGACATCATCGTTCGATCCCTCGGTAAGATCATCCAGAACCTCAGACATGAGTGCCTGCGCGGCCATGATGTCGGCATTAACGCGGCGGAAGTCAGACACTGACAGTTCAACCTTGAAACGCTCGTCCAAACTGCACGCAGTAAAACGTCCGGGCGTCTTGCGCTTTTTGTTGGCGTTGTAAGCAGCCATGACAGCAACCTCGAACGCTTCTGCCTTGGCAAACATTAGCCGCTTTTGCTCAGCAATCAGTTCTGACAGAGCCTTCGCGTCTGCCACCAGATCAATGGCAATATCGTTTTCCAACAACACGGTCGGCGCAAAACGGTCTCGCGGCCACGGGCCACCGCACGTCATCACCGTTCCTTCACGATTGATTTCAAGAGTCATCGGTTTTTCCTTAGTGTTTCGTGGCTGCATCAGCAGCCTGCATTTCGTTTGCCTGGGCATTGACGTACGCACCCAAGATGATCAGCTGCCAGACAGCCAGTGCGGCCACGGCCTCCGCTTTGGTGTGGATGTCCAGCAAGTCCTTCGGAGTCTCAACAGCCGGCCACGCCGCGCGGATGCCCTGCATTCCGCTTGCCACCATCCTCCCCACTTCAGGGGCGCTCATGCCGTTAATCTCCGCGCCTGAGGCAATGACCAGCTCAACAAGCCGGTCCATAATGCGCTGCACACAGATACCGGGCAGATGGAGGCAATCCTTTTGTGCTGCGCTCATACGTCCCTCCCGTTCATCCCGGAAAAATAGGAGACCAGATCACTGGATTGCCCCACAAGATTGACCCGCAGGCGCTCCATGCATTCAAAAGCCCTCTGGTCACTCATGGCCTCACTCATGCCCGGCACCGCGTAATTCCTGCCGTTCCATGCCCGCTTTTTGAGAGCCGACCGGATAGCCTCCTGCGTTCCACAGCAGAGCGGCAGCGCGCCATCGGGAAACCCCACGCCGGGGCGGAATTCAATCCGCCCACAACGCTCAACCCATGCCGTCATGATGGCTCTGGATGGAATACGGCGACTCATGCCCGCACCTCTGTCGCCGCCACGTCGATCACAACCGGCAGTCCAGTCAGGTCGATACCCGCAAAATGCGCGACAGCTTCAAGCTCGGTCGCAAGCGCATCTAGCCACATAGCCGTCTCAAGACGGTCGCCATTGCTCAGCGTGACCGGCCCATTCCGGTCAGAAAAGCCACGCGCTCCATCCCGCAGAGCCTTTAGGACGGGAGCAAGAGATACATTCGGCATCACACAGTCTCCATAAGGCTCAGGATTTCTCCAGCCGTTGCATTTTCCGGGTAGGCTTCAAAAAACTCCCGGATCACCTGCCTGCGCTTGTCACCGGCAATACGCCCTGCGGCATTCAGAATGGCCGCACAGTGGGCCGCCGTGGCTCCAGCCGGAGCTGTGCGCAAAAACTCCCGGATATCGCGCAGCAGGGCTGTAAATCGCTCATGCTGGGCAAAGATCGTGTCTTCCACAATTTCAGTCAGAACATCGCTGGGGACCGGCATTTCAAGAATACTCATTGCGCACCTGCTTTCACCCTGATCGGTGGGAATTCACCCGTCATATGTTCGCCCCACGCTGCCTTCAGGTCTTCAACCTCAATGGCTTCATGCTTATGCACGCGGGAAATCTTGGTGGCGTTACGCAGCACTTTCGTCATGCTCCGCAGCCCACCTTCACGGCGGCCAATCTCTTTCGCCGCCATCTCAACATCACCGGACTGGATGCCCCATGCTTCCAGCAGCGCGCACATGTCCTTAATGCGCGGTTTGTTGATCTTCTTGCGCAGGCCAATGCGACTAAAGAGCTGGGCAAACTCAGCCGTGCGGCCCAGCCCGTCGAATTTCGCATTAAGAGGGGCGTTCCCGATAAACACGACGCCAACCTTGGCCTGATCGTGAATAGACCTGACCTCTTCAACCGCTTTCACAGACAGGTGCTGAGCCTCATCAATGATCAGCAACGCATCCGTCCCACGCAGGCGGCGCACAATGGCGCGGATACGCCGCACCCCTTTATCGTTACAGCCCAACAGATCAGCCAGTTCATGCAACAGCGCCTGCTGGCTGGCCATGGAGGGGTCCGCTGTCAGCATAAAGACATTGTTCGTCTGCCGCTGATAGGCTTCTGCCGCCATCGTCTTGCCTGTCCCGGCATTCCCGGCAATCACAGCCAGATCAACATCAAACTGGGCACTTTCCATAATGCTCATCAGCGTGCGTGCCGTTTCCGTCATCACGAAATCCGGCACAATCGGACGCATGGTGCGCAGGCGCTCCTTGGCCTGCTGCGCATCCAGCCATGCTTGCAGCTTCCCGGCCAGCTTCTCGTTATCACCAGCATAATTCCCGCTCAGGAAGGAGCTGATGGCCGGACTAGACGCCCCGCAGGCCGACGCAATCTGAGTCAGAGAGAGTTTGTCCAGGTCTTTCCGGTCGCGCACGGCGTCACGCAGGCGTGCGTGGTCAGTCATGATCTGTGTCATGCGTAAAAATTTCCTGTTTATGAGAGCGTTATTGGCTCAGTTCAGTCTTCGTCAGTATCCACAAGCCGCAAGGAGCGTTCTGACGGTCGCACCTGCTCGTTATACTTGCTCAGCCAGTCTTCTTCTTCATCATCATGATGCGCCACCGCAGCATTCCCATTGCTGACATACGGCGCGGGCCGCAGAGGGCGTACCACCTTGGTCTCCACAAGATCTTCCACACCGGAAACCTTGGGCATCAGATCAACCATCTGCTCCAGCGTCATGCTGCGTTGCAGATCAAGAATTTCCTTCGTATTCCGCAGGATTTTCTTCTCTTTCCGCCTTGTTTCCCCAGCTGCATGCATGTCGAAGAAGCCAGTCTTCTCGATAACCGGTGCGTTCCCCAGGAACACTCCCTTCGCGTCATACACATGCAGATCAGCATGCAGGTTTTGCGGGTCGTAACGGACCACCACTTTCTGCCCCAAATGCTCATGCAGGAAGTCTGCAAAATAGCGGTTCCGCATAAACTTGATGGAGCCGTTGTTCTTGTTGACGGTCACATTTTCAGCCGCCATCAGCCACAGATGCCGCTGGGCTTCAGTCGCCTTCCGCACCGGACGAATAGCAAGGCTTTCGGAAAACGCCTGAAAGAAGCTTTTCTTGCCGCCGCAGGTCGGTGTGTTCCGTTTAGGCCGGTTATTATGCTCCTGAATACCCTCTTCAACGACCTTTAAAAACTCAGCCAGCGGGATCGCCTTGCTGCCATAGTTCTCTGGCTTGGCAAGCGGGTTATTGCCGACATAGGCCCCGGCAAACCGCAGATCCTTGGCAATGTTTTCCTCCATATCGCCAAAGGCCCGTTCAATGGGTTTTGACTGACCGTGGCGGGGAATAGCCCAGTGGGTTTTTACCCCCAGAATGGTCATAACCCCGTTGACATCGTCCTCCTTTACCTTGAACCGGAAGCGGGTTTTTGCGCCACCGGTCATCCGCTTGGAGGCAAAGGCCCGACCGTTATCCATCAGGGCTTCCTCAGGGATGCCCCATTTTTCGATCATGTCGCCAAAAGCCAGCTGGATGAGGTTGGTGTTTTCGGATTTATCAACCCGCCAAGACAGGATCGTGTTGCTATACAGATCCTGCCATGACGCCATCATAGGACGGCCAATCGTCCCATCCGGCCACAACACGAAAATATCCCACCTGTGACCATCCGCATTCACAGCCTGCATGGCATGCAGATACGTCCGGTCACGCTCCTGCGCAGGGATCATCTGCTTGGCGGCATCTCTGCCACCCCGCGCCAGGGCAATTACCATTTGCGGCAGCTCTTTCACCCGCCGTTTCATGGTGTTTATGCTTGGTATGACCCAGCCCTGTTCTTCAGCTGCCTTCTGCAGATCCCGGTAGCACTTCTCAAATTTCGGCTGTTCGGGCTGCAGCCAGCGGGATTTGAAGAATTCCAGAGCCTCCTCATCGCATCCGGCATATTTCTTCTTGCTCCCACACAAACGATCAGCCAGCGCAGGCAGCCAGTCGCACTTATCAAGGCCGCGCACATCACGATACCAGTTATAGATCGTGGTCTTCCCCACACGCTGCTCCTTGGCGATATGCACTATGGCCAGTTTTTTCTGGCAGCACTTCGCCTCGACCCAGCTTTCGACCATCATCAGGATGCGGTGCGCTTTCTCCGCACGCTCCCGCTTATGCTCAGGCAGTTTCCTGTATCTGGCCCATAGCTCGTTTCTTTCTCCATGCTCCTCTTCGCATTCAGCCTCCACCGGAGCCTGAATGCGTGCCACCAGCGCGGCCTGGGCAATCGTGTCCAGAACATAGGGCGTGAACTCATAGCCACCACCACGCCCATTCCGACGTCGCCAGCTCTTCCCTTCATTTTCCGGGTCAAACCAATTCTCCATCTTGGCTTTCAGCTGATATGCGCGGGCAGTCGTCGGCATGCCAGGAAGCTGCAAAGCCGCCAGTTCAGCAGGAGAAAACCACTGAACATTATTCAGCATTTTTCCCTCCACTGAAGTGCCTCAGCATATCTCTAAAGCTCATTGGCAGTCCGGTGCTCCCGGTCGCGGAAGCGGCCATCATGTCATCCAGAAATAACAGCCGCTCGACCGCCCGTGCCTCATTAAGATGACACTCGACAGCGGCGAGAGCATGCCCCTCAACGCCCTGCGGACGCAGGGACGCATAAATCCCGGACACCAAACCCTTCGGCTTGCTGGAGCGATACAGCGCCCATCCTGTCAGAACCTGCGGCGTGATGCGCTCAAAAGACGTATCGCGTGACTGGCCATAAATCCGCACGAGCAGATTTTCCTCATCACACTGCGCCTCAAACCAGATTTGCAGGATGCCATCATCGGAAGATGCGAACGTCAGGTTCCGGTATTCAACCACGCGCCTCATGCCACACCCCCGATCATACGGGGGAGAGATGCGGTCTGGCCGCATTGCCAGACTCGCATCACCCCATCCACCTTGTGGCTGCACAACCCAAACAAGGAGGAAACTCGGTGACAGAAATAAGCGAAAATTTTTCCAGAAAGATGCTTCAGCTTGCATCCGAAACAACCAATCCAGATTTTGAAGCGCTGGACCCAGGACACCCCGTTGAAGATCTTGACGATTACATCATGACTCATCTCAGGCACCTGATTAGCGCCGGACTTGTGCGTGTTGGCGGCATTCAGCAAACGAACACTCGTAGATGGATTTATCATGGCCCCGTCTCCCTTACGCCTGCGGGCCGTCTGATGCTGGCTTAACCGCAAAAAAAGAGCAGGGAACGGGGTTGGCAATATAAATTTTGGGAAGACCAAAATCTATACGATCAGCCTCGCCCTCTCTCTCAATCCGCGTCGTCCTGAGCTCATAGATTGGATCAAGGAAAGACTTCTCCCGCGTCACTCTCTGAAAAATCAGAATAATATCTGAATTAAGGACGCGCACACCTATCTCACCCGGCATCGGGGCAGTCTTGGAAGAAAAGCGGATGCGGATGCCAACACCGTCTTTCCCCGTGTCGATTTCAACTTCTTTATACAGATCAACACGCATCAGAACCGCCCTCCCATCTGACGCCGCAGACCATTCTCCATGCGCGTCAGCTCTTTCTTGCGTTCCGCTACCGCTGCCAGTTCGATCATCGGCAGGTAGCGGCGTTCAATCACGGTCCAGCCGTGCCCTTCGACCAGAAACTCCGCCAGACGACGGTCTCCGGTCGCTCCGATCAGCGCATCAAAACGCGGAACACTGATCTGGTGATCTTCCCGTTGGCCGGACGCATAAGCGTTCAGCATATTCACGGTCACTGCACGCCCCAGAATGTCGCTCATGCGCTCGGCCACTTCCGGGCGAGACTTCCCGCATTCATCCAGCGTCACGGAAATGGCGCGGGACAGGCGGAAGCCCAGTGAGTTCCCCCGGATCAGACGCGGGTCATACCCGGTGCTGACAATGGGAGGCACCCAGTCCAGCAGTGAGAGCTGCCGTTCATCAGATTTCCGGCTCATGCTGCCTCCTTAACTGCTGCGGCATTACTGAGCAGAGATGCGTCCAGAGACAGGATCTCCAGAAAGACATCCTGACTGCAGTCCAGAGCCCACAGAAGGTCAAAAAGCATGCTGACCTTGATCGCATACCGACCAGTTTCAGCAGCCGAAACGGAGACCTTGCAGCGTCCGCTCTCATGCGCCAGCGCCTCAATGGTCAGACCGCGCGCCTGACGTTCCCGCCGGATGATCTTTCCGATCTCGATAGAGAAAGCATCACTCATGCCGCATCCTCCAGATCAAACTGAGGCTGCAAAAACTCCTGAAAGCGGAGTTTCGTGGCTTCATCCGCCCGGTTCCAAAGCGCTACCAGCTTGTCATAAGTGGTAGGCGGCTTCTTCTTCGGCTGGTTACGGATCTGCCGCAGGATTTCGGAAACATTCTTCACCCCCGGCCACTGCATAACAAAGTCCGCAATCTGCCGCTGGTATTCAGGTGTCTCCCGAGACAGCGCATCCAGCTGCGCACCATTGTTCGCCAGCCATGTGCCTGCAATTTTTTCACGCACATCAGGCACAATGCTGGTATAACGATGCACAGAGCGCCTGACGGAACGGGCATCTAAACCGAGCTTCTGGGCAGTCGCCTCGGTAAAGGACGGTATCAAGTGGACAAGGCTGTCCACTTGATCCGACTTCCGGTCTCCACCGTGTTTCGTTTCAGGGTGCAGGGCCTCGTAAACTTCTTTCCGCTTTGCCAGAAATGTTGCCTTGTCTAGCTCATTCAGTTCGCGGCGGCAGATGTTTTCATCAATTTCCAGCAGCTGCGCGTGAAGGTCATCAGCTTTCACAACAACAGCAAATGCGGTTTCGATACCGGCCAGAGCCAAGGCCCGCATGCGGTGCGCACCGGCAATCAGCCGATACCGTTTGCCAGCCTTACGCACTTCAATAGGGGTGCGCTGACCCTGTTCCTGCATGCTGGCCGCAATAACGGCTGCAGCATCATCATCAATCCCGCGCAGACGGTCGCCAACGTCAATCTCCGTCAGGGGAATGGACACCACTGACAGCAGTGGCTGGGGCACAGTCATGTTCATGCTGCCACCTCATTTTGACGATGTGCCCGGCAGTTCAGGGCGGTAGGAGTTCTGTCAGCACGAAACGAAACAGGGGTTCCGTCCACATGATAACGCTCTGGCCAAACGCTTTCCGGCTGCATGCCCAGTTCACTGGCAATCAGCTTTTCAAGCGGGGTAGAATATCCCGGCTGGGATATCGCATTCGAGACTGTGTTGGGGCTACGCCGATGCAGCTTTGCGAACGCGGCGAGCGTTCCAAATTTCTTTCTCAAACGTGTTTTAATGTCTTCGGGGTGCAACCCGTCTGGCTTTCGTGCCATAAGACTCTCCTTAACTTCAGCCCGGCTGCAACCGGGCTCTCTTTTTCGCCAATCCGCGTGAGAACTAACGGGGAGTGAACACCGTGAGAATACGCAAATGCGCATATAAATCAAGAGGCAAAAAGCACTTCGCAGTTGTTAATGCGTATTTGCGGTTCTGTTTTGAGGGTAAACACCTGATATGATTACGGAAAATAATCCTGACACAGGTTCGAATACGCATTTCGCAGAAGCGGGCACGAACCGCGAAACGCAAACGCGTTTTTTGCGCATGAAGTCAGCCGTAGAAAGGGCTGGGGGGAATCAAGTAGTCTCGGAAAAAGCGGATGTTGGCCTAACGACCCTAAGCACCTACATGAACGGGAAAGAATGGAAGCTAGGTATCGCGGAAAAGATCGCAGCAGCTTGCAACGTAAGTCTCCAATGGCTTCTGTTTGGTGACGATCCGCAGTCAATTTCAGACGGCACTTATGCATTGCCAAAAGATAACGAAAACATATCTTTCCCAAATTATGACATAAAACTGTCTGCTGGGCATGGAATTGACGTTGATGGTAAAATTGCAAAAGCATCTGTGAGTATACCAAAGGGAATTTTGCCCATAGATGTTCTTGACCACAGGAAAAATGTTTGCGCTCTTACTGTAAAAGGCGACAGTATGCAGCCATCTTTAGATGATGGAGACTTGGTTCTTGTCAGAACAGACGTTGAAAGCATCAAGAGCGGTGCAATCTATGCCATCCGCATAGACAACAGTCTCCTGGTCAAACGCCTGCGTCTGAAGGCCAACGGTAATGTGGAAGTGGTAAGCGACAACCCCAGCTACTCCACAGATGAACTGAAAGCAGCAGAAATCCGCCAGATGATCCGCGATGGCGGCACCCCCGCCAAGATCATAGGCCGCGTAGTATGGCGCTCCGGCGCTATGACGGTATAATGAACGCCTCAGCACCCTTTAAAAGGCACCTTGAAGCCTTTTAAAGGGATGGCTCTAAAATAACGGTGGGTTCCAAATCAACTGGCTGAAAATGCCCCTCAAGGCCAATTTCGCAGTTAGTTCCATCCAAAATGCACTGGCAGTTTTGGCCCACATCAGCCCCGGTCAAAATCCAGAAAATCCCGGTCGCTCAACAGGTTTCGTCCCACGAAATCCCCGCTGATCCCACATAATCCCGGTTTCGCAGTAGTTCCATTCTTCATGGTCGGTAACAGCGGAATCACCGCTTTGGTCAGCCAGAACAGCGCGTAGAGATTGGTCTTCATGGTCCAGTCGAACGCCTCGGTCGTGACGTCCAGCAGATCATCATGCGTTTGCTGGCGGCCCGCGCAGTTGACGAAAATGTCCAGACCACCCAGCTCTGCAACAGCTTTTTCAACAAGCTGCCTGCAAAAATCCTCGTCCCGCAGGTCACCCGGCAGAGCGACGAATTTGCGGCCTTCCTTGCGGACCAGATCCCCGACTTCGGCGGCATCCGCCTCTTCCTGCGGCAGGTAATTGATGGCGACGTCCGCCCCTTCCCGCGCATAAGCAATGGCGGCGGCGCGGCCAAGGCCGGAATCTCCCCCGGTAATCAGCGCCTTGCGGCCCTTGAGTTTGCCGCTCCCTACATAGGATTTTTCACCGTGGTCTGGCAGCGGCGTCATTTTGGAGGCAAGGCCCGGCCAGGGCTGCGGCTGCGCCTTGAACGGCGCATGCGGGTAGAGGGAGCGGGGGTCTTTGMGGGGGGAGGAGGTCATGGCGTTCTCTTTCACAGTCTGGGCCGCGGCAAGGTTGATGAACACGGGCGTCCCGGCCGCAGCCGCAAGGCCCGCCATTTTCAGGACGGTCCGGCGGGAGGGGCTGTGTCCGGGGGCTGGTGTCTCATCCGTCATGCGGCTGTCCTTTCGCATCGGGCCACAGCACGGCGCGTCAGGCGGGAGGTCTGGCCTGCCGTCTGCTGTGTTCAGGTGTGCCTGTGTTTCGGTGGGCCTGTGTTTCAGTGCGCCTGTCCGGCCCGTGGCTTTGAAGTTCATAACCCAGACGCCCCGGCGGCAGAGGGGTTCCCTTATGGGGGCTGTGCGGGGTGCATGGCTGATGGCTGGTGGCTGGTGTTAGGTGAGTGGCAGGTGATCAGGCGATAGGTGGCACGGAGCACGGAGCACGGAGCACGGAGCACGGAGCACGGAGCAGGTTGCAGGTTGCGGGCGGCGGTGTGCAGGCCGCGTGGGCTGTCTTTGTCTTGCTGGTGGATTTTGTTAAATAACAGGAATGACTGAGGGCAGGCTCTGTGCTGTGTTTGTGGTGTCGTCATGCGGGGGAGAGGCAGAATGTCCGACGTGCCATGTCTGGAAACCGAGCGTTTGCTGTTTCAGGTGCCGTGCCGGGAGGATTTTGAAGAGTTTGCCGCCATGTGGGCAGACCCGGACGTGGCGCGCTATACGTGCGGCACGCCGGAAACACCGCAGGCCGCGTGGGGCAGGCTGCTGCGCTACAGGGGTGTTTGGGGCGTTATGGGCTTTGGCTTCTGGAGTGTGCGGGACAAGCAGACGGGCCGGTTTGTTGGTACAATTGGCTTCCATGATGCGCATCGGGATGTGACGCCCTCTGTCATGGGGGTGCCGGAAGCAGGGTGGGTTCTGGCTTCATGGTGCCATGGCAAGGGGTTTGCCACAGAAGGGGTCAGCGCAGCCTGCCGGTGGCTGGATACGCACACGCCTTACAGACGCTCGGTGTGTCTGGTGTCTCCCCGCAATACGCCCTCCATCCGCATTGCGGAGAAACATGGATTTGTGCTGTTTGCAAAACCGTTTTTTATGGGGGAGGAAACGCTTCTGTTTGAGCGTTATGCGCCAGAATGAGCGTTTCTCCCGCAAGCGGGCCGGTGGGTTAAACGCGCCCTAATGTCCGCCGCAACGTGCGGTTTAAGGGTTCAGAAAACGTAAGGCTAATTATGCTGGCCAGCAGGCCGGAGCCGATGAGGAAGACGGGCAGAAGCGCCACGCGCTCCAGCCCTGTTCTGGGCACGGTTTCTGGCGGCAGCATGGTGCGCAGCAGGCCGAGAATAATCAGGTGGAACAGGTAGAGTTCGTAACTCAGACGGCCTGTTTTCTCCAGCCCGCGCAGCAGGCGGGAGCGTGTGGCAAGCGGCCCGTTTTCATGGTGCGCGGAGGCGATCAGCAGGATCGCGGCCCCCAGCGCCATGACGGACACCCCCCAGATATTGGTCGACCCGATGGAGCGCCAGAGATAGAGCCAGACCATGCCGAGGATAATGGCAGGCTGGAGCAGCCGCGCCGCCAGACCCTCCAGCCGCCAGCGTGTGGCGATCACAGCGGCCATGCAGCCAATGGCAATGCCGTCAAACGAGGCGAGATAGGCAAACAGAAATCCGGATTCATCATTCTGATGCGCCATGCGGTACAACGGCCCGACGACCGCCACCAGCCCCCAGAACAGCATGATAAACGGGGTGCGGCGCAGGGTGAGGGCCACCAGCGGGAAGGTCAGGTAAAACACTTCCTCCACGGAGAGGGACCACAGCACGCCCAGCGCGTAATTTGCCCAGTCATACCGGGCGATAAACAGGTTCATGCTGAAGGTGAGGGACGCCAGATTGGCCCGCATCATGGCGGCAAGCGGAGACAGGCCGGGAATATGCGTGTTGAACATGGGCAGTCCGGCCAGCGCAAGCGCGTTGACCAGCGCGAGCAGGAGCAGCAGGCACGGCACAATCCGCGCGATGCGGAAGGCGTAAAATGTGCGGGCCTGTAAAGCGGCAAGACTGCCCCAGCGGGAGAGGCTGTTGCTGGTGATCAGAAAGCCGGAGATAACAAAAAACAGCGTGACACCGTAATTGCCATTCCGCGCCACAGCCCGCACCGCCTCTGGCGTGATAAGGGCCGCCAGCGCGGATTGACTGAGCGGATAGGCAATGCAGAAATGGTGGAACAACACCAGCAGAATGGCGATGCCCCGCAGCAGGTCAATCCGCCGGTTGCGGTGGCCGGGGGTGACGGGGGGCGCTTCAGGCGGGAAGGGCATGGGGAACCTGACTGGCAGAAGGAGATTTGAGGCACGCTTCTGGCAGCGGTTCATGGTTAAAATAGGACGATACTGTAATAAAAAACCCCACAGGGACACATCATGGTCCGCTGCGGGGCTCTCAGGTCAGCTTGCCGGGAGGGGCGCTGGATGGGGTCAGGAAACCCCGGCCATGCGGGCAAATTTGCGCTGGCGGCTGAAGAACAGCTTTTCCGTTACAAAAAACGCTAGATCCTGCACCTTGCTGTGCGGGGTGAGGCCGATGGTCTTGAACACCATGCTGGTCACGCGGCGCAGGTGGCGCGGCTGATAGTTCTTCATGGCGCGGGACATATAGGCCGCAATGCAGCGGTTGTGGTCGTAGGGCAGGGAGGGCGGTTCGTTCGTGGTGTAGTAGGCGGAGGCGAGTTCATCATCCTCGCTTTCCGTCACCCGGCCCAGCGCAATCCGGGCGCGCTGCAGGGTGCTGATGCGCTCGCGCTTCAGGTAGCGGTGCATATGGTCATAAAACAGTTTGAAATGCCGGAATTCATCGGCTGCAATCTGTTTGCACAGGGCTTTCAGCACAGGTTCTTCCGTGGCGTCGGCCAGCGCGGAATAGAAGGAGGAGGTCCCGGTTTCCACCATGCAGCGGGCAATCAGTTCCCCCGTGCGGGAGCCACGCACGGACTGATCGACTTCCAGCGGGATATGATAAAAGTCGCGGTAGCGCTGGAAGGCGGCCTGATAATCCCATTCCGGGTCTGCCAGCATGGCCCAGCGGCCCAGCGCGTCCCCGTGCTGGATTTCTTCCACCGCCCAGTGGTCTGCCGCCTGTTTGAAGTCCGGGTCATCATGAAACACGTTGTTCAGATAGGTGGCGTAGTCCACGCTGTTGCGTTCCACCACGGCTGCGGCCTTGATGGCGGGCACAAGCTGGGGGTCCACGCGGGCGGGGTCAAATTCGTCCCAGGGTAGCTGGTCAATCTGCCAATGTTTCATCTGCGCCGGGGCTCCCGTCCTGCTGCTCTTAAACCTGTCTGTAGGCGTCAGGCCGTCCGCACGTTGCCGTGTGCGCAGGATGGCCCGGACTGTTGCTCTAGACCATTCCCGTGCGGGACGGAATGGCATGACAAAAAAAAGACAGTGCGGGCGGCCCGGCGGGTCTGGGCGGGGGTGTCAGACCTGCCGGAG
>NZ_JACRVR010000027.1:0-41286 GCF_018811975.1 Acetobacter sp. P1H12_c | reverse complement strand
CAGATCAGGTTATCGCTTGCAGAACGCAATATCACAGCCTGTATTCCGCCGAAGAAGAACCGGAAATCAAAGCCACCTTACAATTGGCATCTGTATAAAAAGCGCCATCTGATCGAAAACATGTTCGCAAAGCTGAAAGACTGGCGACGTGTTGCGACCAGATACGACCGCTGCGCTCATACATTCATGTCCGCAATCCACATCGCAGCAAGCTTCATCTTCTATCTTAAAGAATGAGTCCTGAGCCTAAACTCCTTCATCCCACGCCCTTCTGCGGGACGACCGAAGAACTGCCATGCCGCAGCCTGCCTTCTCCCCGGCAGAGGTTTGCGGCATGGTCCGCCTACCCTGCGCGGTTCTGTCGCACCCTCCTGCACAAGGACACCTGACCCCTGCTGCACCATCTGGACACGCTGCTTCAGCATTACGGCTACGGCATTGTTACCTTGATTGTCATGATGGAGAGCATGGGGGTGCCTGTCCCGGCTGAGGACTGTATCATCACGGCCTCGCTCTATTGCCTGAAAACGCATCACCTCGCCATTGGCTGGGTGGCCGTGGCCGCTGTGGCCGGGGCGATTATTGGCGATAACATCGGCTACGTCATTGGCCGCAGGGTTGGGCTGCCCCTGCTGCAAAAATACGGCTCGCGCTTCGGGCTCAATGCCGACCGTCTGATTCTGGGCCAATATCTGTTCCACCACCACGGCAGCGCCATTGTCTTCTGTGGCCGGTTTATTTCCGTCGTGCGGGTATTTGTGGCCGTGCTGGCCGGGGCCTGCCGCATGCACTGGCCGCGCTTCATGCTGTTCAATGCGCTGGGGGGCACCTGCTGGGCAGGCGGCTATGCGCTGGGCACTTATGCGCTGGGCCGCAAGATCTCTGAAGTTTCCGGCCCGGCCGGGATCATCATTGGCATTGCCGCGGTTGGTGGCATGATTGCCATGGGGCGTTTCCTGAAGAAAAACGAGGCCCGGCTGACCCGGCTTGCCGTGCAGGAATCCCGGAACGGCACGCTCCCGGCGTCCTGAAACGCATCCTGAAAACCTGGCCTGTTTCTGCACCTCCTCCTGCATCCCCGTTCCCAAACACACGCCAGATACGCTTCTGGAACACTCAGAGCTCAGGCCAGCGGGCGGCTTGATGGAGTGCTCCGGCAGGACTCACCATCAAATCGCCTGAAAGCTCTGACAGGGTGTCCGGAATGGACATTCCTGCATCCCGGCTGTATCCGTCTGAGCCTGATCAACAACAAGGCAGGAGCGGGTCATGAACGCATCCCGGACCTCTTCCGAGGGAAGCATCACCCTTCATCGTAACGACCTGCCCGACGGGCTGACCTTTACCGGGTCCGTTGCTGTGGATACGGAAACCATGGGCCTCAACCCCCATCGTGACCGGCTGTGCCTTGTGCAGCTTTCCGCCGGAGACGGCACGGCGCATCTGGTGCAGATCATCCCGGAATCCCTCGGCGGTAAAGGGTATGACTGCCCCAACCTCAAACGCCTGATGGCCGATCCTGCCGTCACCAAGATCATGCATTTCGCGCGGTTTGACGTCGCTATTCTCCAGCATGCGCTGGGCATTACCGTCAGCCCCGTGGTCTGCACCAAAATCGCCGCCCGTCTGGTCCGCACCTTTACGGACCGCCACGGTCTGGCCGCCCTGTGCCGGGACATTCTGGGAGTGGAACTGAGCAAGCAGCAGCAGACGTCCGACTGGGGGGCAACAAACCTCAAGCCGGAACAACTGGCCTATGCTGCGTCCGATGTGCTGTATCTGCATGCGCTGTGGGAAAAAATGGATGCGCTGCTGGTGCGTGAAGGCCGCCGGGATCTGGCGCAGGCCTGTTACGACTTCCTGCCCGCGCGTGCCCGGCTTGACCTGCTGGGGTATGAAGACCCCGATATTTTCTCCCACCGCGCCTGATCCCGCCCGGACCGGAACCCGCCCCGCATGACAGACCGCACTCTACCGGCCTCTCCCGCCACCCTCGCGACCGAGGCCGCAGCCGTGATCCAGACGGAACGCACCGGACTGGATGCGCTGGTCCACGCCTTGCAGGACCCGGACGGGCTGGGCGGCGCGTTTGCCCGCGCGGTGGAGATTCTGCTGAGCGTATCCGGCCGCGTGGTGGTAACGGGCATTGGTAAATCCGGCCATGTGGCGCGGAAAATTCAGGCAACCCTTTCTTCCACCGGCACCTCCGCCCTGTTTGTGCATCCGGCAGAAGCCTCCCACGGGGATCTGGGCATGGTGCAGCCGGGGGATGCCGTTCTGGCGTTCTCCAACTCGGGCGAGACGACAGAACTGGGCGATATCGCAGCCCATACCCGCAAGGCAGGGCTGCCGCTGCTGGCGGTGACCAGCCGGGCAAACTCCACACTGGCCTCCGCGGCGGATGTGGCCCTGACGCTCCCTGCCATGCCGGAAGCCTGCCCGATGGGCCTCGCCCCGACCACAAGCACCCTGATGCAACTGGCGTTTGGGGATGCGCTGGCCGTGGTCCTGCTGCGCCAGCGCGGCTTTACCGCCAGCGATTTTGGCAATTTTCACCCCGGAGGCCGTCTGGGCAGCCGCCTGCGCACCGTGCAGGAGCTGATGCATAACGGCGCGGATATCCCGCTGGGGCAGGAAGACACCCCCATGCGGGACGTGATTATGGAAATGACGTGCAAAGCCCTAGGCTGCATTGGCATTCTGGACCATAATGGCCGTCTGGCGGGGCTGATCACGGATGGTGACCTGCGCCGCGCGCTGGACCTTGATCTGACAACCACGCTGGCAAAGGATGTCATGAACCGTCACCCTCTTACCATAGGGCCTGACATTTTTGCTGCTGATGCGCTGCGCATGATGAACGAACGTGACCGCCCCATTACCTCCCTGTTCATTCTGGACGCGGACCGCCGCCCGATGGGCGTTGTGCATGTGCATGACCTGCTGCGGGCGGGCGTGGGATGACCGAACCCGCTGACCGCCCCCCCCAGCGTGATGATTTTGCCCGCTCGCAGGAGAGCGTGCGCCAGCAGCGTGAGCGCATGGCGCCCTCAGCACCCCGCCGCCTGCCGCCGGATGCCGCGGAACTCGCCCGCAGGCGGTTGCTGCTGCGCTGGGCCAAATGGGTTCTGCCCGCCACGGCCCTGCTGCTGCTCAGCTCCATTGCGGTCTGGCCGGAAGTGGACCGGCTGATTAACGCCAACAAGGCGGCGCTGAAAGACCTCTCAAGGGTCAAGATTGAAAGCGGGAATCTGATCGGCGCGACCTATCGGGGTGTAGATGAACATAATCGACCCTTTATGGTGACGGCGGACAGCGCGCATCAGGCCAACCCGGAACGGATGGATCTGACGGACCCGGTGGCGGATATCCTCAGTCAGGGCGGAAGCTGGCTGCTGGTCCGATCGGAAAAAGGCGTCTACATGCAGCATGCACAGATTCTTGACCTCACCGGAGAAGTAACCCTGTATCGTGATGATGGCCTTATGATGCGCAGCCCTGTAGCGGATGTGGATATCCGTACGGGCATTATTGCATCCAACGCGTGGGTGCGGGCAGAAGGGCCATTTGGCGTGCTTGATGCAAAAGGATATCTGGTGTCTCAGCATGAGGGCATTGCCCAGTTCCGCGGGCCGGGCCGACTGATCCTGAATGATGACCGCGGCAGCCATCCGGCTGATGGGAAGGCTTCCTGAATATGCGTCTGCTCCCTCCTTCCGCTAAGCTGGCTGTGGCTCCGGGCCTTATGGCGCTGCCGCTGCTGGCAGCCCTGTTCTGCGGCACAGCCCATGCCCAGTCGATCGACCTTTCCCACGGCGGGCAGATTACCGTCACCGCCGCCGGTGGGTTTGACTGGGACCAGAACCAGAAAAAAGTCACCGCGTATGATCAGGCGAAGGCCGTGCGTGGCGATGTCACGGTCACGGCTGACAAGCTGATTGCCTATTACCGCAAGAAGACTACGCCTGATGGGGCCCCTGCCCCGGAGGACGCCGCAGCAGGCACACCCGCCGGACCCAGTGCATCCGCCGCAGCCGCAGGCACCCCCGCCGCCCCGACCGGCCAGCCACCCGCTCCGGCCAGCACACCGGCCCCGGCGGACACCAAGCCTGCGGACGGAAAACCGGCTGACAGCAAAGCAGGCGGTGGCGACCCGGATTCCTCCGGCGCGAATGAAATTTACCGGCTGGAAGCCGTCGGGCATGTGCATATCTACACCCAAACCGATCAGGGCTGGGGCGATAAGGCCGTGTATGACATGGATCAGGCCGTGCTGGTGATGACGGGCAATGCCCTGAAGCTCACCACCCCGCAGGATATTCTGACGGCGCGGGATTCCATGGAATATTACTCGCAGCAGCGTATTTCCATCGGGCGTGGCAACGCGACGGTCACCACCAATGATAACCGGCAGATCCGCGCGGATGTGCTGGTGGGCTACAGCGCCCCGCCAGACCAGTCCGCCCAGCCTGCGGACCAGAAGAAGGATGCGGGCCAGACCTCATCCGACCCGCTGGCAAACGGTTCTGGCAAGCTGGAAAAGGTCAATGCGTTTGGCCATGTGTGGGTCCGCACACAGACGGAAACCGTCACCGGGGATCGCGGCGTCTACGTGCCGGATACCGGCATTGCCCGTATTGTGGGGAATGTACACATCACTCGCGGGCCAAACCAGATTCAGGGCGCTGCCGCCATCATCAACATGCATACAGGTCTGGCAACCATGACCGAGCGCCCCGGCAGCCGCGTAAGCGGGCTGGTTGTGCCGAACAATGGCGACGGATCGGACAGGAAATAACAGATGACGCAGGAGATCAGCTGGACCTCGGACGAAGCCGTGGACAATCAGATCATCGGGCCGGGGCCTGAACCGGCCGACCTGAACGCCCCCCATGCGCCCGGTCAGGGCCTGTTTGCCAATGGCATTGGCAAATCCTACAAAAAGCGCGAGGTGGTGAAAAACGTCTCCATTGAAGTGCACCGGGGCGAGGCCGTGGGCCTACTCGGGCCAAACGGGGCCGGGAAGACCACCAGCTTCTACATGATTGTGGGCCTTGTGCAGCCGGATACCGGCTCTATCACGCTGGATGGCGCGGATATTACGCAGCTCCCCATGTACCGCCGTGCGCGGCTGGGCATTGGGTATCTGCCGCAGGAAGCCAGTATTTTCCGTGGGCTGAATGTTGAGCAGAACATTATGGCCGCGCTGGAAGTGGTAGAGCGTGACCCGGACCAGCGGGAAGTGATGCTGGACGGGCTGCTGAGCGAATTTGGTATCTCGCATCTGCGCCGCTCTCCCTCCCTCGCTTTGTCAGGCGGTGAGCGGCGGCGTCTGGAAATTGCCCGCGCACTGGCCAGCCAGCCGCATTACATCCTGCTGGATGAACCGCTGGCCGGGATTGACCCCATTGCGGTGGGGGAAATCCGTGACCTTGTTTCACACCTGAAAGACCGTGGCATTGGTGTGCTGATTACCGATCATAACGTGCGTGAGACGCTGGAAGTGATCGACCGCGCCTACATCATGCACAGCGGGCAGGTGCTGATGCAGGGCATACCGGAAGAAATTGTTGCGAACGAGGATGTACGCCGCGTGTATCTGGGCGAGAGCTTCTCGCTGTAAGGCGCGGCCTCCTTACTGCCGCCCTTTAATCACTAACTGCGGCGGCGCAATTTCGGGTACCGGAGGCGCTGGCTCCAGTTCCGGCACCGGGGCCGGAGGGGCCGCGAGACCGGCACGGGTCGTCTGCCTGACCACCTCCACCGGAATCACCACCCGTTCCATCGGCGGCTTGTAATGCGTCATGTACCACATGATGCTGCCATAGGCGGCCAGCAGCGCCAGCAGGATCATCACCTTGACCCGCCACTTGCGGCGCATCTTTGGCATGTTGACGGGCGGGCTGGATCTTAAAAGCATGGCATCCTGTCTGGCTTGCAACTCTGTTCTGTGTTGTATGCGCCAGCTTTCCGCCTCAGCAACCCCGAAGCGTGCGGTTTTTTGAGAAACGGGCCGAAATCCTCGCGCCGTAACGCTGCACGCCCCCTTCGGGTTCCTGCATTAAAACTGTCATAAAACCGTAGACAGACCCGGCCCGGACATGCCCAAATACGTTCAGGCACGCGGGCACAGGCTCCGTGTCTGACGAGTCAAACCGCCTGCGCCTGAGAGAGGGCTGCATCTGTTACGGCTCCGCGCTCAGGCAAAGACGGTCCTGCTTTTAACCAGCAAGGAACGACATCCGATGCATATTCATGTTTCCGGTAAACAGATTGCTCTGTCCGATGCGCTCAAGCACCGGGTCAATGCTCACCTGGGCGGCCTTGCAGAACGATACTTTGACAAGGCGCTGGAAGCCAATGTGACTTTCAGCAAAGCCCGGTCCTTCTTCACCTGTGATATCAACGTGCATGCGGGCCGTGGCCTGACCCTGCGCGGTGAGGGCGAAGCCGCTGACGCCAATGCCGCGTTTGATGATGCCGCCGAACATATTGCCAAACGCCTGCGCCGCTACCATCGCCGCGTGACAACCCACGCCCGCACCAGCAAGGCGGATGTCACGCAGGAAACCGGCCGCTCCTACGTGCTGCAATCCGCGCCGCCCGCCACAAAAGCCCGGCAGGACAGGCCGGATCACGGCACGGACCATGAGGCTCAGGCAGAAGCCGAGACCTATGCCGCGATTATTGCGGAACACACCACGGATATCCCGAGCCTGAGCGTGAGTGAGGCCGTCATGCGGCTTGACCTTGCCGCATGCAGCATTCTGCTTTTCCGCAACCGGAAGAACCAGCAGATCAATCTGGTATACCGGCGTGATGACGGAAATATCGGGTGGGTGGATACGGGGCCGTCCTGAAGGACGGCCTGAGCACCTGCCGCCAAAAAAGGCCCTGCCACACAGCGGATTTTTCATCCGTCCCGTGGCAGGGTTTTTTAATGGGCCTGAGTTTTAATGGGTCAGAGAATGACAAAGGCCGGTGACTGGAAAAATCGATGAATGGAGGGCCAGTTACTGGAGGCTGGCGGGCACCATATCGTGCTGGAGGATAACCCCCCACGCGGTTTCCAGATCTTCCACAACGGCCAGCGGGGAGCCGTCAGCAGCATGAATGGCGCAGCCTTCCTCGCCATCTTCCGTCAGGGCCGGGCGCACATAGGCGACATTGGCAACCCCCAGAGACCGAAACTGTTTTTCGGAAAGCTGATGGACATCCAACGGTTTATCCGACTCATCGGGCATAAGAACAACACGTCCGTTACGGGTCGTGACTCTCATGGTGTCTCCTTTCCGTTTCTAGAAAACCAACGCTGTCCGGCGGAAAAAGATCCGCCAGCCTGCGCCCGGCAGCTCAGTCCTCCACCACCTTATGCAGCATGCGAGAGGAACGGGGCTTCAGACCACCTGCCGCAGCGGCTGCCGTTTTCGTGCTGCCGGGCTGCATGATTTCAATCCGCTTGACGCGCACTTCCGGCTGCGGGCGGAACAGATCAATATGCAGCAGGCCGTTATCCAGCCAGGCCCCGCCAATCTCTATGCCTTCAGCCAGCACAAAAGCCTTCTGGAACTGGCGGGAGGCAATGCCACGGTGCAGATACACATGCTCCTCACCATCTTCCACCTGCCGCCCACGAATGACCAGCTGGTTGTCTTCCTGCGTGATCTGGAGATCATCCATCCGGAATCCCGCCACCGCTAGCGTAATGCGCAGCCCGTTGGGGGCTATCTGTTCAATGTTATAAGGTGGATACCCATCGCCATTGCCTTTGCTGGCCCGCTCAAGCATCTGCTCGAGATGGTCAAAACCAAGGAACATGGGTGAGCCAAATACTCTGCCAGACATAAAGCCTCCCCTTTCTGAGCGAGACAGAAACCGGGCCCTTCATGGCACCCGGCTTTCCTCACGATATGGGAGACACGCGGCCAAACGCAAGACTGCACGGAGGCCCACGCATGCCTGAAAAGGCCGCTCAGGCGCGCTCCTGCATCATCTGAGTCGCGAGTGCGGCATATTTCCCACGGTTTTTGGCACATCCTGAACATCTTCCTCTGGCGCAGCCGGACGCGGGAGGTTAAATCGGGCGTATGACAGACGCAGCCATGACAGACGCAGCTTTTTCCGCTGCGGCGGCAGATGCCGCTCCCATGCCCATCCTCATTGCCCCGCATGCCGTGCTGCGGCGCAAAACACGTGAGGTCAAACCGGAAGATATGGCGGATATCCGCCGGGTTCTGCCCAGTATGTTTTCCGCCATGTATGCCGCCCCCGGCATCGGGCTGGCCGCCCCGCAGGTGGGGCTTGGCCTGCGCTTTGCGCTGGTTGATCTGGGCGAGGAAGAGGCCCGTGAGCCGATTGTCATGATCAACCCGGAAGTAATTGCCGAGACAGAGACACTGGCCGCGCGGGAGGAAGGCTGCCTTTCCCTGCCCAACCAGTACGCGGAAGTCACCCGGCCGGAGAAAGTGCGCGTCCAGTGGCGCACGGTGAGTGGCGATGTCATGGAGCGTGAAGTGGACGGCCTGCTGGCCACCTGCATGCAGCATGAAATTGACCATCTGGAAGGTATCCTGTTTGTGGATCACCTCTCCGTGCTGCGCCGGAACATGATCCTGCGGCGGCTGGCCAAGGAACAGAAGCGGAAATAAGCCGGAGGGCCGGACACCATGCGTCTTATCTTTATGGGCACGCCGGATTTTGCGGTGCCGGCCCTGCGCGCCCTCCATGCCGCAGGGCACGAGATTGTCGCTGTGTATTCCCAGCCCCCGCGCCCCGCTGGCCGGGGCAAGGCGCTACGGGCCTCCCCGGTGCAGCAGGCGGCGGAAGCCCTCGGCCTGCCAGTGCGCCACCCGGAAAAGCTCCGCAAAAATGAGGAAGAATGGGCCGCTTTTGCCGCCTTCAAGGCTGATGCCGCCGTTGTGGCCGCCTATGGCCTCATTCTGCCGCAGGTCATGCTGGATGCGCCGCGCCTTGGCTGCCTGAATATTCATGCCAGCCTGCTCCCGCGCTGGCGCGGGGCCTCGCCCATTCAGAGTTCCATTCTGGCAGGCGATGCGGAAAGCGGCGTGACCATCATGCAGATGGAAGCCGGGCTGGATACCGGCCCTATGCTGCTGCGTGAGGCTGTGCCGATTACAACTGAGACCACCGCCACCAGCCTGCATGATGCGCTGAGCGCCATTGGAGGCCAGCTTGCCGTGCGCGTTCTGGCGGACCACCCTGCCCCCATCCCGCAACCGGAAGAGGGCGTGACCTACGCGCCCATGCTGACGCGGGAGGACGGACGTCTCGACTGGTCCCAGCCCGCCAACGCACTGGACCTGCGTATTCGCGCCCTCACGCCGTGGCCCGGCACTTTTACCGTGCAGGCGGATGGCACGGTGCTGAAAATTGGTGCGGCCACCCCGCTGCCGGACCGCACGCACACGGCCCCGCCTGGCACGGCGCTGGACGATGCCCTGACCATTGCCTGCGGCGAGGGGGCCCTGCGCCTGACGCGCCTGCAAAAACCGGGGCGCGGCATGATGGACGCAGAGGCCTTCCTGCGTGGCCAGCCTGTTCCCGCTGGCACCCGCCTCTACCACACGCCCCCCGCTGCTCCAGACAGCGTATGACGGAGCCGCCGCTGGTCCTGCAGGATCGTTCGCCCATTTTCCCGTGTGACCCGCACGCTGCGGCGGAAAACCGGGATGCGTTCCAGCGCTGGGCCGTTAAAATGGAATATGACGGCACGGGGCTGGTCGGCTGGCAGAAGCAGAATGAGGGCGTCTCTGTCCAGAGCCTTCTGGAAGCCGCCGCGACCCGTATGGCGAACGGACGCCCCGTCTCCAGCATTACCGCCGGACGGACGGATGCCGGGGTCCATGCCACGGGGCAGGTCGCGCATCTGGACTTCCCTGCGGATATGAACCTCGCCCCCCATATCGTGCGGGACGGGCTGAGCTATCACCTCAAGCCCAACACCGTCGCCGTGCTTCAGGCCGCGCGGGTAACGGACAAATGGAGTGCGCGGTTTTCCGCCACATGGCGCTCCTACCTGTACCGCATTATCAACCGCCCTGCCCCTCCGGCGCTTGGGGCCACCCATATGTGGCATGTGCGCGCGCGCCTGAATCTGGACCTGATGCGCGCCGGGGCAGACAGGCTAGTAGGCACGCATGATTTTACGTCTTTCCGCGCCGCCGCCTGTCAGGCCAGAAACCCGGTCCGCACGCTGGACAGTCTGACCGTGGAGCGTGTGGGAGAAGAAATTCATATCCGCACCCGCGCACGGTCTTTCCTGCATCATCAGGTGCGCAACATGGTCGGCACGCTGATTCTTGTCGGCCGGGAACGCTGGGCACCGGAACGCATTACCGCCGCACTGGAAGCCCGCTCCCGCACGGCGGGAGGCCCGACAGCCCCGCCAACCGGCCTGTATCTGACAGGCGTTGGCTACAACCCGGACCCGTTTGCGGACCAGACCCCCTCAGACTAATGCTGGCCGGGCGGCCGGTCTCAGACCTGCCCCGTGCGCTCCGCTGAGCGTATCCGCTGTTTCACACTGTCCTGATAGTCAGCCCAGATTTCCCGAATCAACCGCCCCGCAGGCACTGCGCGGGCCAGTGGCGCGCCCTGCCCGGCCCAGTACGCCCCAAAACCTGCATCCCCCTGTGCGCGGGCAGCTTTGGCCAGTGCTTTCCCGGCATCATACGCAATCGGGTAATCCGGGCAGGCGGGCTTATCCGCCTGTTCCGCAAGCGCGGTAAACCGGTTGGAGAGCCCGCGCGCAGGGCGGCCGGATATCAGACTGACCAGACGGGTATGAAAAGCCGCCTGCCCCATCAGGGTTTTTCGGTACCCGTCCTCAAGGCCTGTTTCCGGGCAGAGCAGAAAAGCCGTGCCCATCTGGGCCGCCACAGCCCCCAGATCCAGCGCTGCAGCAAGACCTGCCCCATCCATGAGGCCGCCCGCAGCCACCACCGGGGCATGACACTGGCGGCTGAGCAGACGCACCAGTGCGAAGGTGCCCAGTGCATCATCCGGTGCATCGGGGTCAAAAATGCCCCGGTGCCCTCCGGCCTCAATCCCCTGCGCCACGACCATATCCATCCCGGCTGCTTCTGCCGCGCGGGCTTCTGCCGGGCTGGTGACACTCGCCAGCAGGACTGCGCCTGCCTGTTTGAGCGCCGTCACACAGGCTGCGGGCGGCAGGCCAAAATGAAAACTGATAACGGCTGGCCTGACCTCAAGCAGCAGCGCCATCATCTCCGGGTCATCCAGAAAACTTGTATAGGACGCAGACAATTTTTCAGGCGGCGCCGCCCCGTATTCTGCAAAAACCGGTTTCAGCCAGTCCAGCCAGCGGGCCTCACGCTCCGGGTCCTGTCGGGGTGTCTGATGCACAAACAGATTGACGTTAAAGGGCCGGTCCGTTCTGGCGCGGACTTCCGCCATCATGGCGCGCGCCTGCGCGGGATTTGCTGAGCCGAGGCCCAGCCCGCCCAGCCCTCYGGCCATGGAGACTTCCGCCGCCAGCAGGGGCGTCGCCACCCCGGCCATCGGGGCCTGAAAAACCGGGACACTCAGCCCCAGACGCTCAAGAGTCTGCATGCGCCCTCACCCCTGCTGCGCTGAATACTGCGCAATAAAATCTGTCAGAGCCTCAACGGCCTGACTCCGGTACCGTTCCTTGTGCCGCAGGCCGAAGAACTCGCGCGGCCCGAAGGCCAGCGGAGCCGCATACAACGTGCCCGCCGCCAGCGCTGGAGCAACGACGAGAGAGGACAGACCGGCAATCCCGGCCCCGGCCTCAACGGCCGTGCGCACGCTTTCATTAGATGGCAGAACCAGAACCTCGGTCAGCGTCTCGGGGTCCACGCCGCTCTGCCGCAAACACTCATCCAGCGTGGAGCGGGTGCCAGACCCTTGCTCCCGCATCACCCAGTCTGCCTTTTGCAGGGCTTCCGGGGTGCAGCTTTGCGCATCAAACGGTGTGGAGCGTACCAGCACCAGCCGATCCTGTGCAATGGGCCACTGCGCCAGAACAGGGTTGTCCACTTTGCCTTCCACAATGCCAAAGTCAGACTGCCCCGCCTGCACATGGGCCGCAACCTGCATGGTGTTGCCAATTTCCAGCACGATTTCCAGATGCGGGAACCGCGCCCGGAAGGCCGCGAGTGCGGGCGGCAGCCAGTATGCCGCAATGGTCTGGCTGGCAACAACGCGCAGGGTGCCGCGCTTCAGGCCGCTCAGATCATCCAGCATGGCCTCCGCCGCGGCAACACGCGCCAGAATAATGCGGGCTTCCGCCAGAAACAGGCTGCCTGCTTCTGTCAGCACAATCCCGCGCCCAACACGGTGAAACAGCCGGACCCCGTGCCGCGCCTCCAGTGCGGCAATCGCCGCCGAGACCGCAGACTGCGTGACATGCAGGGTTCTGGCCGCATCCGTCATGTGCTCCCGTTCCGCCACACACACAAAAATCCGAAGCTGCTCAAGAGTCACAATCAGGCCATCCTTTTCCAATTCATTATTTTTACTGATTGGAATGAGAAAAACAATGCGTTGGATTGATTGATCTTCCGCGCCTAGATCAGAGGGCGGAAGGACACATCCATGATCACCGCATCTCTGGGCACAGTCTATCGCACCCTCCGCACCCGGCTCCCCGGCATTGGCTTATGCGCGGCCATTACAGGAGGCGCGTATGGCCTCCAGTCACTCGAATCCCTGCTGTTTGGCAAGGTGTGGCTGGAAGCACTTGTTCTGGCCATCCTGCTGGGCGCCTGCATCCGTAGCCTATGGACGCCAGACACTCAGTGGGATGCGGGTATCTGCTTCAGCGCACGAACCCTGCTGGAGGTTTCCGTCATGCTGCTGGGTGCCTCCGTCAGCGCAGCCGCTCTCATGCCACTTGGCCCCCGGTTGCTGGCGGGGATTGCCACCGTCGTCGCCACGGCCATTCTGGTGAGTTTCGGCCTTGGCAGGCTGCTCGGCCTTTCGCCCCGCATGGCCCTGCTTGTCGCCTGCGGGAACGCCATTTGCGGCAATTCCGCCATTGCCGCCGTGGCCCCGGTGATCCGGGCAGACAGCAAGGATGTGGCAGCCTCCATCGCCTTTACGGCTGTTCTGGGGATTGGAGTGGTGCTTGCCCTGCCCGTTCTGGCCTTTGCGACGGGGATGACTGACCAGTCCTTCGGCATTGTTGCGGGCATGACGGTGTATGCCGTGCCGCAGGTTCTGCCTGCCACAGCACCCCTTGGCCCACTGGCTGTGCAGACAGGGACTGTTGTTAAACTGATGCGGGTGCTGATGCTGGGGCCGGTCTGCTGTGTTCTCTCTTGCCTTGCGCCCCGCCTGCCTCCTGCGCAGCCGGATGGTAGCACTATCACCGCCGGACCAGCCAAGGCCGGGCGTCCCGGCCTCACACAATTTGTCCCGTGGTTCATCCCCGGTTTTCTGGCGCTCATGCTCTGCCGCAGTCTCGGGCTTGTCCCTTCAGGCCTGATTGCGCCGCTTACGCAGACAGCAACAGTGCTGACAGTCCTGTCCATGGCGGCTCTGGGGCTGGGGGTTGATGTTCGTACCGTCGCCAGAGCAGGAAGCCGCGTCACGACAACCGTCGTCCTATCGCTCACCGTGTTAGGGGGGCTGAGCCTGCTTCTGCTCCGTCTGGTGGCCCTGAAGTGAAAAGGCTTGCCCTCCTGCAAGACTCCACACACGGATACGCAGCCCATAAAAAAACCTGCGCGGCGTGAGAGAATTGCTCTCATGCCTGCACAGGCTTTTCAAAAACAGGATAACTTTCTTCCCTCAGACCGCACTCTTCGCAGCGTGGTCTGGTGAGAGACTTAGTGGGACGGCTTAATTGAAATCATCGGCTGAAGCAGATCCTGCATCACGATGTAATGCGGCGGCAGCAGAGCCGCGAGACCGTAAAGAACCAGCGTCGCCGCCAGCACCGAGACATACATCAGCACGGCACGCCCCCGGCTCAGCCCGAGCCCGACACGCGCCACATACCATTGCAGCCAGATTTCATAGACAGAGACCGTGACCATCAGCGCGGCCATAAAACCCGGCTGATGCAGCAGCGGCGGGAAAAGCAGGCCCGCCAGAACCGTTGCCACCAGAGAGATAAGCACCACCACCCAGCCACACCATGTAGAGGCCGTGATATAGCGGAGCCAGAGCGCATCCCGCCCCCATTTATGGGCATAAAAATGCGAGATTACAGCAGGCAGCAGCACCACACACAGAGAAAGCAGGAGCTTGGTAAAGCCCAGCACCTTGTCCGCCTGCATGGAGGCCTGAAAAATACCGACCAGCAATAACGCCAGTTGCGGCGCAAGGGCCGCACCAAAGGAATCCGGCGTTCCCTGAAAGCAGCCAATGCCTTCACGCCGCCCGCTGGCCAGCAGCAGCATCCCCTGCAAAATTCTGCGGCCATTACCCTGTTTGCCAGAACCCGAACTTGAAATCACGCCATGACCCCTTCCAGAAAGGTCTTATAAATCGTCGTCAATGTTTCCAGATCGGCCAGTGTGGTGTGTTCATCCACCTTGTGAATACTGGCCCCGACCAGACCAAATTCCGCCACCGGGCAATAATTTGCAATAAAGCGCGCATCAGATGTGCCGCCACCCGTATCCAGCTTAGGCGTGCGGCCTGTCACGGTCTGCACGGCCTGCACCAGATGGTCCGTCGCCGCCCCCGGTGCCGTCAGGAAAGATTCCCCGCTGATGCGTACAGTCACCCGCGCCGTGGGCGCGTGCTGGCGGCAGATGGTCTCCAGCCAGCCTTTCAGGCCTGTGCCGGTATGCAGGTCATTAAAACGGATATTCAGCCGCGCTTCCGCTTTTGCCGGGATCAGGTTGGTCGCGGTATTGCCCACATCCATACTGGTAATTTGCAGGCTGGAAGGCTCAAACCAGTCAGACCCGTTATCCAGCGGCGTCTCACGCAAAGCACTCAGCACACTGAGCAGCTTATGCACCGGATTATCCGCCCGATGCGGATACGCCACATGGCCCTGCACGCCCTCCACCACAATATGGGCGTTCAGGCTGCCACGGCGGCCAATCTTGATCATATCCCCCATGGCGGCCGGGTTGGTGGGCTCCCCCACCACGCAGAAATCCGGGATCTGCCCCTGCTCCGCCATCCAGTCCAGCACCTTGCAGGTGCCGTATGTGGCGGGGCCTTCTTCATCCCCGGTAATCAGGAGGCTGATGGAGCCGGGCAGGCCGCCCTGCTGGACACACCGGGCAACAGCGGAGACAAAAGCGGCAATGCCGCCCTTCATGTCACACGCACCGCGCCCGAACAGAATACCGTCTGCAATGTCTGCCGCGTAAGGCGGATGGGTCCAGGCACTCTCCGCACCCGGCGGCACCACATCGGTGTGGCCTGCAAAACAGATGTGCGGCCCTGCCGTGCCCAGCCGGGCGAACAGGTTTGGCGTCCGCTCCGCCCCCTCCCCAAACGGCAGGGAGATAATGGTAAAGCCCAGCGCCTCCAGCATGGCGGCCAGAGTCTGCTGGGCCGGGCCGGGATCAGGCGAGACAGACGCATGCCGGATCAGCGCCTGCGTGACCGCCACCGGGTCCGTCAGATCGGGCAGAAGCCCGGTCCGGGGTCCGGTTGTGGTGGTCTGGTCCGGCGCTGAATAGGTCATGTGTATAATCTGCCTGAGAGATCCCGTGCTTAGTCGCGCAGCAGGTCGTTGATAGACGTCTTGGAGCGTGTGCGTTCATCCACCCGCTTCACAATCACGGCGCAGGCCAGATTGGGGTTCGGGCGGCCATCCGGCCCGACGGGGCTGGACGAGGGCAGCGTACCCGGCACCACCACGGAATAAGCCGGAACACGGCCCATGAAGATCTCACCCGTCGCACGGTCCACAATTTTGGTGGACGCGCCGAGGAACACCCCCATGGACAGAACAGAGCCACGCTCCACAATCACGCCTTCCGCCACTTCGGACCGCGCACCAATAAAGCAGTTATCTTCAATAATGACCGGAGCCGCCTGCAACGGTTCCAGAACACCGCCAATGCCTGCCCCGCCACTGATATGGCAGTTGCTGCCAATCTGCGCACAGCTTCCAACGGTTGCCCATGTATCCACCATTGTGCCGCTGCCCACATGCGCGCCCACATTCACAAAGCTGGGCATCAGCACCGCACCCGGCGCGATATAGGCGGAGTAACGCACCATGGCACCTGGCACCACGCGGAACCCGGCTTTTTCAAAGCGGGCCTGATCCCAGCCCTGAAACTTGACGGGGACCTTATCAAACGCCGGTCCACCCGCGGCAGCGCCCGGCACGATCACACTGTCATTCAGACGGAAAGAAAGCAGAACAGCCTTTTTCAGCCATTCATGCACCACCCAGCCATCTTCACTGGGGGCTGCCACGCGCAGACGCCCGGAATCCAGCGCCTCCAGAGCGGTTTCAATCGCCTTGCGATCATCACCAGTCGTGGCGGAGGAAATCCGGTCACGGGCGTCCCACAGAGTTTCAATTTGAGCGCGGAGAGTTTCTTCAGTCATAAGACAATACCGTCAGACAGGATGGAGACAGGGCCGGGGCGGAACCCCCGACCGGCAAAAAGAGGAAGGAACCATGCGGACAGGGCACGCTCCTGTCAACGCGGCGGGGCGGACACCTGCTGGCAGGTATCCGCCCACTCAGATTAGTCCGCGCGGATCAGCGTGCCGGAGCCGGACGCCGTAAACAGTTCCAGCAGGCAGGCATGCGGTGTGCGGCCATTGATGATCACGGCGGCCCGCGCCCCGGCCTGAACGGCCTCAATGCAGGTTTCCACCTTGGGGATCATGCCGCCGGTAATCACGCCGTCCGCAATGGCCTGCCGGGCCTGCTCGGCTGTCAGTTCCGGGATCAGCTTGCCGTCCTTGTCCAGCACGCCGGGCACGTCTGTCAGCATCAGCAGGCGCGTGGCATGCACGGCCCCGGCCACCGCACCGGCTGCGGTATCGGCATTGATGTTGTAGGTCGCGCCGTCTTCACCCAGACCAACCGGTGCAATCACCGGAATCAGCCCGGAGCCGGACAG
Source organism: Acetobacter sp. P1H12_c (assembly GCF_018811975.1). NCBI lineage: Bacteria > Pseudomonadati > Pseudomonadota > Alphaproteobacteria > Acetobacterales > Acetobacteraceae > Acetobacter > Acetobacter sp. P1H12_c. Next base: position 24,226 of record NZ_JACRVR010000027.1, on the reverse strand, counting down.
AGCGTAAATCACCCGCGGGTCGACCTTAATCGGCTCACCCACAAAGCCGAGATCCAGCACCCGCTCAATCTGGCTATCCGGGTCCCGCACGGTGCGGGCCAGCTTGCGGGCGGTAATCAGCTTGCCGTCCTTGCCGGAAATACCAACCGCCAGCGCACCGGCCTGACTGATCAGTTCCGCCACTTCCTTATTGACGGACCCGGCCAGCACCATCTCAATCACATCGACCATACTGGCATCGGTCACGCGCAGGCCATCCACAAAGGTGGAGCGGATATCCAGCCGGGCCAGCATCTGGTTGATCTGCGGGCCGCCGCCATGCACCACCACCGGATTGATGCCAACCAGCTTGAGCAGGGCAATGTCCCGCCCGAACGTCAGCGCCAGTTCCGGGTCACCCATGGCGTGTCCGCCATATTTAACCACAATGGTATCACCCGCGTAACGCCGCAGATACGGCAGCGCACCAGCCAGAACGGCGGCTTCATGATGCAGATCAGGCAATGAGGAAGAAGGGTCGGTCATGGGCTGAAAATCCTGCTCGATAATCCTGCCGGGTGTTATTGGGGCGGCAGAGCAAAGTCTGCAAGTTCTGCCCGCAGAGGCTCAATGCCCAGTCCGGTCTCGCTGCTGGTCAGGGAAAGGAAGGGGCATGCCGCAGGGTGGCGTCTGGTCAGAGCCAGAACCTCTTCTTCCTTACGGGCCAGTGCCGTGGGTTTCACGGCATCACACTTGGTCAGCACTACCTGAAAACTGACGGCGGCGCGGTCCAGCAGCTTCATCACTTCCAGATCATGCGGTTTGACTTCAATCCGCGCATCCAGCAGCAGAAGCACCCGCCGCAGGCCGGGGCGGCCGCGCAGGTAGTCAAACATCATTTCCTGCCAGTCTTCCTTGACCGACTTCGCGGCTTTGGCAAAGCCGTAGCCCGGCATGTCCACCAGCATCAGCCTGTGGGCCAGATCAAAAAAGTTGAGCTGCTTGGTGCGGCCCGGCTGGGATGAGGCGCGGGCGAGCGTCTTCCGGCCTGTCAGCGCGTTGACAAGGCTGGATTTGCCCACGTTGGAGCGGCCCGCAAAGGCAATTTCCGGCAGGGTCTGCGGCGGGAGCTGCCCGAGCTTCTGCGCCCCGAAAATAAAATCGCACGAACCGGCAAAAAGCAGCCGCCCCTTTTCCAGGGCGGCGGCAATCTGTTCGTCATTCGTCAGGTCTCGAAAGTCAGTTCCGGCTTCGGGCATCAGCGCTTGCTCACTCCAGTCGTCTTGCCATCGGCAGTTTTATCAGCCGCCTTGAAGCGCCCGAGAATGATGAACTGCTGCAACGCCGTCAGCAGGTTGCTCCATGCGTAGTAGATCACCAGACCAACCGGCTGATGCGCCATGAAGAAGGTGAACACCAGCGGGATGAACGTCATCACCTTCTGCTGCGCCGGGTCCATGTTGGTGGAGCTGGAGCTGATCTTCTGCATCAGGAACATGGTCGCGCCATACAGGATGGGCCATGCACCAAGGGAGAGAATGGACAGCACCTGTGCCGGATCAAACGGGATCAGCCCGAACAGGTTGAAAACGTTCGTCGGGTCCGGGGCGGAGAGATCCTTAATCCAGCCAAAGAACGGCGCATGCCGCATCTCGATGGTGACATACAGATCCTTATACAGACACCAGAACACCGGAGCCTGAATAAGCAGGGGCAGGAAGCCGCCAAACAGGTTGACGCCCTCTTCCCGGTACAGCCCCATAATATGCTGCTGCATGGCCATCGGATCGTCTTTGTAGCGGGCGCGGATCTGGTCCACCTTCGGCTTCAGGCGGGCGGTCTTCCACGTCATGCGCATCTGCTTGATGGTCAGCGGCAGGAACAGCAGCTTCACGATCACGGTAAAGGTCAGCAGCGCCAGACCAAAATTGCCGATCATGGTGTAGAGCCAGTCCAGCACGAAGAAGACCGGGCGCGTCAGGAACGCCAGCCACCCGAAATCCACCGCTTTCCAGAACATGGGCACATGCAGGCTGTGCTCATACCGGTCCAGCAGACGCACTTCCTTCGCACCGGCAAACACATGTGCTTCGGAAGAGGCCGTCTGGCCTGCTGCCACCTGCACCGGGGCGCTGGCCGTAAAGCCCACCTGATAGATGTGCTGCGCGGGCAGATAGGTATAGGCCCCCACAGCCTGTGTGGTCTGGTCCGGCAGGACGGCCATCAGCCAGTATTTATCGGTAATCCCGGCCCAGCCGCCTGTGCCCTGATGGCTCCATGAGACGTTATCGGGCGGCACGCCTTCATTCCGCAGCGCCTTGTAGGACCCTTCATTCAGACGGCCATCAATGACGGAAATCGGCCCTTCATGCACCAGCATCCCGCCGTTGGTTTCCGGCGTGTAGGCACGGTTGACGCGGTAATACGGGTACAGCGCCACAGCCTGACCCGTTGCGTTATGCACGCGCTGGGTGACGGTGAACATGAAGTCCTGATCCACCGCCAGAGCAATTTCAAACGTCAGGCCCTGCCCGTTATCCCATGAGAGGGTGACGGGATGCGTGGAATCCAGCTTTGCGCTGTCTGCCTTCCACAACGTATGGGAATCGGGCAGACGCACGGAAACGTCGGACGGCGCGCGCCACCCGAAATCAATATAGTCCGGCCGCGTACTTGCGTCCTGAGACAGCACACGCACGTCCGGGCTGTCCGGCTTGACCGTTTCCCGATATTTTTTGAGGACCAGATCATCTAGCCGCGCACCGCGCAGATTGATGGAACCCTGCACGGCAGGGGCATCAATCGCCAGATGCGTCTCAGGCCCGCTGGCCTCACTGGCTGGATCGGCCGCAGCTTGCGCCGAGGCTGCGGGAGAAGGCTGCGCGGCACCAGACGGCGGCGCAGAAACACTTTGCGTTGTCTGCTGCGTAACAGGAGCTTTGGGCGCCTGCGGGAAGAAATAATCAAACCCGAGAAGAACCGCGGCTGACAGCAGTGTTGCCAGTATCAGACGTCTTGTATCCATTGCTGGCCTGCTGGCCCCCCTGCACGAAACGGAACAGATAATTCAACCGTGAAACACGGAGTCTTCACGGCACTCTGGTTTCCAGCGCAGGATGAGCAGGAATGCAAGCCGGGAAAGCATCTTCCTGCCCTGTCAGGCAGGCAGAAATCTCACTTATGGCCGGGCTTTGCGCTCCGGTCAGCCTGAGAAAGACACTGCTGCAAGGCTTTGCGAAAATCTGCCACCAGATCCACAAAAGAGCGGTTCAGGGTTGCAGCGCGGCCAATCAGAACCAGATCAAGGCCGTTAAGAGGTGTTTCAGTTTCCACAATGCGGACAACCTCGCGCAGCCTTCGGCGGGCGCGGTTGCGAACCACAGAGTTTCCAACTTTTTTTGTAACGGTAAACCCAACGCGCGGTGCGTTGGAGTCGGCCCGCTGAAAAAGCTGGAGCACCAGCCCCCGCACGGGCGCCTTACGCCCACGCGCGGCCAGAAAGAGAAACTCTTTCCGCTTTTTTAGGCGTTGGGAACGAACGGGCTCAGCCCCCGCTCCCTCCAGACTCTCACGCTGCTGCATGATGCCCGTAAGCCATAAAAAGCTTAAGCGGAGAGACGCTTACGGCCTTTGGAACGACGGTTGGCAATAACCTTGCGGCCACCAACAGTTGCCATACGTGCGCGGAAACCATGACGACGCTTACGGACGAGCCGGGACGGCTGATAAGTGCGCTTCATTGCAGCACTCCCTTCATTGATACAGATATGCAGGCAGCCCAGAGCCACCTGTCTTGAAGGGGCGGCTTATAATGTTCAGAAAGGAGAACGTCAATCATATCGGCAGAGTCCCGGCACACTCTGTTCCGACAAAAAGAAGGGCTGGTCCTCCATGAGCACCTCTCAATCCCCCCTCAGCATCGTGCTGCTTCTCTTCTGCCTGCCGCTCCTCGGCGCTTTGACCGCAGGGCTGCTCGGTCTTTCCTTCCCTGCGGGGCTGCTGCCTGTTGCGCTGACAGCCGGGATCGGGGCGTGGCTCGGCACCCGTTTCAGGACGTCTGCTCTGGCTAATTCGCGCCATCCGGCCCACAGTCAGCCCGCAGACTCGCGGCAGAACGCTTCCATAACACCGGTTGCAGTTACAGCACCCCCGTCTGCGCCCCTCACGCCCACGCTGCTCTCACAGCCTTCAGTCACACAGGCTCAGCCGGCTCCTGTGGCGGACACAGCCCCTGCTCCCGCAGCAACGGACGCTGACCCAAAGCTGCGGCACGATATCCGGAATATTCTCTCCCCGGCCAAGCTCGCAGCCGAGCAGCTTGGCACCAGCACGGACCCTCTGGTGCTCAAAGCCGTCAAAACCATAGACGAGTCTCTGGACCGCGCTCTGCTCCGCCTGAAGCAGAAACCGCAGTCCTGAAACCGCGCATCGCTGCGCGGAGTTAGCCGGGGCGCTGGATCAGTTCGATTTTATAACCGTCCGGGTCTTCCACAAAGGCAATGACGGATGTGCCGAACTTCACGGGGCCTGCTTCCCGCGTAACCTTGCCGCCCCCGGCCCGCACCTGCTCCACCGCAGCCGCGACGTCCGGCACACCGACGGCAAAATGCCCGAAACCGGTGCCGACGTCATAGCCGTCATCCTTGCCCCAGTTATAGGTCAACTCAATCTCGGCCTCACCGGCGGCATTGTCAGCATAGCCGATAAAAACGAGCGTATACTGGCCGTCCGGCACCTCGCGCCGCCGCAGTTCATGCATCCCCAGAAGTTTATAGAAAGCGATGCTGTCATCCAGATTTTTCACCCGGACCATAGTGTGCAAATAGCGTACCATCGCGCTGCGTCTCCTCTGTTTCGCTCTTGTTTTTAGCGCGCGAGAGGCTCCGGCGTTACCGCAATCAGGAATAATCCTGCCTGATCCGCCTCCCGCACACAGGCCTCGCGGTCTGTCAGCAAAGTATGGCCTGCCTCAAACGCAATCCCACGCAGGCCCGCCAGATGCGCGTTGCGCACCGTCGCAGGGCCAATGGTGGGCATATCCGCCCGCTTGTCCTGCCCGGGCTTGAGCAGCTTGACCAGCACACCACCCTCGCCTGGCTGTCGGCACTCTCCGGCGCGCGCCAGCATTCGGTCCGTGCCCTCCATGGCTTCCACAGCCAGCACCAGACCATTCTGCACCACACAGCCCTGCCCGATATCCATCCGGCCCAGCGCGTGCACAACCTCAATCCCGCGGCTGATATCCGCCTGAGCCTGATCATCCGGCGCAACCGCGCCCAGAATACCCGGGGGTACGACGGCGTGCGCCAGAAATTCATGCGCACCCCGGACACAGAACCCTTCCTCGCCCAGAATACGCACCAGAGCCGCCAGAAGCCCATCGTCTCCCGCAAACAGCGCGCGCCCCAGCCGGGCGAGAATACGCGCCCCTTCCGCATCCGGGTACAGGCTGCGCAGGGACGGACGACGGATAGGGCCAATCAGCACCAGATCCGTGCAGCCATGCTCCCGCAGAAGAGACAGCATGTGCCCCGCAGCGCCAAGGCGCACAAACTGGTGCGGCCAGGGGCTGATCACCTCTGGCTCCGCAAATCCATCAAATCCAAGAATAAAAACCGGCCGCCCGGCTGCCGCTGCGGCCTCGGCAACGCGTGCGGGAAGCGGACCGCCCCCGGCCAGAATACCAACTGCGCCGGGCTGCGCGCTCACGCGCCTTCGGTTTCCGCCGTGCTGAAGTCTCCACGCGCCACACGGACAAGGCCACGGCGGCTGGGAGCATCAATAAAAGCAAGAATTTCACGCACGCGGGGTTCATCCCCAAACTCACGCCGCATCACTTCCAGACGCGCCGCAAACGGCCCTTCCTCGCACACACCTTTCGGATACAGCGTGAGGAACGCCTTGCGCATCCGGTGGATTTCCGCGGACTGCACGCCGTTCCGGCGCAGCCAGATCCAGTGCAGGCCCACAAGCCGCGCGCGGTTCCCCAGTACGCTGCCGTAGGGGATAACGTCCGCTTCCACACCGGCCACACCGCCCACAAGAGCCGCATGGCCAATACGGACAAACTGGTGGATGGCGGCAGAGCCCATGACCCGCGCATCATCCTCAATTGTCACATGGCCACCCATGACGACGTTATTGACGATAATCACCCGGTTCCCGAGCGTGCAGTCATGCGCCACATGGGCGTTGGCCATAATCAGCACATCGTCACCAATATGCGTCAGGCCCGTGCCCACGGCGGTGCCACGATGGATGGTCACATGCTCACGCACCACCGTGCGGGCACCCACCTCACACCGGGTCGGCTCACCTTTATATTTGAGATCCTGCGGGGCCATGCCGATGGTGCTGAACGGGAAATAGCGTGACCCCGCACCCAGCCGCGTATGGCCATCCACCACAACGTGAGAAATCAGTTCCACGTTGTCTTCAATCACCACATGGGGGCCGACCGAACACCAGGGTCCGATTACCACGCCACGCCCAAGCCGAGCCTCTGGTGCAACAATGGCGGTAGGGTGAACACGCGCCCCCCCGTTTTCTCCTACTGCATGCACCAGTTCCACTCCTCTTTCACCTGTTTGCATCCCGCAGAGTACAACGCATTACGCGGGACTATCTGCCTCAGAAAACAGGCGTTTTCCGGGCAGATCAGGATATTTTGTAACACTTATCTTAAAAATAATGCGGGACTCAACCCATGATCATGGCGCTGAATGTTGCTTCCGCGACGGAAACCCCATCCACTTTGGCAACGCCACGGAACTTCCACACATTGGCGCGGTGGCGTTCCTTCACAACATGGATGCGCAACTGGTCACCCGGCTCCACAGGTCTGCGGAACTTGGCGTTTTCGATTGTCATGAAATAGACAACCTTGCCCTCAAAAGCCTTGCCAAGCGTCAGCACCACCAGCGTTGCTGCTGTCTGCGCCATGGCTTCTACAATCAGAACACCGGGCATAACGGGCCGCACAGGGAAATGACCGGGGAAGAACGGCTCGTTGACCGAGACATTCTTAATGCCGGTTGCCTCTTCCCCCAGTCTGATATCCACCATCCGGTCGATAAGAAGGAAAGGATATCTGTGCGGAATCGCCTGCATAATGCGCGTGACGTCAATCGCATCGATTGTCTGAACGTCCTGCTGCGATTCTTGTTTCGTCTCCACGTCCCCTGGACCACCTTTTTCAGCCGGACAGCGCCCGGTACCTGTTCAACCCTTGCCCGAACCGCCTTCTGCCGGTCCAGACGCTTTTTTGGACAGCTTGCGCAACACCGCAACATTCCGGAAAAACTCCCGGAACGGCATGGCCGGACTGCCAATCACATCAGCGCCGCCCTCCACATCGGACATCACGCCGCACTGTGCTCCAATACGCGCCTTGGCCCCAATACGGATATGCCCGATAAGGCCTGCCTGCGCTGCGACAGTCACATAGTCTTCCAGCACCGTGGAGCCGGAAATCCCGGCCTGAGACACCACAATGCAACACCGCCCAAGCCGGGCGTTGTGGCCGATCTGAACCAGATTGTCGAGCCGTGAGCCCGCACCAATCACGGTATCATTAACGGAACCGCGATCAATCGTGGTGTTTGCCCCGATCTCAACATCATGTTCCAGCACCACCTGCCCAAGCTGCGGCACGGTTTCAAACCCGTTCGGCCCCACGGCAAACCCGAAGCCATCCTGCCCGATGCGCGCACCCGGCAGAATAATCACACGCTCACCCAGTGTTGCGTGAGACAGGGTGACATGGCAGCCAATGCGGCAATCCGCACCCAGCACCACGCCCTCACCCACCACACAGTGAGAATTGATGATGCAGCGGGGGCCAATGTCAGCCCGTGCGCCAATCACCACAAACGGGCCGATTTCAGCTGACGGGTCCACCACGGCACTGGCATCAACCACTGCGAGGGGGTGAATACCCGGCTGCGCGGGAGCTTTGGGGTGAAACAGCCGCGCAACGCGGGACCATGCCAGATACGGCGTTGCGGACACCAGCGCGGCGGAATGCGCCGGAACCTTATCCGCAAACGCCGGAGCCACAATCACCAGACCGGCTTTTGTGCCTTCCAGCAGAGGCGCGTAGCGGCGATTATCAAGAAAACTGACATCCCCCGGCCCCGCGACCTGAAGCGGGGCAATGCCAGCGTAGCCAGCCTCGGGAAATCCGCCTTCACGCGGCGGAACCAGCGTGGCTCCGGCTGCATCAGCCAGAGCCTGCCCGTCAAACGGACCAGACCGTGTAAAAAACCGGGGGTCGGCTGGCCCGGAAGACGCCTGCGTGCTGGCCATCCTTACTTATGCGCAGCCGGAGCGGCGGCCGGAGCCGCAGGAGCGACAGCAGGAGCCGGACCCGTTGCCGGGGCATCCTGATCCGCATCTGCCGTGGTCGGCATCTTGCCGGATTTTGCCAGCTCTTCCGGGTCTACATTAGCATCCGGAATAAACACGGACGGCAGCACGCTGTTGAGCTGCTTGGCCACTTCGTTCGTAATGTCCTGCCCGTCAACATGCAGGGCAATCTGTTCGCTATGCAGCACCAGATTCATGCCATGGGCTGCCGCCACTTTCTGAATGACCTGAACCAGCTCACGCTCGATCTGACCCAGAGACACCTGCGCCGCTTCCTGAATGATCCGGTTGCGGTTGCGGAAGTCGTGCTGCGCCTTCATCACGCGGTTCTGCAGGCTGCGTTCCCGGTTCTGAATCTGGTCAGACGTCATGGTTTTCGCCTGAGCCTGCAGGTTCTGCTGCTCATTCCGCCAGCCTGCCTGCTCTTTCTGCAGGTCCTGCGCCAGCGCATCACGGCGGCCACCCAGAGTACGCTCCACCTGCATGGCAGCGGTAGACTGACGCATGACACCGGACACGCTGATCACGCCAATAACGGTCGGCGGCGGAGCGACACCCTTCGGCAGATCCTGCATGGACGGAATGGGCGGCAGCGGCAGGACCGGCGGGGTCTGCTGCTGGTCTGCTTCGCTGCTATCAGCCGGAGGTGCTGGCAACTGGACAGGAGACGGTGCCCGATGCTGGGTATGTGCCGCCGGAGGAGCAGGCTGCTGAGCCGCTTTGGGCACAAACCAGCCGCCGCCCGCGTTCTGAGCCATGGCGGACGGAGCCAGCGCAACGGAAATTGACAGGAGAGCCGCAGAAAGAGCGGCTGTTCTGTTAAAGTTAGGCATCATTACCTCAGAATTGCTGGCCGAAGCCAAAGCGAAGGAGCTGCGTGCGGTCATTATGGCTACGCATAACGGGCACGCCCAGATCGATATTCAGCAGACCGAAGGGGCTTTTCCATGAGAAACCCGCACCGGCACTGACACGCGGCCGCAAGGTGTTACCGCTTACGTCCTGCTTATTTGTGTAAGGATTGATAATATTCCGCTGGACGCGCAAGCCGGCGACGCTCCCGGAGTCAACAAATGCACGCCCCTTCACGCCCATGTCAGACAGGAACGGGATGGGAAAGTTCAGCTGGGCAGACGCCGTATACATAAAGCGGCCACCAATCAGATCTTCCGAGGCATGCCCGTAATAACCGATGCTTCGCGGCCCGGCACCACCGTCGAGGAAGCCTCGCAGATTGTTACCGCCCAGATAGAAGTTATCAATGATGCTTTTCTTGCCGTCGCCCCAGTCGGTCATGTAGCCCATGCCAGCCCGCAGCGCGACCGTCCATTCATGACTGTTGGTCAGGTCATCCAGCGGAATATAGTACGCGCCATTCACCTTGCCACGGACATACCGCGAGTTCCCGCCGATACCAGCAAAATCACCCCCGACAGACACCATATAGCCGCTATGCGGCACCATGTGATTGTCGCGCGTATCATAGACAAGATTGGTGCTGAGCTGGGAGAGCGTGGTTGCCCCTTTATTGTCCAGAACATACCATGAAGATTCATCCCATGTATTGCCGACGTTACGGCGCATCAGGGTGTAGCTCCAGGACTGGGACAGATAGCGGTTATAGGCATACCCCATACGCAGGGTGAGACCGTAACGGCTTTCTGAATAGTTCTGATAGGTCTGGTATTTGTTCTCAATCCCGAACAGGTCAATCCCCGCCACCATGTTGCGGCTCAGGAAGGCCGGATCAGTCACGGAGAAATCCGCCTGCTTCTGCCACATAGACATGGTACCGGACAGACCGGCATCCACACCTGAGCCGAGCAGGTTATGCTGCTTCAGGCCGATATTGCCCAGCACGCCAACGTCGGTTGAGTACCCGCCACCCAGCGAGAATTCACCCGTCGGCTTTTCCGTCACGTTGACAGACACGTTGGTACGGTCCTGCGCAGACCCCTGATTTTCATCCAGCGAAACGCTTTTGAAAAATCCGAGATCTTCCAGACTTTGCTTGGCATATTTCTTGTAGCTGGGAGTGTACGGGTCACCCTCCGCAAACGGCAACTGGCGACGGATCACGTTATCCTGCGTGACGGTGTTTCCGTTCACGTCAATCCGCTCAATATACCGGCGCGGGCCTTCGCTCACATCAAACAGCAGGTTGACGGTATGCTTTTCCGGGTTACGGGCAATTTCCGGGCGCACCATCGCAAACGGATGGCCCTGTGCCTGAAGAATTTCCTCCATATCCGTCGCGTTATCCTGCACGGCCTTACCGTCGTACCACTGATGGGCAAACAGCTCGACATATTTACGCAGGGACTTTGCCGGAACATGGCGCAGGCTGGACCGGATATCCACCTTCCCCAGACGGTAGCGAATACCCTCATTCATCGTGAAGGTCACGTAGAAGGATTTGCGGTCCGGAGAGAGTTCACCCGTAGCGTTCTTGACGTCAAAATCAACATAGCCATTGGCCAGATAGAAACGGCGCAGCAACTCGGCATCATATTTCAGACGGTCCGGGTTGTACTCATCAGAAGAGGAGAAGAACCGGTACCATGCGGTTTCCTTGGAGGAGACCACCCCGGCCAGACGCGCTTCCGAATAGGCTTTGTTGCCGACAAAGCTGATCTTGCGGATCAGCGTCTGCGGACCTTCATTGATCTGGAAGACAACGTCCACACGGTTATGCGCCAGACGGACAATCTGGGGCGTCACCACAGCGGCGTAACGGGCCTTCTGGGCGTAGACGTCCAGAATCTTCTGCCGGTCATCCGCCGTTGTTTCTGCTGAATACACAGCACGCGGACGCAGGGCGATAACCTTCCGCAGGTCTTCATCCTTCGCGGCGTGGTTGCCTTCAAACACAATGCGGTTGACGATCGGGTTTTCCACCAGACGCACATGGAGGATCCCCCCCTCACGCCGCATGGAGACATCCTTGAACAGACCCGTGGCGTAAAGCGTTTTCAGGGAGCGGTTCAGGTCTTCCTGACTGAACGAATCTCCCGGCCGCACCACCATGTAGGACAGCACGGTATTGGTCTCGATACGGGTATTCCCGGAGACCGTAATATCTTCAATCACCCCACCGGAATGTCCCGACAGAGCAGAGGTGGATGCCGAGAGTCTGGCCTGCCGCGCAGAGACGGAGGCAGGCGCCTGTGCGCCATCATCCGCAGCCGCAGCGCGCGCGACCTTTCCTTCCGTCAGAAAGAAAGGCAGCACGCAGACAGAAACAAAAAGGGCTGAACGCTTACCCGTCAAGATTTGCCATCCTCCATCCGGGTCGTTCCCATCTCAGGAGACCTTCCCCTGTTGTTCTGTCGCCCGCAGGGGGACGTATCCGATATAACCCGTGTCACGCAAGTTCTTCCGTTCCAGCCCGACTGTAATTCAGCTTACGAGCGATGCAATCCACTTAAACAATCCGAAACCAGACAGATCATTAAACGTCGAAAACAAGAACAGGCCAGCCAGAAGCGCGAAACCAGCCTGAAAACTGATTTCCTGAATACGCTTTGAAACCGGACGCCCTCTTACTGCCTCTATGGCATAAAAAACCAGACGTCCGCCATCAAGAAGCGGCACCGGGAACAGATTTATTAGACCCAGATTAACAGAAAGCAAAGCCATGAACGAAAGCAGGCTGGCAAAACCATACTGCGCCACCTGCCCCGAGAGCTGCGCGATCTTGAGCGGGCCGCCCAGATCCTTGGCTGTATGACGGCCGGTGAGAATTTGCCACACGCCGTCCAGTGTCTGGACGGATGTGGTCCACGTCGCCCTGACGCCAGCCACAACGGCAGACGGCACGGAAAGCGGCTTGCCGGCCTCGGTTGCAAACATCACGCCAAGCTGGCCATGCGGCTGCGCTGAGGACGACTCCGCTGCGGTTCCGATTGTCACCGGCAGGTCCACGTCCTGCCCCGCGCGGCGCACCGTGAGGGTGGTTTTAGCCCCGGCTTCCCCCGTGACGGTCGTCTGCACATCCTGAACGTCCGTGACGTCATGCGTGCCGATTCTGCGGATCACGTCACCGGGCTGCACGCCTGCCGTCGCGGCGGCCCCGCCGGGCACGACGGACGCAATCTCATTGCGCACCGTCGGCTGGCCGACCGAGGCAAAAATGATGGTAAACAGCACAATCGCCAGCAGGAAGTTAAACACCGGCCCCGCGACAATCACGATCGCCCGTGACCAGACGGATTTATCATGGAAGGTCCGCCCCGGAATCCACGCAGCTTTCTGCTCTTCCGTTGCGTCCTCCGGGTCTTCAAACCCGTGCGGGCGAACATAGCCCCCCAGAGGGATAGGGCAGACGCGCCATTCCGTGCCGCTGCGGTCATGCCAGCGGAACAGGGCCGGGCCAAACCCCAGAGAGAACACTTCCACATGCACCCCCCGCCAGCGCGCGGCCAGATAATGCCCAAGCTCATGAATGGTCACGAGCACGCCGAGCACAAAGGCAAAGGAGATAAGGGTACGCAGGTATTCGTGTATCATGATTATCCGGATATCGGCTCAGAGAGCTGTTTTCTCAAGCCGCCAGGGCAAGAGTATGGCTGCGGGCCGCTTTACGGGCCTCGGCATCCCAGTGCAGCACGGCCTCCAGCGTATCCGCCGGGGGTGCGCCGAGCGCCGTCATGGTCTGCTCAACCACACGGGCAATGTCCAGAAAGCCGATCTGTTCCTTCAGGAACGCTTCAACCGCAATTTCATTAGCCGCGGACAGAATGGCCGGGGCAGCGCCGCCGCTCCGCAGGGCTTCCCGCGCCAGACGCAGCGCCGGGAAACGCACCATGTCCGGCGCGCTGAATTCGAGCGTGGCAAAGGCCGCGAGATCCAGATGGCTGGAGGTCGTTGCCATGCGCTTCGGCCAGGCCAGCGTATGTGCAATGGGGATCCGCATATCCGCAGACCCCATCTGCGCAATCAGGCTGCCATCCGTATATTGGACCAGCCCATGCACCACAGACTGCGGGTGTACCAGCACATCAATGCGGTCTTCCGTCAGGCCGAAAATGCGGGCGGCCTCAATCACTTCCAGCCCTTTATTGAACATGGTTGCGGAATCAATGCTGATTTTTGCCCCCATGCTCCATGTCGGGTGCTTGAGCGCCTGTGCCGGGGTCGCGGCTTCCATCTCCTCCAGAGACGCTTTGCGGAACGGGCCGCCGGACGCCGTGAGGATGATTTTGGCAACCTGATCCGCCTGCTTGTCCGCCATAGCCTGCGCAATGGCGTTATGCTCGGAATCTACCGGCAGCAGCGTGGCTCCGGCATCCGCTACAGCACGGAGCATGACATCCCCGGCGCACACCAGAGCTTCCTTGTTGGCCAGCGCAATGGATTTGCCGTTTTTGACAGCCGCCAGCGTCGGCTCCAGCCCGGCGGCCCCGGTGATAGCCGCCATTGTCCAGTCTGCTGGCAAGCCAGCAGCGGCAATCACAGCCGCACGGCCGCAGGCAACCTCGGTGCCGCTGCCAGCCAGAAGCGTGCGCAGTTCTTCAAACGCCTTTTCATCGGCCACAACAGCCAGTTCGGCCTTCAGGCTTTTTGCCTGCTCCGCCAGTTTGGCGGCGTTGCTGCCGCCTACCAGCGCCCGCACCCGGAACTGGTCACGCGCCTGCTCCAGCAGATCCACGGTTGAGCAGCCAATGCTGCCTGTGCTTCCCAGAACGGTAACGGTTCTCATGCGCCCTCTTCCAAACCAGACAAAGGCGGCATGGCCTGATAAAAGCCTGCCGCCTGTTGAGACTCACCCCGGCATTTTTCCTGCCAGAAAAGCGAAAACAGCGTGTGCCCCTGCCGTCCAGAACGGAGCCGGAGCCGCCACACATAATGAGATCAGAGCCGCAGCCGGTGCGGCGACGACAAGACCATCAAACCGGTCCAGCAACCCGCCGTGCCCCGGCAACAGCGTGCCGGAATCCTTGACACCCAGCGCGCGCTTCATGGCACTTTCCGCCAGATCACCCGCCTGCGCCACAACACCCAGCACCGCGCCCCAGAACGCAGCGGTTGCCACACCGCCCTGCCCGGAAAGAGCCGCGATCACGCAGCCGCACACCACAGCGCCCACCAGACCACCCGCCGAGCCTGACCATGTTTTGCCGGGGGAAATACGCGGTGCCAGTTTGGGGCCACCCATCAGCCTGCCGGTCAGGTACGCCGTGGTGTCACTCGCCACCACAACTGCCACCACAAACAGCACCGGCCATACGCTTTCCAGCCGCAGCCAGACGAGAGCCGTGCCCGCCAGCACAATCACGCACATCACCGCGCATAACTGCGCCCCGAATATGATGGAAGAAAGGCAGAAAACCGGAAAGGCCTCCCACCGGCCCGTAACCGCCGCCAGCCCGGCCCCGATGGCCCACAGCACATACACGATGCCCCGCCATGATCGGGGGGAAAGCCTGAACAGCAGAGCCGCTTCCGCCGCCATGCCGCCCATCACGCCCAGAATGAGAAGATCATAAAGGATGCCACCCATGCCGATGCACAGCCCGGCCACCAGAACCAGCACGCAGGCGGACATCAGGCGCGTGCGCAGGTCTCTCCACGCAGAAGCATCAGGCTGGCTCATGACGCAGAGGGCCTCGCGCCAAACCGGCGCTCCCGGCGGGCATAGGCCTCCAGCACGGTCGCAAAATGCCCTTCATTAAAGTCGGGCCAGAAAATATCGAGAAAAACGAGTTCCGCGTAAGCACTCTGCCACAGCAGGAAGTTGGACAGCCGGAACTCCCCGCTGGTCCGCACCACCACATCCGGGTCTGGCACGCCAGCGGTCCACAGCTTGTCCGCAAACAGGGTTTCATCAATCTGTTCGGGCTTGAGGTCACCTTGCTGCACAGACTGCGCAAGCCGCCGGGCAGCCTGCACAATATCGCCACGCCCGCCATAGGAGAGCGCCAGAAGCAGGGTAAGCCGCCCGTTATCCCGTGTAAGGGATTCCGCACGCGCCAGTTCTTCCCGCAGGCTGACGTCAAACCGCGCCAGATCCCCGATAAAGCGGATACGCACATCTTCCCGGTGCAGTTCCGCCACTTTATGCCGCAGATAATACCGCAGAAGGCTGGTCAGATCCGCGACCTCAGCAGGCTCGCGTGACCAGTTTTCTGAAGAAAACGCATAGAGCGTGAGATATTTTACACCACGATTGATCGCGGCACGCAGGCAGCGTGAAACCGCTTCCGCCCCCGCTTTGTGCCCGGCCAGACGCGGCAGACCTCTCTCCAGCGCCCAGCGGCCGTTGCCATCCATAATAATGGCAACATGCGCGGGGACGACAGATTTCCTGTCTACAGTCCCGGATGATTTTGTCGGCACGGCTTCACCACCACGGGCCAGAGAGAGGAATCCCGACGCCACGCGCGTCAGACCTGCTTAATCTCGCGATCTTTGTCAGCCAGCATGTCGTCAATTTTTTTCACATACTGGTCCGTGAGCTTCTGGATAGCGTCAGACCAGGTCTTGACGTCATCCTGACTGATCTCACTCTTTTTCTCAAACGCCTTGGCTTTATCCATGCCGTCACGCCGCACGCCACGGGCAGCAATCTTGGCACCTTCAGCATAGCGGGCAGCGGCCTTTGCCAGTTCATGGCGGCGTTCTTCCGTCAGCTGCGGGATCGGCACGCGGATCAGCTGGCCGTCAGAAGCCGGGTTCAGGCCCAGCCCTGCGTCACGAATAGCGCGTTCAACAGCCCCGACCAGCACGCGGTCCCACACCTGCACGGTAATCATGCGGGCTTCCGGCACGGCAATGGAGCCAACCTGCGTCAGCGGCACTTCACCACCATAAGCTTCCACGCGCACCGGCTCCAGCAGAGCCGGGCTGGCGCGGCCAGAACGCAGGCCCGCAAAGTCACGGCGCAGGCTTTCCAGCGCGCCATCCATGCGGCGCGTCAGGTCATCCAGAAGGGCATTCAGATCAGACACGGTCTTTCTCCCGTTTCCCGGACGGACCCGCAGGCCCGCCTCATCACTCTTAACACTAATATCCGGCGGCAGAACGCGCCGGACAAGGCATTCCGTTCGGTTTACGCGGTTTCAATAATCCGCGTAAACGGGCCTTCTCCACGCATCACGCGCGGGAAGGACCCCGGCTCACCAATATTGAACACAATAATCGGCAGACGATTTTCGCGCGCCAGACTGATGGCGGCGGCATCCATCACGCTGAGCTGGTTGGAGAGCACATCCATATAGGTCAGCTCTTCATACCGCACGGCAGACGGGTCATGCTTGGGGTCAGCCGAATAAACGCCGTCCACCTGCGTGCCTTTCAGCAGCACGTCACATTCCATTTCCGCAGCGCGCAGGGCGGCGGCCGTATCGGTGGTGAAGAAGGGGTTGCCTGTGCCTGCGGCAAAAATCACCACGCGGCCTTTTTCCATATGCCGCACAGCGCGGCGGCGGATATAGGGTTCAGCAATGGCGGACATACCGATGGCGGACATCACCCGCGTCGGCAGGTCCTGCCCTTCCAGCGCGTTCTGCAACAGCAGGGCGTTGATCACGGTTGCCAGCATCCCGGCATAATCACCCTGCGCGCGGTCCATCCCCTTGGCCGCCGCGGCCAGACCGCGGAAGATATTGCCACCGCCCACAACAAGGCAGACTTCCCACCCGCTGCGCACAACCTCGGCAACATCAGCGGCAATACGCTCAACCGTCTGCTGATCGACGCCATAAGCGCCTGACCCCATCAGGGCCTCACCGGAAACTTTGAGCAATACGCGTTTACGGGGTGGCATCTCGCCAGTGGAAGCAGTCATTGGCCCTCAATCACGCAGATCGTCTGAAAAAGGCCCCGCCTCCAGACAGGGGGCGGGACAAGTCGCCCTTCTCTTATCCTTCATGACGCGCGGCTACAAGCGGCCAGAGCCGCCTTATGGCACATCATCCAGACCAATGGCCCGCAGACGGGCGCGCTCTTCATCCCAGCCGGACCGCTCCTTGACATTCAGGAACAGGTGGCAGGGCCGTTCCAGAAGACCGGAAAGCTGCTTACGGGCGCGCTCACCAATCTGGCGGATTTTCTGCCCCCGCTCCCCGATCAGAATCGCCTTATGTCCGGCGCGGCCAACATAAATGGTGGCATCAATCCGCACGGAACCGTCCGGGCGCTCTTTATAGCTTTCCGTCTCAACCGTGGCGCCGTACGGCACTTCCTCATGCGTTTGCAGAAAAATCTGCTCCCGCACCAGTTCCGCCGCCAGCAGACGGTCGGGCAGGTCCGTCAGATCATCTTCCGGATAGAGATACGGGCCTTCCGGCAGGCTTGCGGCCAGACGGTCCAGCAGATCCTCCACACCGCTGCCGGAGCGGGCACTGACCATAAAGACGTGCTCCACCGCCAGCTTCTGCGTAATCTCCTGCGTCAGCGGCAGCAGGCGCTCGGGGGAGATAAGGTCCGTCTTGTTCAGCACCAGCCAGACTTTGCGGCCTGTGCTGGCCAGACGCTCGATAATGCTGTTAACGGCGTCCGTCAGGCCAGAGCGAGCATCGACCAGCAGCAGCGTGATATCTGCATCTTCCGCACCGCTCCATGCCGCAGCGACCATCGCCCGGTCCAGCATCCGGCGCGGCTGGAAAATGCCGGGCGTATCCACCAGCAGAATCTGCGTGGAGCCGCGCATCAGAATCCCCAGCACGCGGGCACGGGTTGTCTGCGCCTTCGGGCTGACAATGGAGAGTTTAGCCCCCGCCATTTTGTTCAGCAGCGTGGATTTCCCGGCGTTTGGCGCCCCCACCAGTGCTGCAAAGCCGCAGCGCGTCGTCTCACCCATGATCCGGGCCTCCAAGTTGTTCAAGCAGATCCGCTGCCGCGGCACTCTCGGCGGCGCGCTTGTTACCAGCCCGCCCTTCTCCACTCCGGCCACCAGCGGTCACCTGCACCACAAACAAGGGCGCGTGGGAGGGGCCATCGGCCCCGATTGTCTCATAAACCGGCAGGCTTTGCCCGCGCCCCAGAACCCATTCCTGCAAGGCCGTTTTCGGGTCCTTGGGCGGGCGGGCCTGCGCATCCAGCATCGGCTTCCAGGCTTTGCGCACAATGGCGCGGGCCGGGTCCAGCCCTCCATCCAGAAAAACCGCGCCCAGCACGGCTTCCAGCGCATCGGCCACCACATTGGCGGTGCTCTGCACCCCCACGCGGGCCTCATGCGTGGCGACCGCCAGACTGGCGGGCAGATCAATCCGCTCGGCAATTTCAGCCAGCGTGGCGCGGGAGACCAGATGCGCCAGACGGGAACCGAGCGCCCCTTCCTGCTCTGCCGGATAGCGTTCCAACAGCCATTCCGCCATCAGCAACCCCAGAACGCGGTCCCCGATAAATTCCAGACGTTCATTGGAGCCCATGCCACGCGCCTTTTGCGGGCGGCGGCGGCCACCAGCATTCTGGTGCGCGGCGGACCGATGGGTCAGAGCCTCATGCAACAGGGCCGGATTGCGAAACTGATAGCCCAGCCGATCCTGCAAAGCGGTGACGGCAGAGGCTTCTCCGGCAAAAACAGCAGGGCGTTTCACGTGATGCTCCGGAAAATCCGGGCCCAGCGAATTTCCACCGGCCAGTACCAGACCTGCCAGAACGGATGCGCGGACTCTACCGAGAAGAACACGCGCCCGGCATGGCCCACCAGATTTTCCATGGGCACAAAACCAAGGTCTTTCGGGCCATCACCCATAAAGCGGCTATCCGCGCTATCATCCCGGTTATCACCCATGGCGAAGAAATAGCCCGGCGGCACAACGTAATCCGGCGTGTTGTTCTGTGCGCCGTCATCCATCAGCTTCAGCACCTGATGCGCCACAACGCCTTTGCCGCCGCTGGCGGGAAGCTGCTCCTCGCAGGCCTCCCCTTCCATCGGCACGCGGGATTCATCCATCGCCGTGTATGGGTGCGGGGCAAGGCAGGGCACCAGCTCATTATTCAGATACAGATGCCCTTCCGTCACCCGGATATGGTCACCCGGCAGACCGATAATCCGTTTGACGTAATCAACCGAGGTATCTTTGGTAAAACGGAACACAGCCACATCACCCCTGTGCGGCTCAGCGCCCCAGATCCGCCCCTGAAACAGGTTGGGCGAAAACGGGAAGGAGAAACGGGAATACCCATAGCTGTATTTGGACACCATGATGTAATCCCCCACCTGAAGGGTCGGGATCATGGAGCCGGACGGAATGACAAAGCTTTCAAACAGAAAGGTGCGGAACAGCGTAACCGCCAGCACCACCCCGATGATGGTTCTGGCATAATCCAGCACGAGCTGCCCGAGTGTTGCCGGCTCCCCTGCGCCTGATACCGTGGGAGTCTGGTTCGGGTTGGTCATGTCCTGCACCGCCTGTCTGCGTCATTAGGAAAGAAAAGAAAAACCGGCGGGATCAAGCCGCGCCCCCTGCCCGATGTCAAGCCGGACGCCCCAAGATCAGGACCTCGGCAAACGCGTACGGATGTTCATCCGTCATGCTCAGCACCAGATGCGGCACCTGCCCGGCTGGCATGATCTGCTGCAACCGGAGCAGGGCTGCACCTGTCAGCACCAGTGTCGGCTGGCCAGAAGGCAGGTTTTCCACCCCGATCTGGCTTTGCGCCACACCCTGCGCAAACCCTGTGCCCAGCGCCTTGGCGCAGGCCTCCTTGGCGGCCCAGCGTTTTGCATAGGCGCCAATCCGCGCCTGCCCGTGCCTCCGGTCCGCCCGCGCCCGCTCCGTCGCCGTAAAAACACGCTGGAGGAAGCGGTCGCCAAACTGTTCAATCACGCGCTCAATCCGGCGCATGTCACACAGGTCAATCCCGGCGGCAATGACACTCATGCCCGTGCCCTGTCCGCCTGAGAAATCCCCTGCGCCGCCCGGAGGGCCGCAATAACCGAGGACAGATGGCGCAGATCCCGCACTTCCACATCCACAAGGATTTCCATGAAGTCGAGCTGCCGGTGTACAATTTTCAGATTAACCACAGACGCATCCGCTTTGGACACGGTGTTGGTAATCGCAGCCAGCACGGCGGATTCATTTTCCGCCACAATGGTCACGCGCCCCACCCGCAGTTCTCCGCTGCCGGAGCGGGCCATAGCGTCATAATCCCAGTCCACATCCAGAAAACGCTCGGGGGTTGCGGCAAAACTTTCCAGCGTCGGGCAGGTGCGGGTGTGAATGGTCACACCTTTGCCGGTTGCCACCACACCCACAATCCGGTCCCCCGGCAGAGCATGGCAACAGGCGGCAAAATGCACGGCCACGCCGGGGCCAAGCCCCACCAGCGGAATAGCCCCACCAGACCGGCCGCTCCCGGCACCACTGGTCGCCCGCGGGCGCGGCCCGGCCGTACCCAGAACACCCGGCAGTCCCGCCACCATACGCGGTGCCCGCGTGGCGCGACGCAGTTCCGGATAAGCAGCATGCACAACATCCCGCGCCCCGAGATTATTGTTGCCCACAGCAACATACAGGTCCTGAAGCGAACTCTGCTTCAGCGCCTTGAGGGTCGTTTCAATAACCTTTTCGGAACCATCGACCCCTTCCTGACGGAAGGCCTTGGCCAGTGCCGCGCGCCCGCTATCCAGATAGGTCTGGCGCTGCTGGGCCGCGACATAACGGCGGATGCGCGCGCGCGCCTTGCCGGTGACGACAAACCGTTCCCACGAGGGAGACGGCGCGCCGCCACGCGCGGTCATGATCTCGACCTGATCCCCGTTCTGCAACTCATGCCGCAGCGGCATCAGGCGACCGTTGATCTTGGCGCCTACGCAGGAATCCCCAATCTGACTATGCACGGCATAGGCAAAATCAACCGCCGTCGCCCCGCGTGGCAGGGAAATAAGCTGGCCTTTGGGGGAGAAGCAGAAAACCTGATCCTGATAGAGTTCAAGTTTGGTGTTTTCCAGAAACTCATCCGGCGCGGAGGACGCTTCCAGAATTTCCAGCAGATCCTGCACCCAGCGGGGACGACGGAAGCCGGTAATACCGCCTTCGCTCCCGGCATCACCTTCCTTGTAGGCCCAGTGCGCCGCCACACCGTTTTCGGCAATGTCATGCATCGCCTCGGTACGGATCTGCACTTCAATCTTCTGGTTCCGCGGGGAGCGCAGCGTCACCCCGGTATGCAGGCTCTGATATCCGTTGGCCTTGGGGGTGGAAATATAGTCCTTAAAACGCCCGGCGATGACGGGATAGGCCGCATGCACAGCCCCGAGCGCCATGTAACAATCCTCGCGCGTGTCCACCACCACGCGGAAGGCCATGATGTCAGACAACTGCTCGAACGCCACGTTCCGGCGCTGCATTTTCTCCCAGATGGAATATGGCGATTTTTCCCGCCCGGAGACATGGACGTTTTTCAGCCCGGCCTCTTCACACAGGCGCAGCAGTTCCCGCCGCACCTCTTCAATCACATCCGCACCCTGCCCGCGCAGATAGTTCAGGCGGGCGCGGATGGTGGCATCTGCTTCCGGCTCAAGCTGCGCAAAGGAGAGGTTCTGCAACTCGGTCTTGACCCGGTCCATACCGATACGTTCGGCAAGGGGGGCATAGATATCGAGCGTTTCCCGCGCAATGCGCTGGCGGCGGTCCACACGCTCCACAAAATGTAGCGTGCGCATGTTGTGCAGGCGGTCTGCCAGTTTGACCAGCAGAACGCGAATGTCCTTGGACATTGCCAGCACAAGCTTGCGGAAATTTTCGGCCTGTTTGGTCCGGTCGGACTGGAGTTCCAGCCGCGTCAGCTTGGTGACGCCATCCACCAGATCGGCCACCGTCGCGCCGAACTGCGCCCGCAGTTCCTCCTGCGTAACGCCGGTATCTTCAATCGTATCATGCAGCAGGGCGGTGACGATGGACGGAACATCCAGCCGGAAGCCAGCCAGAATCATCGCCACCGCCAGCGGGTGCGTTATGTACGGGTCACCATTATCGCGGAGCTGGCTCTCATGAGCCTTTTTCGCCACCTCAAAAGCGCGGCGGATACTCTCAAGGTCAGCATTGGGCGCGTAGCCGCGCACAATATTAACCAGCCGGTCACAGGTCACATCGCCTCGCCCGGACGGTTCCGGGGCAACCGGCACGGGAGCAGTTTCTCCCGTCACACCAGGCAGGAGCGCAGAACCAGCCGAAGCACCTGCCTCAGGCACCAGAATTCCGGTTCTGTTATCGCTCCCCGCCTGCGTCACACGCTCTTACCGCCGTGCGCGCCCGCTGAGAGCGGCTTCAATCGCACCGGCATCATCAGAAGCTTCCTCTTCCGGGGAGACTTCCTGCAGACCAAAGATATTCTGTTCCGTGGGAACCAGATCCTGCACTTCTTCATCCACAGGCTCGGGCTCGGGCTCGCGCGCCTGAGAGCGGATCAGATCATTGCGCAGATCCGGCAGTTTGACAGTTTCATCCGCAATTTCGCGCAGGGCGACAACCGGATTCTTGTCATTATCCCGGTCAATGGTAAGCTCTTCACCGCGTGAGATATTACGGGCGCGCTGGGCTGCGTACAGCACCAGCTCAAAGCGGTTCGGGACTTTCTCAACGCAGTCTTCGACAGTGACGCGTGCCATTACGAAGAGCCTCCACACAATTCAGCAAAAAAATTCAGAAGGACCATTGTAACGCATCCCCCCACCCCTAGGAAGTCCTTATTCCTGAATCATTCCTGAATCCGCCGGATTTCCTGATCTGCAACGCCCGGCAGGAGGTCCGCCAGCGTTTTTCCGCTTTCAGGATGCACCCAGTCCGGCGCCACATCCCGCAGGGGCAGCAGCACAAAAGCCCGCTCCTGCGCGCGGGGGTGCGGGAGGGTCAGAGACGGGTCAGTCTGACACCGTGCCCCAAAGCTGATCAGGTCCAGATCAATCGTGCGGGCCGCATTCGGGATGGAACGTTCCCGCCCGAACTGCGTTTCTATGGTCTGAAGCGCCTTTAGCAGAGCCTCAGGCTCAATGCTGGCCACCCCCCTGACCAGACCATTAATATAAGGAGGTTGACCTGACGGTGGCACAGGAGCACTTTCATACCAGTGGGAAACCGCCTCGACGGTTAATCCGGGCACCTGCCGCAATGCGGCCACAACCCGATGGCATGTTTGCAGCGCCGCCTGCCCCGCATAAGGCAGATTTGCCCCTATCGCGATAAGGACGGTATTTGCCTCGTCCGGAGTTTTTGTCAGACCTGATATATTTGCCATGTGAATGTATCTTTTTTTCTGAACACCGGTATAATCCGCGCAGGCTTAGCCTTAAATCCCTGAATGCGATAGATTTTTAACCTACATTCAAAACGTATCACTGTATTATTTAGAGGAAAAAATCCAAATGAATCTCAAAAAAGAAGAGAGAACCTGCCTCTTCATTGATGGCTCAAGTCTCTACTCCACCTCTCGCGGTCTGGGTTTTGACGTCGATTATAAAAAGCTGCTGGATTTCTTTACCTCTAAAACGCACATCATTCGCGCTTATTATTACGCCGCCATTCTGGATACGGAAGATTATTCTCCCCTCAAGCCGCTGACAGACTGGCTCTCCTATAACGGTTATTTTCTCGTCACCAAACCTGCACGCGAATTTACCGATTCCACCGGAAAACGCCGCGTTAAAGGCAACATGGAAATCGAGATTGCCGTGGATATGATGGAGATGGCCCCGCATATTGATCACGCCATTCTCTTTACCGGCGATTCAGATTTCCGCCGCGTGGTGGAAGCCGTGCAGCGTCAGGGCACCCGCGTGTCCGTTGTGTCCTCCATGCGCTCTTCCCCGCCGCTGATCGGGGATGATCTGCGCCGTCAGGCCGATAACTTCATGGAACTGGCGACCATCGCCAGCAACTTTCCCCGCCGCCAGCAGGCAGAAACCCAGCGCCCCCGCACAGGGGCCGCC